>NZ_FOBE01000012.1:88664-112848 GCF_900109475.1 Butyrivibrio sp. ob235
AGCAAGTTCAGAATCAAGCCCTTCTACATTTGCTTCAGGAACATCGTCCTTTTTCTCTACTTTTGTTTCAATAGTACTATCGTTATTCGTTTCTTTTATCTTAACTTCTATGCATGCCGGATCAGAATCTTTATGAGAGTCATCTCCTGCAACTTTGTACCATACATAATAATTTCCGGCTTTTGTTCCAGTGGGTATTGCTGTACTATACCCGTCTGTTGGTGCTGTTTTTGCATCTGTACCAAGCGCGTACTGCATTGTACCACCATCGGCTGTTCCGGCAGTTACAAGTTCCTGTGCAGAACCATTTTCAGTCAAATCAGCCTTTGCTGTAGGTTCTTTAACTACTGTAGCCATAGACTTAGCCGGCAAAAATTGAACCTTTTTATAGGTCAAAGCCTGTCCTGTAGTACTGATTTCTATATCTGCTTCGCCTTGAGTTCCATCCTTATCTGTCCATCCAGTACCTTTCAATGCATTAATTACAGGAAAATCTGTAGCCTTTCCCTCTCCTGAAATAACTACTGATTCAACATCAGAACCTATGACTAGCTTATAATTTTTCTCGTCTCCTGTTATTCCATAATTTCCATATACATCAAGACTTCCACCGTTAATCTGAGCACCTTTTTTTGCATATATTCCATTGCTGGTTGTCCTCATAACTATATTTCCGCTATTTTGGGTAAAAGCCGCCTGATCACACCAAATACCTTGTGATTTAGTATAACTTGATGCCACAATTTCAAGAGTTCCTGTGCCATTTATAGTGACGTCTTTTGTACTGTAAATACCGCATGGTAAATTCGCAGTATGTGTATTTTCTATACTGTTATTTCCACTAATCTGGATTTTTAGAGGATCCTCACCATCATAATAAATCCCGCCATAATGAGGATTTTCTGCATTATCATTATGTCCTACTCCACTATAAAAGAAATTATTTAATGTCAACGTATTACTATCAGGATCATAACTCCAGCCATAATCGGATTTCTTGTTTTTAGTAACAGCTGTATCACCAACCCATAACCCATATGATTCTACCCATAAAGGTGTTGCATATATACCGTCCTTGGTTATTGAGATTGGTGCACCTAGTGCAGTTTCGCCCCAGGTTGCATTATGAAATAGCCATCCGCAAAGCACTTTCCCCTCAGGAGCTATCCAACCCGCAGGCATTGAAGTCAGTGCTTTTGATCTTTTGTTTGCATCGTTGACTACATAATCCGGATATTGAGGATTATCAGAATCATATTTATATGTAAGAGTATGTGATGGTAAATATGGCGCAAACGTTATAACACCATTCTCTACACTTTGAACTTCAAGTCCTTCTGATAAATCCTCTTTAAATGCTCCTCTATTACTAAGACCATAAACTGTATTTGCTTGATCCACAAATACATAGTAGTTTCCGTCAGTACTATACGCCACTGTGTAACTATTTGTTCCGCTATTATAGTTTCCGGTTCTCAAAGTCAACGTACCACTACTTAATTCAGTAAGCCCCTCGATATTCCCAAATTTTAATGATGCGGAGCCATAACTGATTTGATCATATACTGCTAGATGATCATCTACTTGTAATGACGTATATGAAGCCGCCTTAGCTGTAATATTTACAGCAGGTGTCAGCCATAATACCAAGAGCATCATCAAGAAAATTCCAAACACTGTTTTTATCTTCTTCATTCTCTAACCTCCTAATCTATCATTATTTAACAGTTACAGTTACTTTCTTTGCAAGGCAGTTCTTGGAATATACGTATATAGTACATTTTCCTGCACTTATGCCTGTTACTTTTCCATTCTTATCAACCGTTGCAATGCTCTTATTGGTTGACTTGTAGCGGAATTTTGCTGCATGGTTATCGGAAAGCTCTTTCTTCTTGCCTTTTTCAAGGGTCGTTGATGCCTTGATTTTAGAAGTCTTTCCGACAGCTACAGTTATGGTCTTTGTTGAAAGCTTAAGCGTTTTGATATTCTCAAATTTCTTGTTGTCTTTTCCTGCGAAGTGGGCTGAAACAGTCTTTCCAACCTGATTTCCATCACTGTCATATGCAACAACATAGAGCTTAAAGTTCTTCGTAAAGTTGATCTTCTTACCGTTTATCTTTTTTATTGTTACGGTGTTCTTCTTTGTTGTAGCTGTTGCCTTCTTGGGATATTTGGTTCCGCAGTAGGTTGCATATACTTCATACTTTGCTACTCCCTTAGTCTTATCCCATGAAATTCCAATCTTTCCATCTTTCTGAGTTATCTTGACGCCTGAATAGAAAATAGTATTGCTTTCCTCAGTGTCTTCCGTATCAGAATATGCCAGAACAAAGGTAGAAAGTCCGTCTATCTCAATCGGAATTGACATTTTTGTCGTGTTTGCAATAATCTTGGCAACTTTGTTATGGATATGTATTATATAGAATTTTCTATTCACTCCTGCCGGCGCTTTGAACTGTTCAGGAACCTGCAATGTAACTGTAAAGGTCTTCTTACCGGTTTCTGTTACCTTCCTTGTATAGTCTGATCCGATTTTCAGCCACAATGACATGTCAAAATACATTCCAACCACAGCGTTTTTATTCTTTTTGGCTATTGTAGTCTGAGACAGTTCCTTCTCAGTATTTGACACTGACGAATCTATATTTGTCATTGTCAATGTAAGTGAAACATCATTTCCGGCGTTTACTTTTGATTTTTCTTCTTCTGTCATGACACCTTCAACCAGATCAGTAGTAATTCCTTCTACTTTAGCTTGTGGTGTATCATCTTTTTGCTCTACATTTGTTTCTATCTCACCGTCTTTTACGGCCTTTTTTATGACTACTTCCACGCATGCAGGATCTGAATCACTATGTTCCTCATCGCCAACAGCCTTATACCAGACGTAATAAGTTCCGGCTTTTGTTTCTGTTGGAATTGAAGCACTATATCCGTCTGTCGGTGCTGTTTTTGCATCCTTTCCAAGCGCATACTGCATTGTGCCGCCTTCGGCTTTTCCTGCTTCAACAAGCTCCTGGGCAGATTCTGTTTCTTTGAGATTTTTTGCTGTAGGTGCGGTTACAACTTTTGCTTTAGTTAACGGGAACTGAACTCTCTTATAATCCAGCCTATCGCCATTTTTATTTACAGCAATAAACTTCTTTCCCTCTGTTCCTTCAGCGTTGCTGTAGCCCTCTCCCGAAGCATAATTTTTTACATTACCATAGATGGCACAGGATCTGTCTTCATTTCCACCAATAGATGTTACCTCACAATCTTGCTCGATAGTAACTTGGTTGGCGTATATACCATGATTTTCCATTTGCCCATTAAGTCCCTGTGTAGTCAGACTTCCTGTTCCTGTAAATACTATTTCTTCAGATGAATCGGAATTAATGCCACTGCTTATTGATGATTTTGCAGTACATTTAATACTATTATTTCCGATAAGTTTGATTGTTAGCTTATCTCTGGTACTAGTGTAAATTCCTGCTCTTTTATAACTGGTACTGTAGTTGGAACCACGTGTTCCTTCACCCTCATATACAAATCCATTAAGAGTAAGCGTATTGGAACTACTATCAAAACTCCAACCGTCACCTGAAGTGTGTTCTGCAGTAACTCTGTTGTCATCACTCCCAATCCAGATGTTAAATAATTCGGGGCCAACTGTGATCGTGCATTCCGCTGTTTTTGTCGGGTCATAGACACTGGTCAGTTTGATTTTGCCTGTGCCAACCTTAAGTCCTTTGACATAAAAACTTCTATCCGTGATCTCATCATTTTCTGTTAATTGCGTTGTCGCATTTGCGTATAGCACTATTACATCTGCGCCTTCAGTTATAGTAGCTTTTACAGCAGTAACACTGCGGTCAGATATGTTGGAATTGATGTTAAAACTTACGTATTGTGTACCGTTTACCGTTGTTGATGAATCATTTATAGTTATTGAGTTAAACTTCGCTTCTGTCACCACAACCTGAGTACCGATTGACGCATAAGCTGAAACACCGTCAAAGACGTAATCTTTATCAAAGGTGATCGAATTTCCACTTTCGATTCTCTGGTCAGTTACTACTCCATTATTGTAATAAATAGGCTTATTACCTGCTTTAAGTATGTCTCCTGTTTTGAAGAAATTGCCTTTGGAAATTCTGTGTTTTTGTCCATTTTCCTCATATGTGACTTGAGGATTGTATGAAGTTTCTCCCATTTGCTCAAGATCAGCTGTATAGACTTTTCCCGACGATGCTTTAACTATAGTCACTTTACTAAAAACACTTAGTAACATGAATGAAAGTGCAAATAATACTGACAATAAAGTACTGCTTATTGCCCTTTTTTGTTTCTGCATCTTTTCTTTACCTCTAAGAACCATAAGAAAACCTCCTTATAAGAAAACTTTTCTTGAATCTATCGATAGCTGCATTAGCAGTGAACATTCCGCTTTGTATTCGTAGAAAAACTTTATAACGCTTCCTTTACAAAAATAAGAATATAAAAAAGTCAGATTAGACAAGTTTTATTCATTCTCATCCATTCTGACTGCTTATCATCATTCCTATATTCTTTTACACAGCAAAAGCAATCCCCTATTATCACTATATGCCTACTTGCTAAGAGCATCATGTTTTCTTCCGGTATTGCTTTCAACTTCATAAAAATCATCCTGTTCTTTTACAAAATCATGCAGAACACAAGTTAATTATGCCTTACTCACCATTACATAAGCATTACAAAACCCGCTCAAATACTGATATTTCCATAAACTTTCCATTAAAAAATGATGCGAGTCCGGTAATCCAAACTCGCACCATTTTATATGGGAATACTGATTATGAAACAGTTATTGTCCTGAAAAACTCTATCGCCTTGTGCAGGTCCTCCTCATTGGGGCGTCCTTTTGCAGTGCCGCCGATCAGTTTGAAGGGTCCGAAGGTATTGTAACCGGGGCAGGTGAAAGTGCCGACAACCTCCGCGTTTTTGCCCTTAATCGACTCTTCCATTGATTTAGAGAAGTCTCTGTTCATAGCGCTCGTCATTATGTAAAAAATCTTCTTATTCTGTGGTAGATTTACCTGCGCGAAATTCTTCACCTGCTGGTGGAATTGTCCTCCGTATATACCGGATGCAAAGCCAATGAGATCATACTCATTAAGATTCATCTCGTGCTTCATAGTTGCATCAACTACATCAACATTAAATTCCTTTGCTATCGCTTCAACCACCTTCCTGGTATTTCCGTGGTGGGTTGAAGCATATACTATTATAGCTTTACTCATTAATCAATCCTTACCAAAATGTATTGTTGCATTTTTCATCTCAGCCCAGCTGTACTCTGCCATGTACTGCCCGTGATACTCGTTGACAGCATCCATATCACCCTCAAGCAGGCGGTAGTAATCGCAGTCGAGAAGGTCCCGTCTTACAGCCAGTTCCCTGTGCTCTCTTATGAGCACGTTTTCCATTCCTATATCTTTTAATGTATTCCGAAGATCATTTACAAGAACACGAATGCGGTTCTGTTCTGCCTTATTGTCTGCGCCTTCCTGCCAAAGGGCTGTCGCAATCTCTCCCGCTGTGCACGCAGCACCTTCACGGTCTATCAGATATGCCAGAAGTTCTTTACTTTGTTTTCTTGCAAAAATAAGTGGCTCTCCGTGCCAATATACATCAAAGTGTCCGAAGCATTTTACAACAAGCTTATCCTGCTCCGGTATTATTCCCGGCTGATATTCAAGCTCCTTTTTTACCTCTTCAACAGTCACGGGCTTCATCAGATACCCCTGCGCCTTAACCTTGAAGGCTTCTACTGCATATTTTTCATAACCTGTAGTAAATACTATTCTGGTCGCCGGCGAAAGCTCCTTGGTCTTTATCGCAAGCTCCAGTCCGGACATCCCCGGAATCTCAATATCGGAGAAGAGAAAATCGGGACGCTGCCCTTTTCTTATGGCTTCCAGTGCCGATGTGCCCCTGCTGAAAGTGATAATATCAGCATCCCCTGCGGCCTTGGCGATCACATCTCTGGTCTCGGCCAATACTTTTTCTTCATCATCTATTGCAAAAATCAGCATTTCCTAATTCCCCCAGTGGAATTTTAATAATAGCTTTTGTCCCCTCACCTTTACATGAATCAATAATTAGCTCCCCACCTGAAATTCTCTCTATCCTTTCCCTCACATTACTTATGCCTGCGTGTGAACGCCCGGAGACATCAGTTATATCTTTCTCATCAAAACCGGGTCCATCGTCCTCAACACAGATAATTACGTCATCTCCGGACTTTTCGGAATATATCGTAACCGTTCCCCTGCCGCTCTCACTTTTCCTTACTCCGTAGGTTACAGCATTCTCAACAAGAGGCTGCAAGGTTAGAGTCGGCAATGAAAAATCCGTATACTTAAGGTCGTACTTAACACCCAATTCATCTCCGAATCTGAGTTTCTGAAGTGCCACATATTCCTTCACATGCTCTAGTTCCTGCTCGAAGGCTATCGGCTTATCCGTCGTAAGTGAATCCATATTGTGGCGCAGATAATTTGTAAACTGCCCAATGGCCTTCTCAGCCTTCCCCGGATCCTCGGTGCACAAATGCTTTATTACAGTCAGCGAATTAAACAGAAAATGAGGCTGTATCTGTGCAAGCAGAATATCGATTTTCAGCCTGGAATTTTCGGCTTCCGTCGCATAATACCGCTCCATCTGGTCCGACATAATGCACATCATCATGAAAAGAGCGGCCACAACCGTACTTAGCGCAATAAGGTGTACTCCGAAAAATATTGCCTGTAAAATCATGGATATCATCGGAACTATTGCATAAACCGCAAAAGCAGTCCTTTGGCGTTCGGAGAGCTTTTTTCTCTTCTTCCAAACCGCAAAAAGATTCACAAGCATGATAAGCACTGTAGGTATTATTAAAAGTGAAAAGTAAGGTCCTCTCTGATAGCTGTTGTCATTATCAATGCGGTAGCTTCTTCCTGTGAACAGATTGCTTATAAGCAGTATATTGTAAATACACCACAATACTGCGGATGTATAAAATATGCCGTTTTTCATCCATCTTTTTTCGCCGCTCTGAAACAGTACAAAAATAGTTATCAGGATTGTTAAAAGAGATGCAAAAAAGGCCTGGCCAAAAATTACGACTTTTGATAAAAACGCCCAGCCATATCCCTGAAGATCATATATCACTTCCCTTATCAGAATGCATAGAACATATATCTGAAGCGTGCCAAACAACACTGTGAAAAAGTGTCTGGTCTTACCATCGAAATTGTGTCCAATCCTTGTCTGTATCAGCCCAAGTATTGAAAGCACAAGCCCGGCAACAGCGAAGATAAGATTGATCGTTCTAATCTCACTAATCATTTACATCTGTCTCCTACTATTCATTTTCATATATTATAATAGTAGCTTGTACGGGAATAGTTTGCATACAGAATTATTTTACAAAACCAAGCATTACATAAACATTACAAAAGCATGTATATAAAGTCCCTCTTCCGCACTAAAAAACCGGATAGCATTCGCTATCCGGTTTTTAGTGCGGAAGAAGGGACTTGAACCCTCACGATGTAGCCATCACAAGATCCTTAGTCTTGCTCGTCTGCCAATTCCGACACTTCCGCATCTATCTTATTTTCGCTGCCGCTTGTTTATCAGCGACAGCTTTTATATAATATCAAATCTGAAAAATAAGTCAACACCTTTTTTAAATAAATCGTTAATATGATTATGTTTGAACTATATTTAGATATGTTCATTTTCAACAAAAACTTCCCATTCAGCTTAGATACTACTGATAATTGTCATTCGGACACTGAACGCGCTATAATAGTTTCGCACTATTTCTTTGAAAGGATTCAAAACAAATGAAACAATTAAAGCCAATCACAAACAAATTACTCTGGATTTTCGCTATGGGACAGTTCGGATGGAGTCTCCTCTCCGGAGTCGTTTCCAACTGGATGGTGTACTACTACACCGGTGCTCCGAGTGAGCAGAACCCTAACACGGGTCTTTTTGCTTCAGGAATCACCCAGTCACCCATACTTTTTAAACTTACTCTCTTCGGTCTCGTTCTTGCAGCCGGCAGAATATTCGACGCTGTAACAGATCCGCTCATCGCAGGATGGTCCGACAGAAGTAATTACAAGGGCGGCCGCAGAATCCCATTCATGCGCGCGATGGCAGTGCCTTTTTCGCTTTGCACTATCGGGCTTTTCGTTCTTCCGCAAACCCAGAACATCACCCTGAATGATACAATACTCTTCATTCTTCTGATGGTATTCTATCTTTTCATGACTATGTTCTGCACACCCTATAACGCACTGATTGCGGAGCTTGGTGACACTCAGCAGCATAGGATTAACGTTTCTACCTTTATATCATTCACGTTCATCCTTGGTCAGAGTATCTCTTTCCTTCTTCCGAATCTGGCAGGTGCGCTTGAGGGGGCAGCAGGTCAGCAGGGTTCCATAAGACTTTCGGTAGCAATCATGGCCACTATCGCATGCCTTGCAATGCTTATTCCCGCGTTTTACATAAATGAGCGTGACTACATCGATTCCAAGCCCAGTGATACAAAGCCCTTCCAGTCCCTTGCCAAGACCTTTTCAAACGGACAGTTCAGACGCTTTGTATACAGCGATGTAATCTACTTCTTCGCGCTCACACTTTTCCAGACCGGTCTTGCATTTTATGAGACACAGCTTATGGAAATTGAGGACACCTGGACCTTCGTACTGACAGCTACAATGACAGCAATCAGCGTACTGCTCTATCCCATCATCAACGTTCTTGCGAAGAAGATTGGCAAGAAGAACCTCATCATCACCGGTTTCTTCGCTTACTGCTGCGTATTTGCCATCACAACCATGTGTGGAAAGGGACTTCACTGGGGCTTCATAATTGCCGTTACAGCAGCTATTCCAATGGCAATTCTCGGAATTCTCCCTCAGGCCTGCGTTGCAGACGTAGCTGAGCTTACAAGACTCGAGACCGGCGAAGACAGAAGCGGGATGTTCTTTGCTGCAAGAACCTTCGCCTTCAAGATGGGTCAGGCTATCGCCATGGTAACCTTCACCTCTGTAACTGTTTCACAGACAAAGGGGAGCTACCGCACCACCGCCGCAATTGCATTCGTAACATGCTTTATCGGCGCCTGCATCTTCTTTACCTTTAATGAAAAAATGATACTTGGAAAAATCAGAGAGCTTAAAGGAAGCGACGAAATCTAAAGAGTTGTTCAATAACAAAAGTAAAGCTGCCCGGGGTGTTAACCTCGCGGCAGCTTTTTATTATCCCTATATTTAGTTTTCTTAGTTCTCAGCCTTGAGAGGAAGGAGCTGTAAATCCTTTGTTCCGAAATACAGACTATTCCTTATCATACCTATACGATAAAGGCTGATAATGTAGTACAAGGATTTTGTAACCATAACAAACCCAAATACCTCCACCAGTTCTTCCACAGTCGGCGGATAGCCCTTTCTTCTCGTATAGTTCCCAACAAATTCTGCTATGTACGTATCGTTAATTTTCATGTCACGACATCTCCTTTAGCAAGTCTGTGACAATCATACCGTTAAAATGTTTCCTATTTGTGAGCCATTTATAAAAATTTTATAAACAATGTTTTGAGCCCCCTCATCCGCCCTTCGGGCACCTTCCCCCCAAGGGGAAGGCAAAAGAAAAAAACATTTCCCCCAAGGGGAAGGCAAAAGAAAAAAGCCTTCCCCCTCTGGGGGAAGGTGGCACGAAGTGCCGGATGAGGGGCTACTCTGCGTAGCCGATGTATGGCTGTTTGAGCTCCTTAAGATTCGGTATCTGTCCGGGCGGAACTGCCTGAGTCTTAATCTCTGTGGAGTGTTCGAGCTTACCTGCCCAGCGAAGTCTTGATCTGTTCTGCTCTTCCTCTGAGAAGCTGACATCAAGAGCACCGCCCTCTCCAAGCTTGAAAGTTCCTCTGATGCCGCATACAGGGCACTCTATCGCCTTTCTGTCAGGTGAAACAGTAAGCATATTCATGTGGCAAACCGGGCAGATTCCCTGCTCGTCTCCGCGCCACTTCATGCGCTTAACTTCATCATTTTCATCCTGAGCCTTGAGAGCCTCGAGGATGTTTTTACCCATCTGTCTTGATCTCTCCATCTCGGGTTCGTTTCCGAGAACATGCTCGCAAGCCATTGCGCCAAAATATTCGTGTGCATCGATCACATCGATTCCCATAGACATTGTCATCTGGTACATCGTAGGAAGCGTGAATGCAAGCCAGTTCTTGGTCATTGCTCCGCCTACAGAAATGAATGCGCCAACTCTCTTCTTAAAGCTTCTTGCATCCGGAAGCTCATCTTCACTCTTGCCGGCAGCTTTTCCCTCATCGTAAGTCGCCTTACGGAAGGTGATGTCGTGTGAAGGACCAAGTCTGTCGCAAACCGTCTTAAAGCGGCCTGTGGGCGAGCACTCATAAGTAGGTGTTCCTATGATCACTGCGTCGCACTCCATAATAGCTTCGTCAAGAATATGAAAATCATCCTGAAGCGGGCAGCCGCCTTTTCCGCGTCCCGTAGTCATTCCTACAACGCATGAGATGCAGCCTGTGCAGGGCTTGATATCCATCTCGTCAACTCTGAAAAATTTGACCTCGCAGCCCTCCTTCTCGCACTCCATTAGCGCTGTTTTTACCATAATATCCGTGTTGCTGAGCTTTCTTCCGAACGAAAGCCCCAAAACTTTTTTGTTCATAACTTCCACCATTTCCCAAAATTTCTGTTACGACAAATAATTCTCAATTTGTCCATGTTACGTTACTAATTTACATCTTTTATTGCCCGCGCTCTTTTTCACCGTTTCTTATTCTTTGTCTTCTCTTGCATATGAAAAATGGCTGCACCATATCGTGCAACCATTCGCAATGGGTTATTGCATTAACTTTTCATAATCAGCCCTATCAACTCTTCTATTGCCGGGTTCCGGTGTTTATCCTTATGAACAAATATCTGTGAATATATCGGAAAATCTGCGCCTGCCCAGTCGATCTTCTTAAGTTTCTTTTCCTTTACCTCCATGGTGGCCGTCATGGCCGGCATAAAGGCAATTCCAAGTCCATTTATAGCAAAGGCTTTAAGAATCTCCTTGCTGCTCGTTTCAAGTTCAATCTTAGGCGTCACTCCCTGCTCCCTGAAATCCTCAAGAAGCATACGCCTGAAACTGCAGGTGTGGGATGTCAGTAAAAGAGGAACATTTTCCAGATCCTTTTCTTTTACCTTCTTCATTTTTGCGATCGGATGGGAAGGGTTTGCAAAAAAGCTAAGGGACTCCTTCTTTTTACAAACCATTTTAAGCTCAGAATTCTCTATCAATGGATTCAGGGTATAGACCACATCGAGTGCTCCGCTCTTAAGAAGCGCAGGAAAAGTATCATGATCTATGAACTGAATCCGTATATCCATGCCGGGATATTTCTTCTTATACTCCATCAGTTTTTCCGGAAAATTCCTGTAGCACAGTGACTCCGACACGCCGAGCTTTATTATCCCCGATGGAATCTCCGCGGCCGAAACCTCCAGGAGCATCTGCCTCTGAAGCTGCAACATCTGCTCCGCATAGGATATGAGCTTTTCTCCTTCCGCAGTAAGGACAAGCGTCTTCCCAAGCCTCTCAAAAAGAAGGCATCCAAACTCTTCCTCCAACAGCTTAATCTGCGTCGTCACAGTTGACTGAGCGTACCCCAGCATATTGGCTGTGGCTGTAAAGCTCCCTGTTTCAACAATTTTCAAAAAGGTTTCAAGCTGTGTGTTATTCATATCGACCTCTTCTTAATATCAATTTATTTGATGGTTATAATCTGTTATTTCAATTTTACTGATGGGTTGTTTAATGATATTTTACATTTAAGGAGATTCAAAATCAAGTCATCTATATCGTCAAATGTTTTATGGAAGCAGCTAAACCGGAGGTAACAGGGATATGAGTATTGAAGTAAATGACCTTACCAAAATATATAAAATGAAGAAGCATCAGAAAAAGATTGCCGTAGACAATATATCTTTTTCCATTCCAAAAGGAGAAATCGTCGGATTCACCGGCCCTAACGGAGCAGGAAAATCCACCACCATAAAAATGATGACAGGAATCCTCTCCCCCGATAATGGTTCTATTTCGATAGATGGTCTGAATTTCAAAAAGAACCGAAAGCAGATCATGATGAAAACCGGCGTGGTCTTTGGTCAGAAATGTGTTCTGTGCTGGGATATCCCGGTCATAGATTCTCTAAAGCTTTTTAAGGATATGTACCATGTTCCCGATGTCGTTTTCAGAGAGAATATGGATAAATTTTCAGAAATCCTCGGACTTGATGAATTTATCGGACAGCCTCCAAGGCTCTTAAGTCTCGGGCAGCGAATGAAAGCAGACCTAGCAGCGTCACTTATCTATAATCCGGATATTCTGTTTTTGGATGAGCCCACCATTGGAATAGACGTACTCTCGAAAGAACGAATCAGGCAGTTTATAAAAAGAATAAATGAAGAGCGGCACACCACCATCATTCTGACCACGCATGATGTTTCGGATATCGAGTCATTATGCGAAAAGATGATCATTATCGATAAGGGATCTCTTATATATGATGGAACGCTTCCACAATTAAAGACTATATACAGGACTACAGATCTTGAAGAGATTATAAAAAGGATCTACCTTGCGGGAGAAGAAAAAAATGCGAAAATATGCTGACCTTGCAATGATTGGAATAAAAGAACATACTGCGTACTTAAACTCTGTATGGGCGAATTTTCTTTCTAAAATCGTATACCTTTACATGCAGTTTTCATTGTGGAATGCGCTGTTTTCATCGAATGCGGGAAGGAGTATACCGCTTAGCCGGGATGAGACCATCAGGTATATCATTGTAGCCACCCTAATCTCCACATTTATGGAATGCGATGTCATAGCCTGGATCAATAGCCAGATTCAATCGGGCGATGTAGCAAATCAGCTGATAAGACCGATTGACTATAAGCTCATGATCTTTGCGAAGCATATCGGTACAAGCCTTGCAAGAATTGTGATATATACTCTCCCGCTTGGGATTGTAATCTCCGTCTTTTATCACGGAAAACTATTCTGCGAAGAACAACTTTTATATGGAATCATATCCATCCTTCTGGCGTATATGATTCAGTTTTTATATTCCCTGATAATAGGTCTGATGGCGTTCTGGCTGATTGTGACCTGGTCGCTTAACATGCTGCTTGCGGCGATTTACAAACTCCTCTCCGGTTCGTGGATACCTGCTGCGATGTTCCCCGAATTTCTTGCGGCTATAAATGCATTTCTCCCGTTTCGCGCAATATATGCAATACCGGTTACCATCATCACTACGCCGATGTCCTTTGAAAATCTCTGTGAAAATCTCTGCGTTCAACTCATATGGATGGCTGCCCTATTTTTATTATCCGAAGTCTGCTGGATAGTGGGAAAGAATAAACTTGTAGTTCAGGGAGGATAAGTCATGTATCTGCTAAAAATGTACAGACATTTCGTAATTATATATATGAAGGGAAAACTGGCTTACCATTTTTCTCTGGTTTTTGAGCTCATTGCAAATACGATTCAGATTGGGATCTATTTCGCAGGATTTCTGGTTATATTCCATAACTTTGGTAACATTGCGGGATGGACTCAGAATGAAGTCCTTTTCATGTTCACTACCAGCTGGCTGACCTACAGCCTGAGCTGTTTCTTTTTCTGGAGTCCCATGAAAGATATGGGCGAGCTCATCCGCACCGGCAAATTTGACCTGTATCTTACAAGGCCCATCGGCCCGATGCTGTATATGGTACTGCAGCAGTTCCAGTATACTTTTATTCCGCGCCTTGTTTTGTCTGTGATTTTCTGGGTCTACAGCATGCGATCGATTTCTATTGAGTGGACAGCGGGTTCGCTTATATTTTATGCCGTAAACATGGTTTCTTCATTTGTGATATTCTCTACGATTACAATATTTACCGGAACCATCAGTTTTTGGACAATAAAAAGTGAGGAGATAGTATCTCTCCTCACCAATAACAATTATGGATTAAAAAACTATACTGATTATCCGATTACCATTTACGGTAAAGGAATCGGATTCCTGCTTACTTTCGTAATCCCATACGCATTTACAGGATATTACCCTGTCGGGCACCTTCTGGGAAAAAGTCTGGCTCATCCGGAATATGCTTATCTGTCACCTTTTGTGGCACTGATTGCTGGCGTAGCGGCTTATCTGCTATGGAACTATGGTCTTAAACATTATAACAGTGCAGGGGCTTAATCTTTCTCGTAGAATACAATGTCCATGCGATCGTTGATCTTATCTATTTTTCCGGTCTGATGATACCCCATCTTCTCGTAAAGATGAAGATTTCCCTTTTCCTGTAATATAGTGTCCAGGCACCAGTTTTCTGATCCGTATATCTTCTCCACTTCCAGCATTGCCTGCTGAGCATAGCCTTTATTCCTATGCTCCGGCATAATCCAGATAGGCGATATACGCTTTCTACTGCCATCCTTTTTATCTATAACACGAACAACACCAGCCTTTTCACCATCTGCCATAATGAAAAAATATGTAGTCCACGGCTGCTCGAACCTGGCCACTACCTTATCCATATTTTCAGCCGCAGGACTCATATCATAATCCTGATATTTTTCCAAAAGCCCCGAGAATGCCTCTACCTGCATCTTCCAGAGTGTTTCAACATCATCCCGTTCTACAGGTTTCAATTCTATACTCATAGCTTAAGTCTCTCTCCAATCACAATAGCCTTTGAATCATGACCGTGCCCGATTTCTCTTGTGGCAGCGACAGGTAATGCATCTGAAATGTGCATTTTTAAGAGATCATATATTGTCAGTTCCAAATCAGCTTTTTCATAATTGGTAAATGTCCCAAGAAGCACTCCACTAACCTTATCAAAAACTCCGATTTGCTCAAGCTGCGCAAACAGTGTTGCCATCTGTCCCGAGCCTCCACCCAGGGACTCAAGCAGAAGGATTTTCCTTTCCATGTCAGGCCAGTACTTCGTTCCCGCAAGTTTGGTGAAACATCTGATGTTGCCTCCAACCACTATTCCTTCCATGTGATCTCCCTGAAGAAAATCATACTTTAGATCAAACAATGGCGACTTATTCCCTTCCAGATAATCTGCATACCTCTTTCTCTGCAGCTCTGACTCAGAATATACCATGTTCTTTACCTGATAAAGAACTGAAGGTTTTCCTGTCATTGTATAAATCGCGTTTATTATCGTGGTCAGATCGCTGTATCCCCAAAACACTTTATCTGACCTTGCTATTACATCAAAGTCCAGATATTTTAGAACACCGTTTGCGAGATCACCACCGGAGATATCATATATCGCCTCAATGGAATCATCCTCGTAAAGGCGCATAAGATCAGCGGCTCTTTCCTCATCTGTCCCACTAAAATCATCTACTTTAGCCTTTATGTGCGGGGCAAGAAGGGCTTCGATGCCAAAGCCTTTCAAGGCCTGAACCAGTTCATCTACCTGATATTCCCATTCCTTTATATGCCCGTCTGAACAGGCTGATAAGCCAACTTTCATCATATCTTCTCCCATTTCATGAAATGATATCTTGAACGATCATAGTTCAAGCTGTATTCCCAGTATATTTACTCATCTAGCATTAGCTTCCCAGCCTTTGCTTTCTTTTTCAGGCGCTCCATCTGTTCCTTTTGACCTACTGATAATCCCTTTTTATCATGAATATCATCAACATCAAGGCCACCATAAAGCCCCATATATCCGGCATTTTGAAAGATTGCAAATTCTTCATTTGTGATGACTCCGGCATCATGGGCCGTTTCTGCAAGAAGCTGATTCCACTGCTTTATATCGCCACGAACAACAAGACGTCTGCGATCTTCATCCAATTGGTTAAAATGATCTGCCAATTCCTGCCTATACGTCTGAATTGCAAAATACGTCTGTCCTAAGGCGATGACTTCTTTACGAGGATCACCGTTCTGTACGATAAGATAGCACGCATACCTAGTCAGCTCATAGTCAACTTTGTCTCTAGGCGCCACACCACCTTCTACCAAATTCCTGACCTCAGGAAATTGGTCTAAAATACTGTGTCCGGCGTTTTCACACGCAATCATAGCTCGTTTAATTACTTTATGAAAGTTTTCCCATTTACTATATTCTAGAGTAGGGCCAAGTTCCCTCGCACTCCAGAACTCTGAGCCATCCTCACGAATATGTTTGATCGATTCAAATCTAAAATATTCTTTTCCTTTTAACTCTCCCAAAATGCTTCCTCCAAAGTGTTTATATAAAATACAAAATTTGTATTATTAATACTACCTGATCTGATTATCATCCTTCTTCCGGATGAATTTTATTCTTTATTCTCATGCAAGCCTCGATATGCATAATCCAATGTCTGGAGAAAGGCATCTGTATCAATCCTCTGACATCTTTTCCGCACCAGTAATCGATCAGCCAATATGCCTCTTCAGACGTGCTGACAACATTTAGCGATTTCAGGCGTTCTTTTCTGTCATCCGGAATCTTGAGCTTTAGATCATCGTAGGAAAGTCCTCTTACTATTCCCTCCGTACTCTTCTTTACATCCATTACATAAGCATACAATTCATCCAAATCAAGTTGCCCGGAAAATTCTGCTATCTGCTCTTTTATAAGTTCATTCCCTGTAGTGATGATAGGTGACTTGATCCTTTGCTGATAATTCTCCTTGAAAAACACCTGCTCATCATCAGAAATCAGTGTATGCGCAACTATATCCTCTATACGAAAAATGTGCCAGATTGAATACCCGATTGTCTTGCTGTGATAGCCATCAGCATTTATAAACGGTATCGCATCAAATTCTTCCCTTGAAAGATTTTTCTTAAAACCATTAAGCGTATCCAGAAGCTGATTCCTCAGTTTTTCTAAGGTCACTACCCCATCCTGCCAGGTGTCACTCTTTTTTAGCTGAAGCTGCATCGTTTTATTCAGTTCTGACCATTCCTTATTCATATAATTTCCCCTCGCCTGCCTTAGTGATAGACTCGACATACTAGGACAACTTGTATGCATACGCTATATGTCTTTCCAATAATAGTATTATATCCCAATTTGCTCTTTTCGTACATATGTTCACTAGTTTTTCTATACGCCGACTTTTTACCTTGATTTCGTTAAAGTAGTAGGAATCAAGGTAGCCCACTGCAATGAAGCTGCGGGTGAGAGTCCCTCTTCCGCAGCGGAAGCTTAAATTATTCGAAGTGCGGAAGATGGGGTGAGGTGGATAAAGAAAAAGGTCCGGGGGACCTTTTTCCCACCGAACCGACCGACGAAGCAGCTATGCTGCGAGGAGACCTTGAACCCTGGGTTCAAGGGGCTCCTCGGCACGATACGAAAAAGGGATTAGCATTTCTGCTAATCCCTTTTTGTATCGTGCGGAAGATGGGACTTGAACCCACACGATGTAGCCATCACAAGATCCTTAGTCTTGCTCGTCTGCCAATTCCGACACTTCCGCATTTCAAGTATTAAACTGTGTTCTGTGGTTTGACCCCACTCGAACAATAATATAGTAAAAGCTTCTTGTAGTCAAGCAACTTTTTCTATAAATGCAGGAAAAGGGACTTGAACCCTCATGATATTGCTATCACACGGACCTGAACCGTGCGCGTCTGCCAATTCCGCCATTCCTGCAAGCGACAATAGATATTGTAGCTATTTGACGATGTTTTGTCAACAGCATTTATCACTTAAACAGAATATCCGCTGCCTTGTAAAGATCATTGAAAACCTTATACTTCTGGGTATATTGAATAAGAACTGCAATTAGAATAAGCACACCTGCAAGGCACACGAAAAGCATAGGTGCGGAAGGATACGACAAGAGTCCGACCACCGCTATTGTAATCGAAACAATCACTGCCGCGATGATGATAATCCGCCTCAGCAGTTCCTGCTGCATTGCCTCAATCAGAAGCGTTATCTCCTTTTTCTCAGCGAGTATCTCCTCGTCCGATAAAAGGTCCATATCAAGCTTCTCAATACGTTTAATTCTGTCCCTGATTCTCTTTTCCATACCAATCCCCTTAGTCCACTTGCCGCACCAAAGCGCATTCAAAAAAACTCAGCACTTCCTACTCGGCAAAGATTTTGATAATCATGGAATTAACTTTGTTACTTGCCTCGATACCCCGCTCAGAATAAGCATCTGCGGAATCAGACATGCTCTCCCCACAGACATCTACTGACAATATACCACTTCCGAACCGCTCCTTCAAATAAATAAGCGATTTTTCAAGCTCGGAGATTGTCATATTCCCCTGATCCCAGTTGGTTGCAAGCTCGTCCTCATCAAGTACATCCTTATCTATCGATAGATAAATCATCGATGAGACCGTGTCCGGAAGCTCATTTACACTTTTCAGAAAATGCACTCTTGCCCCGGATGTCAGCCGCGAGTTTGATGCATTTTCACCGTCATCCCCGAATAGCTCCGGATTCTCCTCCATAACCTCAGCACACAGCGAGGGATCTGCACCTATTATGAAAACCTGCCCCAGTTCCTTTCTATCCTTAAGCGCATTAAGCACCCAGCTTCCGCAGGATAAAACCTCGCCGTAGGAAGTCCACTTCATATCGGGATGGTGGTCAAAAAAGATGAGATCAAATTCAGGCGAAGAGTTACTACCTTCAATGCCGGATTTTTCACACAAGACATCCATCAGAAGCTTAGACATATAATGATAATTCCCATTGTCAAAAAAGCTTATTACAGGTTCGCGCGAAGAAGATGCATCCAAAGCCTTCACCTTTTCCCTGATCTCTTTGTAAGCGTAATCGTCGCATATGCAGTTGGTGCCGCTTATATCTTTTAATGAGCAAAAAAGAGAACGAGCGCCCTCTTTTTTATAAAAGTCAAAGCCCTCGTTCTCGTAGATACCCGTAAAATCGTATACCGTCACATTCATGTTATTTTGCCAGCATGTCCTTTAAGTGAAGGAGTGCGTCCTCCTTAATAATGCATTTAGCGGTTTCCTCAACGTGTGTCTGCTCGGGTGAGTTCATCATGAGCTCCTCGGCATACTCAAGTCCGCACCTGCGAAGATCGTATACTGCGTTCTCTCCGTCGGGCTCAAGCACCAGTGTTACGAAGTACTCGTCGTTTTCCTTGTAGAGCTTGGATCCTGTAATAGGAAGACTGTAGGATACCTTCGCGAATCTGGCTGCGGAATTGATGTCCTTGAATCTCGCCATATACTTCTCAGTGTTGACAATGGGCTTAGCCATCGCTTCAATCTGAGGATCCTGCTCCTCATCCTGATCATATATCTGTTCAATGAGCTCGGATACATGTCCGATCATCTCATTGAGTGCCTGTCCCTTATCAAAACCAGTCTTAGCCTTGATGGAGTCTACTCTCTCCTGGGTCATCTCTCTCAAAATGGCCTCTGCCGATCCACGGATCCTGTCTGCGGATTTCTGGATGTCCTCGTTGGACATCTTAATTGCAAAAATGCGCACACTTCCGTCCATCATCATGTTCTTGCTCATCATGAGCACTTCTGTTTCGGGATTATACCCAAGCTGCTCGCCAACTTCCCTGTTCAGCTGCGCCATAAACGGAACGGTCTTCTTCTCTCCGTTCATGATTGCTTCCGGGGTGAGGCCGATTTCACGAAGTTCCGACGCAGCGATACTGCATTCTACTGTCGTATTGTTCATTTTAACGATTACCATATAGCCTCATCTCCTTTCCCTTTGAAAAATGAATTGCTATGTTTAGTGATTGTATCACATGATGTTAGCACTGTCTAGTGTTGAGTGCTAATTGTCGCAAAATTCATCTTCTTCTACCTTTATTGTACTACATATTTCGGCTCAAAGCACCTATTTTATTACATAATTTCCAAACGAATATTTGAAAAATTGGTGAACGCAATTAAAAACAGCCCGCCAGATATCCGGCGGGCGTATTATTACAATCCTTATCTCTTGAGTTGTCTGAGTTCGTCCAGGAGGGTGTCCGATACGGTGATGACACGGCTGTTGGCCTGGAAGCCACGCTGTGTGATGATCATATCGGTGAATTCTGTTGACAGATCGACGTTACTCATCTCCAATGTTCCGGAAGTCATGTAACCACCGTCGTCGTTGACCCACATCAGCTGTGCAGGTCCTGAGTTGCCTGTTACTGAGTAGAGGTTTTCACCCTCTTTGTTAAGACCTGTTACATTTGCAAACTCTGCAACTGCGATTTTTCCTGCAACTCTGTTTTGGCCATTGCTGTAAAGTCTTGTGATGGTACCGTCTCTTGCGATAGCTACACCGTTCATATCGCCTTCTGGATAGCCCTCGCCGTTTCCTTCTCTGTCGCCTCTGTAGGTTGCAAGTGCGGAACTGGAAGCACCATTAAGCGGAGCATAATTTGTTGTTCCTGAGAAATCAAGAGTGAACCCGCCTGCTGCTGCCGCATCGCCTTCAAATTGAAGCTGAATCTGCCCGTTTGCATTTCCGTCAGCACCGGTAAATTTTCCGGTTTCAGGATCATAAGTAAGGGCTACCGACAAATTCTCGGGTACGCCGCCCTCTATCATCTGATGATTTTCATCCATAATGCCCGTGATGTTTGCGCGATAGGTTGAGTCGTTGTCATCACCCGCATTATCGAATTTCATTCTTACTGTATAAGTTTTTCCGTCAGCTCCGTAGAACTCGAGGTCTACGGTTCTACCCTTATTGGGATCAAGGAGGTCATCGGTTCTGCTGATATTTCCTGTAACTCTCGCATAGGAAGTAGCTTCGCCGTCCATTTTTATAAGGTTCCCATCCTCGCCGATAGGAAGAATCTGCAGTCTGTCTGTTGCTCCTGCTGCCAGGTCCTCGGCTGTCTTGGCATCATCTGCTGCCTGAATACCTCTTACATAATAACCGTCAGCTCTGGTTACGAGATAGCCCTGCGCATCAACGGTGAAGGAGCCGTCTCTTGAATAGTTCATCTCGCCCTTATGATTTTCAATTACGAAAAATGAATCGCCTGTAATACTAAGGTCAAATACGCTGTCTGTCTGCTGTATTGAGCCCTGCTTTGCGATATTGGTCATAATGGCCGAGTATTTCGCACCGAGACCTACCTGCTTGGCGTTTGTTCCGCCTCTTACTTGAGTAGGACCGTTTGCTCTTCTCGCATTCTGGTATAAAAGATCTCCAAAGGTGGTTTTCTGAGCCTTGTAGGATGTTGTATTTACATTAGCTACGTTATTACCGATAACATCCATCTGAATCTGGTGTGTTTTAAGTCCGGCAACTCCGGACCACAATGATCTCATCATAATCTCACCGCTTTCGTGTAAACATAAAAGTGCAGTCTTATACCTACATCTTTTATTTCGGTAAGCAGCAGCAAATTCTTTAGAATAAAAATAGCACCGCGAAAAACAACTTTCACAGTGCTACTTTATTGATCATATTTAATTAGAAATCCTTCGAGCTTCCGTTCTTTATCTGAAGTTCCTGGTTCTTAATGCTGACCCTGGTTCCGGGCGCTACGGAAGATGTGAGGAATGCATTGGATCCCACTACGGAGTCGTGTCCGATTACCGTCTCACCGCCAAGGATAGATGCTCCGGCGTAGATAGTAACGTTGTCCTCAATCGTGGGATGTCTCTTGGCTCCCTTAAGGGCCTGCCCGCCCTTTGTAGAAAGCGCGCCGATGGTGACACCCTGATATACCTTAACATGCTCACCGATGATGGTTGTCTCACCGATAACTATGCCTGTTCCGTGATCTATCATAAAGTACTTGCCGATGGTTGCTCCGGGATGAATATCGATTCCGGTCTTCGAATGGGCGTACTCTGTCATGATTCTCGGAATAAGCGGCACCTTCAGCAGATAGAGCTCATGAGCCATACGATTTATCGCAGTTGCGAGAAGTCCCGGATAGGACAGTATAATCTCCTCCTTGCTAAACGCTGCGGGATCACCGTCAAAAGTCGCCTGCAGATCGGTGTCTATCAGCGCTCTGATGTCCGGAATCTTTTTGAAAAATTCATGCGTAATGCATCTTGCTCCACAGGTCAGAGTTTCATCGGACGCATTTTCATAATCACCGCCGTGCCTGTAAGCTATTGCCACCTGCTTCTGCAGATTGTAAATCGCATCCTCTATGATAACCGCAACCCTGTTGTAGTCGTTATAGCTTCTATAAATCTTATCTCTGAAATATCCGGGATAAATGACACGCAGCAGCTTTTTCACAATATCAATGACCACGTCCCTGTCGGGCTGGCTGAAAATGTCCATCTGATCAACATCTCTGCCCTTGTTGTAGTCATCAAGAATAAGCTCTACGATCCCCTCTATCTCGGTTCTCAGATTCTGACGCTCTCCAATATCCATCTCTCCTACCTGCTCTCCCCGGTCAGCCTAACCCGTCTGCCGGTATTTATAATTTGTAACAGAATAACCCATTTAGGATTATTAGTCCATCATTTTGTCTTTACTTCTTTTGTTTCCGACTTCTTCCCGTAAATTCTTTCGTCATGGGCCACTCTGTAAGGAACTATATAATAATAATACTTCTTTTTGCGCGAAACCTTTCTGTCAGTGTACTCAAGCTTAAGCTGGCTCGTAACCGTGCCGACTTTCTTAAAGCCGCTCTTTTTCTTATCGGACCTGTAAATCTCATAGCCGGTGGCTCCGATTGCCTTGTTATAGGCCATGACCACTTTTCCCTTAAAACCGGCAATAGCCACAAAGGACGTTTTCTGCGGGGCGTAGTCCGATATCTTCGCACCTAAGGATTTAAGCGTCTTCTTATAGGAAGAAAGGTCGTCCGTCGAGATATACATATTGACTTTCTTGGTAGTGCTTACCGTCTTGGTGTAGTCGGAATCATCCGTTGTATTTGCGAAAAGCTGTACCCAGTAGTGCACTCCCTTTACCTTAGCGTGACCGATGGCACATACATTGTAATTGGGATTTAGCATGTTTCTGCGGTGCCCCTGACCTGCGTACTTTTCATTCACTTCCTGAAAGGCCTCAAAAGCTGCCTTCGCGGTCTTGTAACCATAGGCGATATTTTCACCGGCATAGGTATAGTTGTAGTCGCTCTCATCCAGCGCACTGAAACACATCCTGCCGTTTGGCCTCTCGTGATTGAACTTAAGCGCAATCTCCGCTGCTCTTAGCATTGCGATTTTTTCAAGCTTATAATCATAGGCAAGTTTATTAAGGTCATAGGTATAAACCTGCTTGGTGTTGGTCTCATTCCAGAGCCAGGTGTCCTTACCCGTTCTGAAGTCATTTATCATCTTCTGCATGTTTCTCGCAGATTTCTGAGCATACTTTATATTGATTCCGACCTTGGAAACCGGGAACCTTGTCGCAGTCTTGGGCGCGGATTCCTCTGAAAGAATCTCACCGTTGTAGCCCTTAAGCATATAGGTGTAGATGCCGCCTTCTTTCATCGCATCCTTATCAAGATATGAAAGCGTATCCCCCGGCAAATCAGCCTGAAGCTCCCAGGGGGCAGAGGACTTCTGCCTTCTGAAAACATAATAGCCCAGAGCATTATCCGCCTGTTTCCAGCTCACCAAAAGGCCCTTGTATTCGTTGCTGACATCGGTAATAACCGGCTTTGCAACTACGAGCTCTACGGTCTTCTTAACTTCCTCCTTCGCACTTACGTTAAGTGTGCCGCCGCAAGGAGCAGCAGGTGACAGCAAAAGAGCTGCCGCCAGAAGGATGGACAGAATTTTCTTGTGGGTAAAAAGTTTTGAGTTTTTCATACCGGACTCCCTCATGTATATATGATTATTTTCAATTATGAACTGCCTCCACCGACTCTGCGTCGGAAGAGGTTTCTGTTATGCCGCAGAGCGGCATGAACCTTTGGGATGCTTAGTGCATCCCAAAGAACAGGGCATGTCCACTATGCCTCTATCCCATTGGGTTACCTTTGGGAATACTTTTCTTAAGATATTTGCAGCTCCGTTTATGTCTGCATTTGTTATTGTCCCATCGTAGTGCCTGTAGAGTCCACGCTTTATCCTTTTTCCCGAAAAAACATAGTCAGACTTCCTGCCCTTTTTATACACAGGGATCTCATCCATCGCAAGGAAATCCGCTTTGGATGTATAGCTCTCTTCTGTAAG
>NZ_FOBE01000021.1:0-79394 GCF_900109475.1 Butyrivibrio sp. ob235
CCCTTGATGACCCTATGTCGGAGTTCAGGAACTGGTGGCAGATGATTCCTAATCTCGCCGGATCAAATGACAGTTATAAGAGCTGGCCCAGTGGAAATATGACAATAGCAAGCATGATGTTTTCGCTGCCAATGCTCTCGGATGTTCTTAAAAAACGTTCAGAGAAAAAGAATATTGTCTGTTTTGTGATTGCAGCATGCTTTGTTGTGCTTTACGGCTATAACAGAATTCATATGACAAACCATTTTCTTTCTGATATATGCTTTGGAACACTGATCACTTACATTATTTACCTGGTTGTGAGCACAGCGTTTTTACAGGCTGTGAATAGGGAAAAGTAGGATATATCAAAGGTGATGATTTATCTTGCGATAAAACTGTATGAGAAAGGCAATAAAAATGAAGCAAATAGTTTTTTACTGTTCCGGAAGAAATGAGCTGCCACCGCCGAGAATCGATGGAATACAGTTCTTTCCTGAAAGAGCTCCGCAGGAGGGGGATTAAGACTATCTCGCACAGCACCAGATTTGCTCTTGAATCTTTTCAAAAGGAAAAATGTACAGATTTTCTTCGCAGAAATGGTTTTAATGTTGCCGGAAGCATTATGGTTCAAAGCAGCCTTTTTCATGTGCATGTTACTGACCCGTCTATTCCGCAGAATGCGTATCGGGAGTTTATTTTCCGTGAGATAAGGAAACTCCGTTTTCCGGTCGTTATCAAGCCGACAGTATTCTCGGGGGCGGTTGGATTCACTGTCTCACATAATTTTGATGACGCCGTAAAGGTGCTTGATGAATGGAAACTTGACTCGGACATACTTGTCGAAGAACAGATTGATGGGGAGATTTTCGGGATTGAGATATACGGAGCAGAGGGGCATTATCATGTTACGGAGCCGGTGATTTTTTCCGTGGATGGAGATGCGACCGCAGAAGGTCTTGACATTGTTAAGGAAGGGCCTGTGACAGATGAGAAGTACCACATCCCGCATTTAAAAGCAGAAATGATTAGGATGTCAGATCTATACGGACTGAATGGTTTTGCACAGGCAGACCTGATCTTTTCTCAGGGAAAATGGTACATCATTGAGATCAATCCACGCTATACATTGATGTCAGATATTTCTGCCGCCATCGAGGGAAAAGATATAATCAGTCTTTACGGCGAACTTGCGACAGGACAGATTGGCGACGCTAAGGACAATCAGCGCAGTTTTGCTATTGATTTCAAGACAAGGCTCCTGGATAGAGAAGAAATCTGCAGACTGTGCGAAAAGTATAGCTGTATTGTATCGGTCATGAGGGTGCAGACTGCCGTATCTTCTGTCGGATCTGCGGAATACTGCGAATTTGTCATGGCAGGTGAAGAACAGAAGAAGCTTAGGAGCGATATGCGCGCAATCAAAGGTGAAATCCGGGAGGAATAAATGGCTTCAGAGCTGAATGGCAATCATGTATTATCGAAAATGTTCCACCGCAGCGTGCGATACAGTTTCTTTGGATTTTTCACGGTCATGCTGAACACCGCTGTGGATGGGGTGATTATCGGACACTTCCTGGGAGCAGCGGCCATGTCGGCGTTTGGGCTAATCGTACCTCTGTATTCCTTTATCAACATTGTCGTGGTACTCCTGCGAACTGTTGCACAACTGAACATAGGAGAAGATTTGGGACACGGAAAATTGGAGACTGCACGGCGCCGTGTTTTTCAGCTGTTATTCACAGGGCTTGCAGCCGCTCTTGTATTTATACTGCTATTTACTGTGTTTCGGAGTTTTTCTGTCGCGTTGCTGTGTCATTTCAACGCACATTCAGAGAATACGATAAAAATGGCGGAAGACTATCTGTTTTGGATGGCTCCGTCGATGATTCCTGTTATGATGACACCGGTGCTTCATCCGGTCATGCAGCTTGACGGCGATGCCAGGCGTTCTCCTCTTGCTATTTATATCGCAACCACTGTGAACATTCTCGGCGACATCCTAAATGTTATGCTATTCCATGGCGGTATCTAATATATAATCCATTCAAAAAATCTCCTTGAGTCTGGTTTTAGCGGTAGCTTACTTTACCAATCATTCTTTTTATAAGACTTTTGTTCCTGTGAACTTGAATAGATTTCTAAAAGTTTTTTTGTCTTTTCCTTCGAGATCACGATTATGTCATTATCTCTGATGAGATGATCTGCCAATTTGTTCTTTTCCCTTCTTATAAAGCGTATCTTTACTGTAGAAAAAGATCTAGCGAGGAATTCAAGTGCAGGAATTTTTCGCCATGTATTGCATACACCCTGGTTATCGGTATAAATGATCAGGTTTTTGCTAAAGCCCGTAAGAGACGCCTTTAGCATTACTGTGCCAATCGCTTCAATAGTTGTGTATTGCAGTTGTTCGGTTCTTTCTGCAACATGTATATACTGGCCTATAATGCCATTTTCTGTGACTGAATGCTCATTTCTCAGCATTCCTTTGCACATCAGTATGCTGAAGACGTTCTGCTTCATACCTAGGGTTTCATCGAAATAATGACCGGTGTTATCACGTAGGGATTCATCCACAAATGCAGTAATATACTGTTCTTCCTGTTCCTTTAATTTCTTTTCCTTAATAATTTCGTTGTTTTTAGTTACACATCTGCATGGCTTTATGCGCTTATCAATAAGCATGTACTCATACTCTGCGCAGAGCATTTTTCCGGCACAGTATGGACATCCCTGCAAATGAAATTTCTTTCCAGCTCTGGTTGTATAGAAAAGCTGTACTTTCTTTATTGCAGATAATTCAGGATCATCAACAGCATCTTTAAGAATAACCTGAACCGAATCCTTCATAAGTCTTGCCTTGTATTTTCTATTTGAAAATATACTTCTTAAATCAAGATATAGATCCTCTCCAAGACCGTTCTTAAATCTTAAAATGCTCTGTATTTCAAAAGAAATCATAAGATCCAAAAGAGCATTTTTTCTTTCTATTAACTGTGTTGTCTTTGCAGTTGGATTGCCGTTTATAAAGCCACAGTAATCTTTATATGTACTCTTACATTCCTTTAAGATATGCTGTTTTTCTAATTCCGTAAAATAAATATCACGAGATACCAAAAGCGACTTATCAATCCTTTTTATTATCTCGGCACGTATGTCCATGTACTTATCCTTGGCAACAGGTCGCTTGGAAATACTGGATGCGATTTTATTATAGGCATCCAGTAGGACACTTTTGTCATCTGTTTCAAACATAACTAAACCTCATAAAATCATAGAAAAATAATTACTAATGCAGAAAGTGTACTCCGTAGTCATTGATAAAACTATGAACTGCTGGTTCATAGAAAAATTCATTTATCAGTAATATGATGCACATAAGAAATAGGCAAAAATCAGGTGATGCAAACGGAACCACAACAGACAGAGGTTTTAAAAATGAAAGATAATTATCGATTTTCAAGAACCATTTTCTGGTCTGAGAAAGACCACTTATATATATGCATTGTAAATGAACTTCCAGGATGTATAACAGATGGAAATACTCCGGAAGAGGCTGTTCAAAACTCGGAGAAAATTATAGAAGAGTGGTTGGAAACCGCAAGGGAAGAGGGAAGAGAAATTCCAAAATACATATCATATGATGAGAAACAGAATAGTAAAGCAAATACAGACACAAAAAAGAGATAATGTTTGGAGAAAAATTACCATGAGTGCTGACAAGAACAATATAAAAACAGAATATTCCGTAGGCGTTGTGATTGTCGGCGAAAATGGCAAAAACGAATTACAGGTTCTAATCCCGAAAGGAAGTACACTCCCTGCAACCGGCGGAGATGAGTTCTATACAAGGGTTGAACACCAGAAAGCTATATCAATCAGGGTAATGGGAGGTGAGGATAAGGATATCCGCTTTGCCACGCCTATAGGTATATGCAGGATGGAACTTAGGAAAAAGTATGGAAGAAACGCTGCTATCAGATACTGCATGACTTATGAAAAGGACGGAAGGATTTCTTTGGAACTTACAGATGAGGATCATGAAACCATAGGAAAAACAAGTTTTAATAGGAGTTGTGACCTGAAGCCTCTTTTAGCGGATAACCATAAAACAGAATACAGATTCATGATAACTGAAAAGCTATCAGGATTTGTAGGAATAGACTGCTTAAAGAGGTATATGTTGGATGTCGCTTCCCAGATTGAATTTAACAGATTCAGGGAGGAAAAATTGGGGATAGAAGAAGAGGGAATCCTTGAAAACCTCATATTTATCGGAAATCCGGGAACAGGAAAGACTTCTGTAGCAAGGTTGATTGGAGAGATATATAAAGAACTTGGAATACTTTCAAAGGGACATCTTGTAGAAGTAAGCAGGGCAGACATCGTCAAGGGATATCAGGGGCAGACAGCCATAAGAGTAAGTGAGCTGATAGAAGATGCACTTGGTGGCGTTCTATTCATAGACGAGGCATATTCCCTTAAGACAGATAACAGTGATTCCTTTGGGCAGGAAGCCGTGGATGCCCTGGTAAAAGGGATAGAAGACAACAAAGGAAAGCTCCTGGTAATTCTTGCAGGATATAAAAAAGAAATGGATGAATTCATCAGGACAAATACAGGATTTCTTAGCAGGTTTTCCAGGACAATAGAATTTCCTGATTATTCAGTGGATGAGCTTCTGGATATAGCAGAAAATGTTGCTGCAGACAGGCACTTTATCATATCGGAAGATGGAATGAGAGCCTTTGCTGAAAACATAGGAAGGCAGATGCTTGGTGAGAGTTTTGGAAATGCCAGAACTGCGAGGAACATCATAGAAACAGCCATCTTAAATAAAGCACGTAATTTCTCCAAAGGGGATGTAAATGAACATGAGTTATCGATCCTTACGGCTACTGATTTTAACAATAGTGATGACATACCTCCTGAGGAGAAGGCAAAGAGGGCACTTGATGAGCTTCAAAATCTAATAGGCCTTGGCAGCGTGAAGAAGGAAATAGAAACAGTAGTTGCAATTGCCAAATACAGGATGGAGGAAGGCGTAACTGATACAGATCTTCCAATAAATATGCATATGGTATTTACAGGAAATCCGGGAACGGGAAAGACGACTGTTGCAAGGTTGTTCGGGCAGATACTCCATGAAATAGGTCTTCTTAAGAAGGGTCAGCTGATTGAAGTATCGAGGTCGGATCTTGTGGGACAGTATCAGGGACACACAGCCATAAAGACAGCGGATATTTGCCACAGTGCCTACGGAGGTATCCTTTTTATAGATGAAGCATACAGCCTTATGAATGGGGAGATGGATACCTTTGGCATGGAAGCAGTAGCTACCCTTATCAAGGAAATGGAAGATAACAAGGACAAACTCGTCGTAATAATGGCAGGGTATTCAGATGAAATGGATAGGTTTCTTGAGTCTAACCCTGGCTTACGATCAAGGATCGGAGAAATAATAGAATTTCCGGATTATGACGGTAACGAACTGTGTGAGATTTTCTCTAAATGTGCAGTGAGCAGAAAACTCATCTGCAGTGATGAAGTAATGGCTAATATCCGTACGAGGATATCTGTCTTAAAGGACAGAAAAGACTTTGGAAATGCCAGGGATATGAGAAGCCTTGCAGAAGATATTTGGAAGAATATGATAAGGCGCATTGAAATGGATGGTTTAACCGGTGATGATAGAAAAATTGTGAAGATGGAGGATATACCGGATTTGGAGTAGTTATGAGTAATATGAATGCGAAAATGATTGACATAAGCGATGTTTCATGGACGGATTTTGCATCGGAAGGATCAGAAGAGTGGGAGATGATGGTTCTTGGAGCTAAGGATGTTGAAGTTTCAGAAGTTGATGATAATACGCCCGAAAATCTTCATGATGGCCTGGATGAAGTCGATGGTTCTTATTATATTGTTACCGACTATGAGACCAGAAAAGTCTCCTACAAAGAAGCGTTTATGCACGGTGTTAACCTAAGTTATAAGATGGCTGAGCTTGGTCCACATAAGGGTGAGACTGAGGAACAGTTTAATAATGAATTGTTTCGAATAATAAAAATATTTTATTCAGATTATACAAGTCTGCCTGATGAGTTTTTAATGTATGCAATAACCAAAAGCAAAGAAGCACTTGATATAAGTACTAGCTCTTTTATAGGGAATCATATGATGCAGACAATGTGTGATTTTACCAAAGAGCTGCAGTGTAGAAATAACTATGATGCTGCAATGAATATGTTCCGTTTCTGTAAAAATAGGCTTTTTGAAATGTATTATGCATCGGAAAAATACTATGACAGTATCGTCGAAGGATTCTATATATCTACTAAGTCAGATGAGTCTATGCCCTCCGCCTTTTATGACAGAAGTTATACTACAGAAGATAATGAATATTATCCGGATGTTTATTATCTAAAGTTAGCAGATTATTACGCGGAGGCTGTTATAACTGCGTCAGATAAAGGGCTAGTCTCTGAGAGTATTGAGGATACTAGGACTTTCCATGATGAATATATAAAATTCATGGAAGCGGTACAACTGTATGATCGGAAAGAAAGAGACAAAAACCTAAAGAATATCAGCAAGGCAGGTCTAGAAAAATCTTTGGAAAGAGGGAATGGTAAGCTCAAATTACTCATAAATAATGCTGCTCTTGCTTATGCTGCAGCTAAACAGGTTGAAGATTACAAAATGATAAAGAAAGCTGTAAACTCATATCATTCTCTTGTGATTAAAGAAGAAGACACATATACAACTGAAAAAAAAGGGACAAGTGATGAGAAAGGTACAAAATTATCAGCAATACCAACAACATTATTGGGTGTTGTCATTACTGTTTTTTTGGTAGCGCTTATAATTGCACCATTTGCTTATCTCATAAAGATGGAACATACACTTATGGCGGGAATTTTGTTTGTTGGTTGTGTTATGGGATATGTAAGAGATAAAGATAAATTATGGAAAAGTACTTTTACAAATGATGCATTCGCGCTTATAGCAATATTGCTTTTGCAAGTAGGACATACATATTATGCAGGATTTGTCCTGTCTGCATATGTTCTTTTAGGATGGGTGATGATGCATTAGAGTCAGGAGGATATCTGTGAATGAATTATATACGTTTAAAAACAGTGATACCATTTTTTAGTAGGTATGCTTTCTTAGATACTCGGGAACACCAATTTAAAAAGATATTTCAAGGCGCAGGAATAAAGCTCAGTCATTTGCGTGAGTTTTATAGCAATAATTCGAGAATATGCCTCGTAACATGTATTATTAGACGATCAGATGAGGGTATATTCGAAAGCTTTATGCCTCTAATCAAGAACACTGCATTGCTTAAGGGATATGCTGAATATGAAAACTATTGTGAGAAACTAACATCAATTATGGCGAATACATAGAAAGCAAAGTAAACATAGAAGCTAGGATAAATATAAGTATGGTATTGACATTTGCGTGGCAGATTGATATTATTGCTCTCCTACCCAAAATGTAGGGTACCATCTCTATTTTATTTGTATAGAAGGGAGGGCTTAACGTGGTACATTATATATTCCAGGTTGGGAAATCCTTACTTGCTTTCTTTAAATGATAGTATTCCCGACCTTGTAAACTAGTTATGATTTTACGAAGGGAGGGGATATCGTGAATTATCCAGTAGTTGATATGAAAAGAACTGGTCTTAGGATTAGGGAATTGATGAAAAAAAACAATATACGAGTTCGTGATATAGTCGAATTTATGGGTTTTGAATCAGAACAGTCTGTGTATAAATGGCTAAGAGGTGATTCTTTGCCTAAGGTGGATAATCTATATGCATTGGGCAGACTATTTCATACATCCATGGATGATATTATCATGGAGAGAGATGGAGAGGATGAGAATCCTCTCTTTCATCAATTAATGATGAATTATTTCCGTTTACATCATTTCTCTAAAATAGGGATTTTATAGCATTTTAATACTTAGAACTTTGCATCTACGATATAATTTAAGCAAGGAGCTAGCCAATTATATATAATTACGAAAGATTATTATTTTTAGAACAACATATAGTAATTGTATTTATAAGATTTAAAAATCACCCCAGATTAATCTTTTTGCAACAATTATATGTTTAATAGGAATTCATTATGAATGATAAAGATATAGAATTAATTACAAGTATCATGAAATTTTTAAATAATGGTGAAGATGTCTTAATAACGGTAAAATCTACAAATCTAGTTTTTTCTGGAAGTATTACAAACTTTGATGGGCAAACAATTATATTAAATTCAGATGCTTCAATAGATCTCACTGACATAGTGAATATCTTAGAAAAACCCATATTTGATTTTTCACTCTATGTTGGAAAGAGAATGATTATATATTGTGGCGGGGATGTTACATACGATGGTGTTATTTATGAAGCAGATGCGCTTGCCTTAAGTATTATTACAAAAAACGGCATGGAATCTATAGACGTTACACGAATAGTCAAGGTTGAAGAATGTAATGAAAGCATTTTAGGAAAGAGTGTGACAGCAATTAAAGGTGAAAATTTGCCTAATAGTATATCTTCGATTACGTCCTCAGACTCACCACAAAATAGGAATAAAGGGAAGAAAAGAAAGCAGTTTGAACAGGTATTAGAGGGATTAGATTCTCTAACTGCAGAAGAAAAAGAAACGTGTAGAGAAAATTTCAATAATCAAAACTACGATTTGCTTCATACTTTTTTTAAGCAAAAAAGAGATGGTAGCATCTGTTCGTTATTGGCAGTTAAATATATAGAAACAATTATCAAAAGATACAAGAAACTCAGCAATTCGGTGAAACCTGAAGATACTATATATTATAAGGGGAGAGTAGCTTATGAAGTTGAGAAGAATTTCAGCAAAGCTTTTCTCCTATTTGTTAATTCAGTAGAAAATGAGCCCCAAAATGTCATCCGTTCAATTAAATGGGCTTTCAAATCCTGTATGGCTACTGAGGATTACGATTTGGGTGTTGAAAAAATAGATTTATTTATTGAGAAGCTTAGAGAATGTTCTTCTGATGAATATAGTCAGGTAACATGCATTAATGGTATGTTAACTATTTGCAGAAAGGCAGAAAAATGGGACAAATATCTCGACTTACTGGATGCTTTATTTACTTTTGAAAAAGCAAATGCAAACGAAATCATAAATAGCGTCTTAAAGTATACTATGCTTTATGAAAAAAGTGGTGAAAGTGGCAGAGATGATAAGATAACGGAAATCTATTTTAAAGCCCTATCGCTAAATAGATCCAAACTCATGGTATTGCTACGCCTTTTAAATTTTATACATTTATCTAATAATACTGAATTATTATTTAAATCCGAAAAAAAGATAGATGAATTAGAAGAAACTAATAACTGGTATTACTTAAAATCGTCTCTTTTAGAAAAATTATTAGCTTCCGAAGATAAATATGCATTTATAGAAGAAGTATATTCTAGTAGACAGTATCAGTTAAGCAATAGTAGTTATTCATTTAAGCATACCAATCAAGACTATATCGAAGAACATGTTACTCAAGATGAAAAAGATCTCACAACTTTTGATTATGAAAAATTAGAGAATGAATTTAATTCATATAGAAGAAGTAATAATTATAAAGGAGCAAAAGAATATTTTTCGGATCTTTCAGAAAAACATGATTCTTCTCCAATGTACAGAGCATTAGATTTTCGAGCTCAGTTATTTTATTCCGAATATAATAGTTTTGATTCAGGTAGAAAAGTATATGAAAAACAATATAGTAATGCTATGTCTAAATGGATTTATGAGCATAATCCTATAGAGGCAGAAAAAATATTTTATGCTGCTATTATGGCAAATGGCAATTCTAAGGGCGAACTAATTCTTTCATATCTCAACATGATAGCAATTGAATATGGTTTAAAGGAAGCAAACAAAGTTGCTCTTAGTATGCAGTCTCAAATCAAAACGTGTGATCGAGACGAAAAAGTGGCTTTTTATGAAAAAAAATATAGCTTTTCATTCTATTCTAATGATATGCCAAGTGCATTTAATGCTTTAGAAATATTGAAATCCACATATTACAATAAAATCAAACTTGGATATTGTTGGTATAGAACCGGCGAATGTTATATTATTCAGCGAAAATGGAAACTGGCAAGAAAAAGCTTCGAAAAAGCCTCTGAATATGGCTATATGATTGAAGAATGTACAGGCAAAATAAATTTATGCCGGAAAAACATGGGGGAAACAATTGAAGAAAATGAAATAGAGCCTGACAGCAAAATAGAAACCGTTGATCAGATTAAAGAAATAATAGAAGGATACTATAATAAAATACAATATAAAGAAGCTTATACATTTGTCGCACAGATATCAGAAAAATTTTCAGATAGCGAAGAAATTAAAGAATTAAAGAAGAATGTTGAAGCGACATATCAAAGGTTTGTTGATAACCGGAATGGTATGCCTAAAAAAAGTGATGCCCATGCAATAGGACTTAGAGCATGGAGTATCGAAAATAATATTGATAAAGCTAAAGCGTTTTTTGAAGACGAAATTACAAAGAAGGGATCTAAATATGCAAGCTGTATAATGAGTTATACAGATCTTTTGCTCTATACAGAAGGAATTGATGTTGCAATCAATAACTTAGAAACATATGAACCCGATGTAAAGCTAAAAAGTGAATCAGTTCAAGCTTCATACTACGAGAAATTGTATTCTTTGTATGATAAAAACAAAGATATTCCTAATATGATTGAATCAATGAAACGACTCACTGAAATATATTCTAATTCAGATAAAAAAGAAAGAAAAAAATTTGCATTCTATAGGTTAGCAGTGCTGCTCTATCAGAGCAAATATTTTGAAGATGCCATTGAAGCTATGAAAATGGCCATAAAATATGGTTACCAAAATAACGAAAGTTTTCAATATGTAGCATTCGCATATGCTTATATGGGTAAATATGATGAGGCTTTTTCTTATATAAGACACGTGACTGAAACTTATACAATTGAAGATAATAACTTGCAAATTATTTTAAATGAATTAGAAAAAAAGATTGAAGCAATAAAAAATAGCGGGTTTTCTGCATCTAAATCTGAAGATGCTATACAAACAGATATATATACTAATATTCAATTTGATTTTATATTGGATTTTAGTTCTAAGTTTGAAACTTTTTTTCTTGAGAGATACAAAAAAAAGCCTGAAGGAATATCTGAAAGTAAAATAAGTGAGGGCAATTTCATAGATTCTGATGTGGGTCGATTAGAAAAAGACGCTCGCCAGCATAAACTTCGTGAAAGAACCGGATTTTTTGGAACAGCTGCGTATATTGAAAATCAATTAAATGGTAATACCCTCAAATATTATGAGCTTTTGAGAAATAGTGCAAATAGTTGGGGGAAAGAGTTACAAAATAATGGTTATTTCGATTGCGCATGCGCATGTTATGAATTCGCATTAGAAAATGCAATTAGAGCAGGAAAACAAGGAGAGGGCAATGTTCTAAATTATCTTTCTTGCTTAGTTAGACAACATAATTTTCTAATTCCAGATAAAACCGAGGACATAAAAAAAGAAGCATTAAAGTTAATATCCAACATTATGGATCTAGATGGTGTTTTTGATGAAAGCGTTTTGCGAGAATTAATCTTACTTATAAACAAGAGTAAGTTTATTCGTGATGTTTTATCCACTGATCAATCAGAAATGAGTTCTGTTTGGTTTTCTCAGTTAGTTAATTTTGTTTGTGAATTAGATAAAGTTAGTACTTATGAAGAACTATTTGAATTTATTTCTAAAAAGTGCTGGCAAGATGAGAATGCAATACTAGACTTTTCCAATAGAATAAAGGCAAGTATGGCTTTTAACGAAGAGACATTTGCAGATCTTAAAAAATTAAAAAACAATATATTCCTCTCTGATTCAGATATAAAATATATAGATTCTCTAATCAATTCTTATGAAAAAGGAATTGAGATATATAATTATGAAGATTATGACAACCGTATAGCTACTATTGATAATGTTCAGAAGCAGCTTAGCGATTTGGTCATTACTGTTGATTCATATCCGACATATTTTGGAATTAATTTTATGTTAGAAATAATTAATAATCTTCTAGCTATAATTGCAGAATTATCGGTTAAGACAAAAGATGATCTTCAGCCTGACCTATCTGTTCATATACCCGATACCGACAGTTCCGTTGTAGCAGGCAAGCAAGGTATTTCAGTTACAATTTTCAATAAAGAAAACTGTGCAAGTGCAAAGGATGTTCGATTAAGCGCTTATACTGTTGAAAACTTTCCGCTTATTGATAATATTCTAATAGCTCAATACTTAAGGGGCGGAAGAAGCGCTTCCAAAGAATTTGAAATACCAAACCAAGGTGAAACGTATACCATTAAACTCATAATTACCTATATTGATCATGATAATGAGAAAAAACGTCTGGAGTCACTTATGACTATTACTTCTTCAAAAGAAGTATTTACCCCTATAGTGAGTCCATACAAAACCGGTGATTCCATTGATGCATCTCAACCGGATATTTTCGTGGGACGTGATGTTTTAATGGATACTTTAGAAAACGCCTTAATACATAATAAAAGCGATTGTGAAATAATATTCGGTCAAAAAAGATGTGGAAAAAGCTCAATTGCAAACTTTTTAGAGTATCGGTTAAAAGGTACATTTTTAATTGTAAAATTCTCCGTAGGTGCAGCAAGAACGACACGCAATATCTATAGAAACATTCAAAATGGGATAGGAGAACAAGTAGAAAACTTGTTTGAGGCAGAAGTACCGATTCCTTCAATAAGTGAAGAACTCATTGATGAAGTGTATGCTTATTCTATAGACGAGGATGAGGATTTTGTATCGTTTATGCGATTTGTACGAAGAAAGATCTGCAAGCCTCTGAAAAAGGACATACTATTAATGATTGATGAGTTTACACATCTATATAAATATATAGATGAAGATTACCGTCAAATTGCAGACTTTATGGACACATGGAAAAAATTATTAGAAGCAAATTTATTTAAGGCGGTACTCATTGGACAGGATACAATGCCCAATTTTATTAAAGCTTTTCAAAATCAATTTCAAGTGACCCAACCAATCAGAGTTGATAGATTAGATGATGCAAGTGTAAAAAAACTTATTGAAGAACCATTACGCTTAAGTAATGGGGAGACGAGGTTTTTAGAGAACAGTGTAGACTTAATTGCCAGCTGGTTTTTTGGTCAGCCATATTATATTCAATTGTACTGTGATAGACTTGTAAAACAAATGAATATCGATAAAAGAATTCGTGTAACAAATGCCCTTGCAGAAAAAGTGAAGTTACTGCTTCTTGAAGAGGCTGACATTTCCTTGTTTGATAATCTAATTAGTAAAGGAGATAACTCCGGAACAGAAAGAGAATGTTACGAAATACTACAGGAAATTGCTCATTTGACTAAAAACAGTGAATGGGCTGAGTTAGATGAATTACATTCTCAAAATAAAGACATTTTGATAGATGATTTGATAAACAGGGCAGTTGTAAAAAAACAAGCAAATAAATGTAAAATACTTATACCATTCTTCCGTGAGTGGCTAAATATGAATTGATAAAAAGAGGTGCCATATGGAAAATATATTTGCAGATTTTGGTAATGTAATAAATACTCAGCGTTACATCAATCGTAATAAAGCAGAAAATGATGTGAGAGCTCGCCTTTTGAATAATAATTCATATGGTTCATTAGGGCTTGTTGGTATGCAGAGGATGGGAAAATCTTCTCTGGCATATAACCTGTTAGAAAAAGATGCACCCATTCTCTTAAAAGAAAAGATTATGGTAATAAAATTGGTAATGTACCGGTATAAGTCTCCACAGGCCTTTTTCGAAGACTTAGCAACACAAGCTTATGACATATTAGATGATTTAGATAATACAACAACCAAATTAGACCGTAGATACAAAAGGATCTTTGATTCACAAATAATTGATGATGGCGGAGAAAAAGTACGTGGTTTCTTTAAAATAATCGTTTCAGAAATGGACTATAGGGTTATTTGTATAATAGATGAATTTGATTATTCGAAGAAATTATTTGCCGATTATCCAGAAGGTTTTTTTGTCTTAAGGGAATTAGCTTATCAGCCTGAGAATAAAATTGGATTTCTATTCCTGTCTAGACACCTTATGGCAGAACTAGAAGCTGGTGTAGGCTTCGATGTTTCAAATTTTAGCAATATACTTCTTAATGTGTTTTTGTCTGTCTATACAGATGACGAATTTGATAAATATTTTAAAAATTTGGAATCTATTGGTGTTCAGGTTACTCCGAATATGAAGGAAGAATATTTAGAGATAACAGGAAAGATCCCATATTGGATGGATATTTTATCGTTTCATTACATTAATTCGCTTGAAAACGGTGAAGAAAAATCCTTATCGGAGATTTTTGACGATAATCAAGAAGCATTTTATGGAGAATTCCAAAGGTTTTTTACTTTATTGAAAGATCAAAACCTACTAAATACTCTATATCAAGTAGTGTTGGGACCTATAGGAGACGATGCAACACCAAAACAAATTAGTCGCCTGAAAAACTATGGATTGATTGATGGAACCGAAGATACTGGGTATAAAACCGTTTCAAAGTATTTTCGTCAATATATGGTGATGAAAGAACAGGTTATAGACTTTTATCCTTTGTGGAATCGTACCGAAAAATTGATGAGATTAGTTGGCGCAGAAGGTCTTCAGAGAAAGTATGGAAACAATTGGGAAGAAGAATTAGAAAAAGCGTATGTTAAAGAAGATGATTCCCCTAGAGGACATGGAGGTTATATGACTATCGGTGATTATATCCTTTCTGCTAAAAAGCAAGTTGAAGATATGAAAAAAAAGGTAGGGGTTTACGAGATTGACCCTTCACAAATAACACTTCTTAATGGAACAACAACAGGTGGATTAGCGCAAATTCTAGCACAAGAATATGATGATTGTTTTAATGATGTTTTCAAAATGAGCAAGAAAGAATTCCGCCCTCTTATAGATAGTATCACATCAGCGAGAAATCCCTATGATCATAATAATGATCATTTGATACGTAATGATGTAAAACAAAAAACAAATGAAAATTGTTCTAAACTTGTCAAATTAATGGAGGCATATCTTGATTTAAAATAGACATAAGCAAGTTCATTCTATGAACGCAACATAAATTGACATTCATACTTTGTATGGTAAAATACAATTAGAAAACAAGTTCGTCCTAATGCCGATAAATACTAGGGATTGAACTTTTTTCTAGTATATAAATTAGCGTTATATCGTTTATACGTTAAAAATCAGAGTAAACGCAACAAAATAAGCTAAAAATTATATCCAGGGCTAAATGCAACGAAAGCCAGTGTTTTCAAGCATTTATGCTCTGTTTTTTATGCCTTTGGGGAGTAGTTTTTCTGTTTTTGGGCATGCAAAAAAGATGTCTTGCTCGGAAATTCTTAGAGTAAATGCAACACATCGGCTAATACTATCACTATGTTGCATTTCGGATGACACGTGTCCTATGATAGTCTTAAGCAGTTCATCCGGTAACGCCAACTGCCTGATGAACAAGGATGATTTTATCTGTACTTTTTCAAAAGTGCTGGTTTAAGGAAAACATCATCCGGCTTGATTTCAACAAGCTTCATGACTTCATGGAGCTTGTTATCAATTAGGATAGTAGACAGCATATACGGCGTTTTTCCATGGAATTTATCCCTTGCCAGACTGTTGATGTGATTCGTTAGAAGAGTAATGTCATCCTGCGAAAAACGGTCAAATGAAGTGCCTTTTGGAAGAACATACCTGATAAATTCATGATTCTTTTCAAGAGCACCTTTCTGCCAGGAACACTGTGGATCACAGTAGAACAGGCGCGTCTTGATTTCTCCATATCTGTCACATTCAATCGCTTCAGGATTTAGAAATTCTGTCCCCCTGTCGGTCAAAATCACTGGAAACAGGACTTTAAAAAGTTCAATGCCAAGTTCATCACAGAGCCAGTTCAAAGCTTCTACGACAGATTCCTGTGTCTTATTCTCCAAAAGGAACATCAGCATAAGATTACATGAGCGAAAGAGAAGAGTAAGGATAACCTTATGAGAAGAAATGGTCCCTACAACTGTGTCCATTTCAACAACATCGATATCAGGATTTGACTCGACATATTTTTGAAAACGCTCATAGTTTCTGGAAAGAACTACTAAACGTTCTTCATTAGTTAGCTTGTGGACATCAGAATCATTGCGCTTTTTATACTTTACCTTCCGTGGTAGATCAATATTGCGTGCAGTAAGTATACGGTCATTAACGTATCTGTAGATAGTACTCCGGCTGCAACCTATATCGACCTCATGCGTAGAAAAAACATGCGCGATAGACTGTCCCTTCTGAATCAGAGGAGATACAAGTGCATCCAGCTTGCTTAAAGATTCAGGATCCTGGTTGATGCCTTCCCTTGAGCTGATTAAAGTGTCCTGATAGTCATTATGAGCATAGGAAGCATAGTAATAATACCTTTCATATTTACAGATAGTATTATTATTGCATCCATTACAGACATGAGGACTTCTGGCAAGCCTTTTGCATTCTGCCGGTTCATACTTTTCGCAAAGACTGATGCAGTTAATACACTGACAACAACGATTAAAGCAGCGTATATCCTTACATAATCCCATTATTGTGCATGTTTTTGCATGCACACACGGTGCTTTGGAGCCTTCGCTTACCTTGCCTTTACAAACCCTGTGCTTTTCAATTTCTCGTGTAACAGTGGAACGATTTTTACCGATCTTTTTAGCAATAGCATTACAGCTTTGCTGAGAATCAAGACCTTCCTGAATAGTAACTCGGTCATCAAGTGTCATATGAGACATAATTCATTACCTCCATTAAATAAAGTAAACGACTGTCATATGATCGTTGATATCCGAAATGCTATATTTTACGGACCAAGAAAATAAAGTCCATGTTTATTTTATTTGGAATCGGGAATATATTCAAAGAAAAATCCATGGCAATTAATCACCATGGATGCTGATAAACATATTATAATTATTCTCAGACTAAATGCACCTGTATCATTTTATGTTGCGTTTAATCTTGGAAAAGAGCGTTTAGAATAAAACTTTAGTTTATATCGTTTATATACGCGCGTTATTACGTTAAATTAGGATTTAACGAAATGATATTATGCCAAACTGGCGTTCACTGCTATTTCACTGGCTTTATCACGATTTTTGAAAAACTTAACGCAACTTTTGAGCCCCTGGGGAGGACAAAAAGTCGCGTTTACTATTTCAATTATTCTATAGAAAAATCTTATTGATATGCATATTTAAGCCATTTTCTTGCATATCATCAGTAATCATAATTGGTCCCGATAACTTTAGAATGTCCTTAAAGCTCTCTAAATGATATGTGGCCTTTCCATAGCTTTCTGCGCTCCCGATACCGGCGCTGTAAAAACCGCCCGATACCGCAGCATCTATGCCGGCTTCAGCATCTTCTATAACAAGGCAGTCCTTCGGCTCTTCTGCAAGGAACTGGGCAGCTTTTAAGAACACTTCCGGATCGGGTTTGATATCCAGGATAGGAGCAAAAGACCAGTTTAGTCCCAGTGCTGCCCCTTCCCTGCATGCAACATACCCCATCCTGTAGCCGTTTTCAGGATCCGCAGTTGCTGCAACTGCCATGGGCTTGCCAAAAGATGTCCCCTCTACCGCCAGTCCATCTCCACCACTCTCCGTATTAGCGGCTAATAAAAGCGGAATTTTGGCCATTGACTGTATTTTTCTGTGAGTATCCTGAATCTCTTTTGCTCTCCCACTTCTGTACATCATCCCGCCAACACCAATTCCACTGACGATTCCGCGAAGAACTTCATCTTCACTGCTAAATCCCATAGGACAAAAAACCTGTCCGCATTTTTCCTCAAGGCTCATGTCCTCAAAGGTCTCTTCTTCCAAAGTATTAAGCAAAGTATTTCCTGAGAAAATACGCCGGGCCACAGCTCCAGGCATGACAATAACTGTTTACAATGGTTCCTCCGTAAGGTGACTCGTCCGGATTTTCGGGATTATACAGCTCCCAAAAGGTGTCTGCACCGTTTTTGATCATTCCGCCCCAGTACTGTCTCATAAGATTGTGAGCGTCTTCTTTCCTGCCAAGCTTAATAAGTGCATCTATATAGTTGTGATACATATAAGGAGTAACCATTTTAACAGCACCGTCGCAGCCATTTAGTCTTTCCAAAAGCCTGAGTGCAGCACTACCTTCAACGGCATTTCCAAGTATCATCCATATCTGAGATGCAAAGGAGATCTGTCTGTCTTTCCCGCTTACGTACATGCCCATTTTTTCATCATATAAAAAAGTATTGGCTGCATCCTTTACTTTGTTGTAAAGATCAGCATACTCTTCCTCTGAGAGCACATCTCCGACCTGCTCGGCAAGCTCAATTGCTGCCTCCAGCGCGTACAGGAATATCCCCTGCGCACTTGCCTGTTTATTCAGCTCCAGATTCCAGTCCACAAAGCACCAGCCAAGAACGTCAAGGTCCTTTACTACATAGTGTTGGTCAAGGCCCTCTCTGGCAAGACTGATCTGTCTGCGGCATACCTGCCACAGATCCTCCAGCGCCTCCTGGTCACCTGTCTTTCTGTAATAATCCCTGAGAATGACCACAAAAAACAGAGAATAGTCAAACATACAGGTGTCGTCTACTTCAGGCTCAGGCTCCAAAAATACGCAGGCTCCGACTCTTCCATTCTCCTGAGTAAGCGCACCGAACAGGTATAGGCAGGATTTGACCATATCATTCATTCTGTAGGTTTCATAATTGGCCAGAGCCTGTATCCTAAGATCTCCTATCCACAGCCTTCTGTCTCTTTTAGGTCCATCCTCAAACACTGTCTGCATGCAATCTTTGAGAGTTTTTACAGCCACCTTGTCCATCTCTCTGTCCAAGGGATCTGCCGACTCATAGGGTAAAAGATCCGTATCTCTGGCAGAAGTGACGGCCTTGGCCCAAGCTTCGGAAATCTGAAGGTCAAATCTTGAACTGATATCCATAACCTCAATCCTTACAAATCTGAATGAATATCGTCTGTCAAAGTCCAGCCTTCCGGGGACCACATCCACCTTTACCAGCTCTTCCTGGATCCATGATGCGCTTACCCAGCCACTGTATTCTGATGCATCCTCAAACAGCTCTACTTCTCTTTCGGCAAAGCGTACTCTTAAGAGCACCGGAGCATCTGCATGAGCTCCTATGTTCTTAAAATCAAGAGAAAGATATCCAACCAGATGTCCGCCAAAGTCAAGGATGACCTCATCACCTTTTTTTAGTGACATAGTCCTGAAATCCCGGAGACTTTTTTTCTTTATTCCCTTGCCGTCCCTTGTAATACTTACTGTTTCGGCTACAGCAATCTCTTTTTCATTTAACCTTGGGAAAAGAGCCGTTGCTTTTTTCAATAATCTTAAGTCTTTCATGCTTTCAATAATCTCTTTATCAAATCATTGTTGTTCAGGTAAATAAGGAAAACAACCAGCAATACTGCATTTATAATTGACTGCATCGTTGCATTCACTGAGTTTGAGAATACAGCAAAAGTAGAATTTAAAAGTGACATGCAAACAGCCGCCAGTAGAAAGCCAATCTTCTCGTTTGTGAATCTGCCGATATATCCTGCGATAAACATAGGGAGAAATGCTGTAAACATGATGGCTATACTGCCAAAATTGAGCTGTCCTCCATTTATTGTCGTATTTCTGGCCGCATTAAGTGTTCCCACTATACCCATCAGGCCTCCACTGATCCCATAACAGATCAGAGTGTTTTTTACCTCATTGATACCTGTAGCCACAGCCACCTTCTGTCCCGACTTAAGTGCGTTGTAGTCATAGCCAAAGGCCGTTTTATCAAAAGTAATTATCATAAATGCAAGGACTGCCGCTATTATCAATGCTGCATAGACCCAGGTTCCTGTAAGAGCGGACATTGAAGGATTTTGAACTTCACTCATAACATATTTGCCACCGGTTATTGTGTACATAATTCCCTCATACACTAGCGTTACTCCCAGTGAGACTATGATGGGAGGCAGTCTTAATGTGCAATATGTAAGACCCGATATTAGTCCAAGTATCACTCCTGCAACAAGGGATATACAAAGCATCAGCGGTGCAGAGCCATTTCCTCCGGAGAGAATCCCATAGGTTATTTTTGCCCCTATGATAGATGACAGACCGGCCATTGATCCCAGGGAGAAATCAAATCTTCCGCTGTTCAGATTTATGGAAAGAGCCATGGTTGTGATCATCACAATAGCTGTATAAACTATGAAATTGTCAAAGCTTTTCATATTTGAAATCACACTCTGTCCATTTAACAGGCAAAGAGTCTGCAAAACCACAAGGGTTACAACCGGCATGGCCATTGCGTTTACGATTCTCTTCGGGGTACTCATAGCTAATCTCCTTATTACTCTGTATTACTTACTCTCTACAAGGCTCTTTACATCCTGATAGGTGACCTGACTTCCGATAATGCTATCAAGTGTCTCTTTGCTGTAGATGGGTGAATCACCGTTGTCATTGACAAAATACTCATCGAAGGTTGCCTTGTCTGTTGCTACCAGATAGCCCTGATTGAGCGATACAGCATTTCCCTCATCATTTCTGATAAGATTTCCGTCAATCGCATTTGAAACCAGCGCAAATACAGGTCCGATAGATGATGAATACTTACCTGCAAGATATTTAAGACTTCCACTCTCCATTGACTGACTGTTCATGGCAGTAAAGGAATCAATATCGGCAAAAGGTATATTTTCTTGTGAAAGTGTCTGTGCAAAGAATGTAGTTGCCATTCCAACTGAAAGGAATGCCTCGGGAGCCTTCTGAATAGCTGCACCAAGCTCATCTGTTGTTGTATCGCCATATCCCTGGAGGTATGCAACAAGTTCAACATCGCCGGAAACCTTTGAAAGATCAATTCCCTGATCCTGGAAAATCTGTCCCACGATCGCTCCCATGTCATTTGCTCCGCCGTAGGTACAACCAAGTCCCGTAAGAATACCGGCTGCTCTGAAAACGTGCATAGGATTTGGAATGAAAGCGCCATAGAGAGCCACCTTCTTTACTCCCTGATTTTTATAATACTCGCCCATAGCTTTTCCTGCCTCAAATTCAGTGGCATTTGAAGGTCCGATCTGGCAAACGAAGTGCTCATAACCTTTGTATTTTTCATACTGCTCGTCATCAAGAACTCCTGAAGCTATTGCATAGTAAAGGCCATACTGCTCGCAGGTCTCAATCTGCTGTGCTCTGTCGCTGCTGGATAAAGAGATAACTGCGTCATATCCCTTTGATGCAAATTTTTCAATAGCGGCCTTCTCGTCTTCAGCGCTTGCCAGCGCATCAGTGTAATCAAAGGTAACATCATAGTTTTCCTGAATATACTTCTCATAGTAATTTCTAAATCCCAGGGCTTCCTCACCGCTGACATCTGCTACAAGCACTCCGATTTTCTTGGCTTTGCCGGAAGGCTGAGTAGTTGTTTCAGCTTCCTGTGCCGGTGCTGCGTTATCAGCACTGCCCTGTGCAGCAGGTGCTGAATTTCCGCATCCTGCCATCACCGTCATGGCCCCGGCCATGATAAGTCCGATCACTTTTGTAAGTTTTTTGTTCATAATATTTTCCTCCTTTATCTTGGTAACAGTGCTGTCCTGTAATTCATGCTGGTTACATAAACCACCGCCAGGAAAAAGACTGCACTGATCACCTGTGTGATGCCGTATGCTGCGCTGCTGTCTATGACTATCTCAAGAATGTCATTCAGCAAAATATATGAGAAGCCACCGATCAGTGCCGCGTAAATCTTACTTCTTGCACCTCCTGAGATTGGCATTCCTCCGAAAACGATCGCAATAAAGATATTCATTCCTATACTTGATGCTGTTGTAGTAGTAACCGATGGGGTATAGCAAAGTGTCAAAAATGCTCCGAGGCCGATTCCAATTCCCGCCATCACAAAGGCCAGGATCGTATATTTACTTGCCTTTATTCCTGTAAGCTCTGCACAAATTGGATTTCCGCCCACAAATTTCATCCTTCTTCCGGCCTTCGTAAACTGGAATACAAAGAAGCATATGGCAAAAAAGGCTATTAAAAGCATTGCCTTAAAACCTATGTTGTCAAAGGGCTTTACAACTTCGCTGGGAATACTTATTCCGCCAAGAGCTCCTCCATAACTTGTGATGATCTGTGCCGAGAGCGCTGAAAGAACCGACATCATGGCAACAGTTGTCACGAAGGGAGGTATATGAAAAACCGAGGCTAAAACCGAATTCAGCAGTGAAGCTGTGATACCCACTGCGAATATCGCGACGATCATCAAAATAAGGCTCTGAGTCTTGTTATAGGTCATGACCCCCATAGTGGCTGCAAAGAGCGTTGATGCTCCAAGGCTTATATCAAAGGTGCCAAGGGTATAAATGAAGATCGCCCCAGTAGCAACCACCGCAAGAACAAGAGCCTCATTAAATACTATTTTCAGGTACATATCCAGCCTGTAACCATTTATGCTTACCACCACCAGAAATGCTGCAAACAAAACCAGTAAAGCGGCAATGGGAAGTAAGGATATGAGTTTTTGTTTTATGTTGGTTTTTCTTTTATCTGTCATCTCTTTTACCTTCCTCAGATCATGTAGCTTATGATGTCTCCCTCGCTGAGGGTACTGCTTCTCTTAAACTCTCTTGTGATCTCTCCGTCCTTCATAATGAGTACTCTGTCACTCATACCTATCAGCTCCGGCAGCTCCTCGCTTATCATAAGTATTGCCTTGCCTTCATTTTTGAGCTTTACCATGAGCTGATACATCGCCTGCTTGACTCCGATATCCACGCCTCTTGTGGGGCAATCCAGGATCAGTATCTCGCTTCCGCAGCCTATCCATTTACCAAAGACAACCTTCTGCTTATTGCCACCCGAAAGCTGACCTACTGCCTGATCCATATCTGAACATTTGATCTTAAGTTCATCCACCTGTTTTTTTACATATTTTTTCTCACCGGATGAAGTAACAAGGTTTATTTTGTTTTTAAAGATATTCATTCCGGCGATAGCAATGTTGTCTTTTATACTGGCATCGAGACAAAGCGATTTCTGATCTCTGTCTTTCGACACATATCCGATCTTTTGCCCCATTGCATTGTGAGGGCTGAGTATCTCTTTTCCACTACCGCAGATAACATACCCCGAATCAAGCTTTAGCGCTCCGAAAAGGGCTTCACCCAGATCATGCATTCCGCTGCTCGCAAGGCCACCGACTCCCACAATCTCTCCGCGGTGGAGCTCCAGAGAAACGTCCTTTAAATTATCTTTGTAGTTCAGGCTTTGAGCGCTGAGTACCACTTCATCAAGAGATGTACACTCCGTATCCGCCCTGTAATAATCACCTTTAAGCTCTCTTCCTATCATGCTGCTGCGGATGGCATCTGCAGCAAATTCCTCTTTTTCAAAAGTCCTTATGATGTTTCCATCCCTGAGTACCGTCAACGTGTCACAGACTTCCATGATTTCGTCCAGATCATGAGATATAAAGATCACTGACTTTCCGTCATCCCTCATTTTTCTGATCAGACTGTACATGATCTGCCTTCCATCGTGGGACAGCGCAGTTGATGTCTCATCGATGATCAGAATATCCGGGTTTTTCATGATAACTTTGGCTATTTCAACCAGCTTTCTGTCCTGAAAGTCCAGCCTTCCCATCGCATCTCTTCCGCTGATGCCTGCTATCCCAACGCTTTTAAGAGCCTCATCTGCTTTTCTTTCCAGTTTGTTCTTGTCCACAAGGCCAAATTTGTTTTTAAAGCTCCCAAGTTCGGCAAGGAACATGTTTTCAGCCACCGATATTCCTCCAATGGTTCCGCTTTCCTGAACAACCATTCCAATGCCCTTGTTCAGTGCATCTATCATACTGGCCGGTTCCCATCTGTTTCCCTTAAAAAACATCTCTCCTTCATTTGCTTTCTGCATTCCGGCAGCTATTGAGGAAATAGTGGATTTTCCTGATCCGTTCTCACCGATCAGGCCTCTGATCTCGCCGGGATAAACTTCAAGGTCAACCTCGTTAAGAGCCACGACGCTTCCGAATCGTTTGCTGATATTCTTCATTTCAAGAACTGGTTTATTCATAACTGCCCATTCCTTTCTGTAACGGCGCTCTTTATGATGCAATTATATGTTTAAAAAGCACTGAACATAATTCACAAAATCGCTCAATATTATTGATGTTTTATGATTTAAATATAATAATTTTTATATAAATCTTTGATTTTTTGACATCTACTTGCCGAGCAGATATAGTAGATTTAATAGGAGCCCTCAATATAAGGAGATAAAATGGACGCTAATGCATTAAAGCAGCATATATACGATGTTACAGAGGTGGAAGCATTTTATAGAGAGTACTACCTCGCAGGGAAGAACCCGGATTCGCTTAGAGAATTTCTTAAGAATCTTGACATGGAAATGGTGCTGAGTAAGCACCTTCTGATCAAAGAAAAAAAAGAAACAATCCCCGATGTTTATGAGGATTATTTCTTTTTTGATCTGTCTGACAATGACAGTATTATTGTTCAAAAGCACGAAAGATACAGCCCGGATATTGAGCATAGCCATACCTTTTTTGAAATCTCATATATTTACGATGGCAGATGCACCCAGACTATATCGGGCAATACCATTGAGATGAGAACAGGAGATTTCTGCGTGATCCCACCGGGAATCAGGCATTCTTTTGCGGTATTTGACGACACTATCGCCATAAATATAATGCTGCGCCGTGATACACTTCACACTATGTTCTACTCCTTTCTCAACACACGTAACATCCTCTCATCCTTCTTTCTGAACAACATTTATGCCAAAAAGGCGAACGATTATATAATGTTCAGGACCGGCCAGGACGTGGTCATTTCCGAGTCCTTCATATGGATGTTAACAGAGAGTCGCAACAAGGAAGAGTACCACTACCAGGCCATAACAAACACCCTACTCCTCGACTTCTATCTGATAATTAGACGGTACTCCGAATCTGTTCAGATGCCCCTGTTCGACTCCAGAGTAGATGTCCAGCGCTATGCTCTTATCCAGTATATTCAGGAAAACTACAAAGACGTTACCTTGTCGGATCTGTCAAATAAGTTCCACTATTCCAATGAATATACATCAAGACTGATAAAAGAGCTCACAGGCATGAATTACACAGATATCCTGCGAACTGTCCGAATCGAAAGATCGCAGGATCTTCTTGCCAATTCCACCATGACGGTGCAGACCATAGCAGAAGCTGTTGGGTACGATACCACAGAGCATTATATAAGGCAGTTTAAAAAGCACACAGGCATGACGCCCTCTGCATATCGCAAACAGTCCACATCAAACAGAACCAGGTAAAAGAGCTCTCATACCCCTGTCAGATATCATCCGCGATATCGATATTCTCGCCTGTAATTCCTACCCACGCGCCGTCCTTAATCTTACCATCATGATCAAATGTTATATAATGCTTGTAATACTAAAATAGTTATCAGCAATAGCATCTAATTGCACTTTACAGTAAGTATCAACGCTTTTGCTATCTTATATACAGAAAACAGTATTCCAAATGAATATCCAAAAATAACCAGCGCTATAAGCAGTACTTCTTTCACTTTCCTCTATCCTTCGACTTTTCAGCCAATAATTTCATTGAGAATTTTTCCATGTGGTGTCAAATATATAATTACCATTGAGAATTTTTCCTTTTAATGATAAAATTCTCAGTAGAAATTAAAATTAAGGAGTGCTGCCATGATCAAACGCGAAAAGTATATCGCCCCAATAAGAAGTTTCTATGACAATGACCTTATTAAGATCATTACAGGAGTAAGAAGATGCGGCAAATCAGAGATATTAAAGCAGATAAAAGCTGAAATCGCTGAAAAGTCTGCTAATATCATCTATCTCAATTTTGAAGACCGTATCGTAACAGAGCAGATCCAGGAATGGCAGGACATCGTTACACACGTTGAAGACAACCGGAAGGATGGGTTCTGCTATGTATTTCTTGATGAAGTACAGGAAATAGATGGATGGCAGAATGCCTGCAAGACCTTGCGTTTAAGGGATTGCTCAGTATTCATTACCGGCTCAAATTCCAAACTTCTTTCGAAGGAATTTACAAAAGAACTGTCGGGAAGATATGTTGCTTTCAGAATCCGCCCGTTCATATATAAGGAAATCCTTGAATATGCAAAAGAACTTGGTCGTGAGGTACCCATCTCCGATTACCTCATTTGGGGTGGTTTCCCTAAAAGGCTTGAATTCCAAGGTGAAGAAGAACTCAGGATATATCTCAACGATCTTGATAAAACCATCGTGGAAAATGACATCATAAACAGATATAAGATACAAAAGTCCAATGAATTCCGCAAAGTCACAAGCTTTGTTCTGATATCCAACTCACGCATTTATTCGGCGAAAGCCATTGCCGATTACATGAAAGGAAACAATAACCAGTGCAGCAGTAACACAGTGCAGAAGTGGATTTTCTATCTGAGTGAGGCATATATCATAGATCAGGCAGACCGGTATTCAAAAAAAGCAAAGAAAGTCCTTGAAAACAGCCATAAGCTGTACAACTGTGACGTTGCCCTTAACTCTATCAGGTGCCCAAATAATCGCTATGACATCACTCACAATATGGAAAACATCGTGTATAACGAGCTGATATACATGGGTTACAAAGTAAGTGTCTATGACAACAATGGCAGGGAGATTGACTTCCTTGCTGAAAATGGCAATTACAGGTACTTCATCCAGGTTGCTTACAGTGTTGCCGAAGATAAAGCATATCAGCGCGAAATGTCTGCCTTTAGTGGGCTTAGCCAGATAGATACAAAAATCCTTATCACCAACGATGACATTGATTATTCAACAAGTAACGTCAAACACATAAAATTTAAGGATTTCCTGTTAATGGAAACCCTTGAGAAATAACGAATAAATTTCACCCACCAGAATCACCCCATGAAACTGATGAATGGTGAAACGCAGTATGCTTAAGGCAACTACGATATATATCATTATGATTGCAGGGAGGAATGTATGTGATGAAAAAGGGATTTGTTAAACAGCGGATAATAATGCAATTTTTACTTTTACTGACAATGTCATGCTTTATTTTTTGCAGGCAAAATGTATCAGCTGCCTCAGCAAAGAATAGGATAATATCAAATTCCAACAAGGTTGTAGTAATCCGGACATCTTATGCTACTGGCGGATTTAATGACGGTTGGGGCGGAGTCATGGAAGCTGTGCCTAATAAGGATTCAGATGTATATGAGTTATATGATGTTGTTATCTGGGACGATCGCATTAGTCTATATAAATTTCCGGGAAACATCGATGATGCCAGCGATGAATTTTTCAAAAATCATCCTGAATACGATACAAGAAACAACAAGGAATATGAAAAAGGCTGGCGTGCTTTCAGAGAGGAATGCTGCCTTGATACGCATATGGTAAAAAGCTCTGAAGCAAGTCCGGGCACTAATAGTAAAAAAAGACTTTCTGCGTACAAATCATTCTTTAAAAAGATAAAGGAACGGACATCCAATAGCAGCAGCTATATCATAAAATATTCAGGACATGGCCAGGATGAAATGTTCTGTGGGAATCTCAACAGAAATGACACTATAAATATATTAAAGTTCAGTAAAAAGCTATTTGGTAAAAAGTTTTCAATTATCGATTACGGAACAAATTGTAAGTCCGGAAAGACGTCTGTACTAAAAATGTACCAGGACTATACTGACTACATGATTGTGAACCAGTTAGACTTTGGTGGTTTTGAGTATGATGATGACAAGGATTGTAAGATATACGATCAGGTAGATACTGATATGGTATATGACAAAATGTTTGTATCCGGAGAGACCATGAAAGATGCTGCAATAAGAATGGCTAAACAGCATACTATCATCTGGCCGTACGCCAAAAATGATCTCAAAAAGCATCATAATCCACAGTCTGTCACCGTCGTGGATATGAATGCATTCAAAAAACTCATGAAATCAGCTTCAGCTTACATTTCAAAAGGCTCAGATCTGAAAAGTAGTATAAAGAAAAGCGGAAACAAATCTTTATCAAAGAAGTATAATAAAGCAGTGATTTTTTACGGAAATGATAAAAAGCAGATCGGAAAGTGGTCAAATTCATACGGTAACGGAATTACTAATGACTGACATTGATGATATGGTGACTGTTCTGTTGCATGGACTCACCAAGCGAATTCACTATCGAAATGGTTCAATAGTTTTAGATATACCATATCTCCGTCATGTAGCTGAGATTTTTTATTCTTTTCATAAAATTCTTCCGTAACATACTTCAAGTCAGAATAATCAATACCTGACTCTGTTATAATAATCACGTTTGTCTTTATTTTATGTATACGCTTCATCGGACTTTTTAATATATAGTTTTCCTCTTCAAGCCAAGAAAAGAAGCTGGAAATATTGCGTCTTACATTATCAACAGTAACCTTACTACAACCATTTTGCCCAGTCCTCCATGCTCATAGGAATATGTCTTTGAGCCTGAAGTTCTGCATAATCCAAGTATAATGTGACAATTCGTTCAAGATAATTCATCTCTTCCTCAGATAAATAGTTTTTGGCAATTGTCACATCCGCTTTCAGGATTTTTCCATCTGGAGCGTTTTCCCAAGTAGTCAAGCCCATTTACGGAAACGAACCGCCCTGTCGTTATTAACCTTAAATCCAACTGAAATAATCAGTTGGAGGTTATAATGCATTACATTCCTTTGTACTTGTCTGCTTCCCTCTGTTTGAACTATCCGAAAATTTCGGATAGTTGCCTCCTTGGTCAACTTGCCATCATCAAATATTTTCTGAATATGATCATTTATAGTTCTTACATCCACTTCGTACAGTGAAGCCATCATTTTTTGAGTAAGCCATATATTTTCAGCTTCATAGCGCATCTCAAACCAATGCCTCTATTTCTAAGTTTCTTAACTAAATCTATTCCAATCTCAGGCACTTCCCTATTAGGATGCTGAAAATTAAGATATCCTGCGAATCCATCGCTATTATAATCTAAACATATATGTATATTTCCATCGCTGCCTGTAAGAACTTCCTGCCACGAAGACTCCGCAAATTCCGGCATTAAGTCATAAGCTACTCCTGCATCACTTACATCTTTCTTTAGCGAGATAAATGCATCCCCGTCATCCTCCCGAAACGCTCTTAAGATTATCTGTCCTTCAGTAGCATAGATTCCATTATCATCAAAAAAATCTTTATTATTCATAACAGCCTTCCTTAATAATCAACCATAAAGATCCTTACACTTATCTCAGTAAAAGAATCCTGCCTATCAATCTCCGTTATCTTTGCCTTTAGGAGTTTCCCTGCATCCATAAGACGCGCAAAAACTGTATTATCCTTCATTGGTACATATCCAAGCTTCTTTTTATCCGCGTTAAGCACCATGATAGCATTGGAATCATACTTGTTATCTTCCCTTTTAAGGATAAGCTCATCTCCTCTTTTTGCCTTCTTTAGAACAGACATATCATCAAGATGAGTTGTCCCGGCAATATAGGTGTCAAAAAGGTGTATCTCTTTAACGAGGGGCTTTAAGATATCCCCGAGGTCATGAGTACCTATGACAGCCACCATATTCTCACTATTTATCATCAGTTCATTGGCCATAACATCGTCACCCCACTTATAACAAACGCCTCAAGCACTTTATCGAGTTCCTCACAGTATTTCTCATACTCCTTAAGCTCATATGACAGCTCAAGCTTCTTATCACTGATTGCATCCTCATCTTCTAAAAGAAACTTATATATATAAGGTACCGTAGATACGATGTGCTCTATCTCTTCCTCAAGAGCCTTTATCTTTTCTTCGATATTGGGGATCTCAACCTCCACGTCCTCTATGTCTGTATCCTTCAGCGCCTGTGCTACAAGAAACTCAAGTTCCTGAAGAGCCTGTAAAACATTACAGTTATATGCAACAACTACCCTGTTCCAAAGGTCCATAAGATCTTCATTTTCAGCTACCTCTGGATTTATGTCCGGGTGAATCTTCTTTACAATCCTGTGGTAGATACGCTTTACTTCAAGGTAATCCTTATCACTTATAACCCCTCCGCTTTTAGCTTCCCTATAATCCTCTTCCATATGGTGAAGCTTTTCAGTGAACTCTGCCATTTCTTCCTTTATATATGCATTGAGCTTATTCTGGTCTATAGGTTCATCCCGGTTTATCGCCTTCTGGCAGAAATCTATGATCTTCTTTTTTTCTATGCACTCAATCTTTTTGTTAAAAACAGCAAGGATAAGTTCTCCAAATTCCCTGACATATCCGCGCTCATACTGGAATGCATCTTTTTTGTAGCGGTCTCGCTGGTTTATCAGCTCTTCGTATAATGAATATGACGACTTTTTCTCAGTAACAATATTGTTCACGGCCATACACCTCCAATCTCATTAAAAATACCTACGACAAAAAGGATGCTATTAGCATCCCCTGTCAAAACTCTTTCCATACCCCTGTCCTTAAAGCGGACAACTCATAAACATCAGCAACATGGCTCCTAATCCCAATAAAACTCTCATCATAATACTCATACCTTTTCATCCTCCAGCCCTTTGTCACACCCTCCAAAAGACTAGTTGCTTGTTTCTTTGTACTTTTAATATAAAAATTTTGCAGTCCAATAAAAATGACAGCCATATCTTGTATATACGCCTCATCATCAACAACTATATATTGTGGTTGTTATGCTATTTACTTATTTCAGAAAATAAAAAAAGAGAGCTGTACTAAATAATAGTGTTTCAGCTCTCATACTGTATTCTGGATCTTATATAGATATTTGGAGAAAATCAATCCCTAATCTAAATCTCTATCTGATTCATTATTTTTCCAATACTGTCGTGAAAAACAAGATCTGCCCTCTGTTCCATCTGGAAAAGCTTTCTATGGGCATCGTTTGGCTCTATACTCCTGCAATCAAGGTTCTTGCGGAAATAATCAAAGAAAACTGCGGGCTTCTTATTTAGACAGTCATAACTTAGGAGGTATTCCGGTTTATACATAGAAAACCGATTATCCTTCTTATGATACAGGCCGTTCTTACTTCTAAAATCGGGAATACCACTCTCAGTAGACACACCTGCCCCGCCAAGAAACACTATATGTTCAGAAATATCTACCATCTCATTTAAAGCATCTATCTTCTGCTCATCATTAAGAGATCTAAAGTATTTTTCTTTTTCCCTCTGGGATGAAAAATCCGGTAAAAGCATATCTATTCCTCATTAGAAACACCAAACTGCTATATTTAATAGATTATTCCTTATTCCCTGCCACATCCTCAAGCAGCTTTGATGCCTCAAGATCTGCTTCATGCAAGGCAAGCACTATAGGATATTTCTCCATAGCATCGCCTACTGCCTTATACTGGCTCTTTTCCTCAGAAAAACCCATATGCCATCTGATTGCAAATATCTCAGGAGTCTTAAGCTTCATAAAACAGTTGATCAGCATCACAGATTTCTCGCCATGTCCTAAGGGCATTGTGTCATTTATTTCATACCTAAGGACAGTCTCCCAGATAAAATTACCCTTATCATCATGTTTAACCTGCCAATTCTCAGCTGTAGCTACCTTTTCAGGATCATAAGTCTTCTGATTCTTTGTGCCTTTCACATAAAAGTTTACCTTACAAAGGTCATGTAAAAGAGCCATGATAATGAGGCTTTCTTCCGGAATTGTCTCAATTACTTTTTTCCTTTTTTATCCCAAGTACACACCACCTTATGAAAGGTATGCGGCTCATGATCTCATACAGAAGGTAGGAGCCTGTGAATGCTGCTATTGCAACCAGCAGGTATACGATTATAGGTGCCATGGATGGACATAATGTATGCAGATACCATCCGCTGACCGCTATCATCAGATAATGGAATACATAGAGTCCCCATGACTTTTTGCACATCCACTTTGCGAAAGCATTCTCGAAATTGCCCCATTTATTCATGAAGGCAAGTATACCGATAGTTCCAAACCATGCGTATACATTGCACAATATTGTATCCAGAACCACATGATCCGGATAAGACTGACCTATATATAAAATCACGAAAGCTACGCAGGATGCGAGAGCAAGGATGCTTAATAATAGCCAGTTTTTGCCAAGTCGATCCATCACTTCGTCATGGGACAGTACAAAGTAGCCAATCAAAAAGCCCAGTCCGTAAATACCGAACCTGTATACCACTATTATCGGTGTGTTAAGTATCTGCGCCGCTCCGTATACGGGTATGACAAGAAGTATAACTATCAGAAGATTGGCCTTTCCGCAGATGTTATAGAATCTGTCTTTTTCAATCCTTCTGATCAGTACCAGTATCAGGCTGAAGACCCAGAGCATCTGAATGTACCACAGAGGACCTGAGCCGCTGACAGCCATTATCAGGAAAATGATTGGCCCCGGTACGTTGTTCATGGAATTAAATGCACCGGAAATAAGCATATTGTAGTAGCCAAGAACCCAACCGAAAACCAGAAGTCCGATTGTTGATGGCACAAGATATTTTCTTGTCCTTATTTTGATGAATTCCTTCTCTGTTCGTTTAACCAGTTCATAGCGGGCTGACATGCCGGATACCACAAACAGAAGTAACATGAACCAAGGATATACAATGTACTGATACGTATCCTGAGGCTGATGTTCACTGAAGGGACCGATGATTCCATGCTCTGTTACGCCGTTGAATATGTAAATTACATGATAGATAACAACCAGCACTACTGTTATCCAGCGAATATTATCCAAGTATACCTTTCTCATCTTTCTACCACCTTTGCTACATTTATTAACATTTTTCTTAATCATAAAAAAGTAAGCCCCGCCTGTCTACCAAGCGAAGCTTACATATTACGCTATTTTTTGTTAAATTTGGTTGCTTACGTCTCCTCGTATCCCTTTTTTCCCGGGTTACTTAATCTCGTCTTTAGTTCCGTCCTCCTTACACTTCTTTAGCCAAAAGGCCAATTATCATTGCGACAACAAGTATCGGGAATGCTATGTAAACAAGACCTCCAACTACCAATGCTACTAAGATGAAAGGCAGGAACACAAGGAAAAATGCAATCTTAATCATGCTCCAGGAAAACTTAAAAGCAAACCCTATGAGCTTCCCAATAAAACCAAATAAGCAAACCATAAAAAGAATTGTCAGTAACATGATCATCACCATCCTTCTATATATGTACTAACAACTGTTTTTCTGTCTATGATCATATTGTAAGCAAAAACATGAATCTGTTACATATCAAGTAGAGCAAAAAACATATCCGTATTTTCCATTCTTTGTGACTTAAAAGAAAAGCAGACCACCAAAGCTGATGATCTGTCCGGAATATAGCATTTTATTCAGTTTTTATTTATTCTTCTGCGCTCTCTGCCTCTTTTTTATTATTCTTCATAAGCTTGAAGCTTAAATATAAAGCAGTTAAAAACAGGCAGAAACCGTATCCCTGTATTAGTCCCTTAAAATATGCTGGCATATCGACAAAGCCTGCAACTATAATCATCATAAGTCCTATACCGTTTGCATATCCATACTTGTTGTTTAAAAAGTTCATCTTTTTTCATCCTCCAAAGTTTAATTTTGTATTTTTAATATCTTATTTCTTACTTAAATATGAGCATCAGGCCAAACCCTATTCCGCCGCATACCACAGCTGCAATAACAGCCGATATTATTGTGGTCAGGGCTTTCTGGTAGGGCCTTTTAGCCTCTTCCTTTATCTGATCGGTAGGGGATAATGTTTCTCCCTTTGTGAATGCAATGATTTCCTTGTAGGTCTGTACATTGTATTCCTTTTTATACTTTTCAATTCTTGTGGCAAAATACATTGTGCATGCAAACAATACCGCGAATGGGATGAGGAACCAGAACCCAATAGTAACTGCGAGTATTGGTGTCGTGATAAGAATAGCTATTATAGAAATAAGCATTCCTATCGCATAGGTGTTCATCTTGTTAATGTCAGCCTGCGTCTGTTCTGTGATGATTCTTTCCATTTTTTCAACATCTCCTTTTAATAGTTGGTCTACGGAGACATCGAAGATTTCGCTTAGCAGCAACACGCTCTGAATATCAGGATAGCTCTTATCGTTTTCCCAGTTTGAAATTGTCTGTCTTGAAACAAAAAGCTTTTCAGCCAATTCATCCTGGTTGATATTTTGTGCTTTCCTTAACTCTTTAATTCTGCTTCCAAGTTCCATGTCGTATGTCTCTCTTTCCACCTCAGCATATCGAGATATTGAAAATGCTGCCATCAAAAGGCTTTTACATTCGTGTTTTTTGCCATGTCAAAAGCTTTTGACATCCGCTTGTTTACTGGGTTTCATCCCCGTTTAAACTTTTAAATATCGGTTGTAATTTTAAATCACAGTATCTTTTTTGTAACCTACTTTAATGAATCCCCTATTATTTTTATCCCCTCACCCCAAAACACATCTACTACTATAACGGCTTTCCGTAAATTAAAAAAGCCCTGTAGTGGTATTTATTTCCACTACAAAGCTTTTCCAAAACATTTTTACTTGCAGCACGGTATCAGTGCTCGTAAAGTTCCGCAACTTTCTTAAGATTGTCGATGATAGGCAGGTGCTGAGGGCACACTCCCTCACACTGACCGCAGGCTATGCAATCGCTTGCTTTGCCGAAAGTCTTTCCGAGGGTTCCATAAGTGGAGAAATTAATTGTCCAACCCTTGTGCTCTAAGTCATCTCGCATGTCTGCATTGTAAAGGCTGAAATACTTTGGAATGCAGATGTTCATGGGACAGCCGCCTGTGCAATACGAGCAGGCTGTACAAGGTATTGCAATCTGGCTATTGATAATCTCTCCTACCTTGAGGCAGAGGTCTTTTTCCTCCTCAGTAAGAGGCACAAAATCCTGCATGTAGCTTGTGTTGTCTTCCATCTGCTCAAGGCTGCTCATGCCGGACAGAACCACCATTACATTATCGAGGCTTGCCACAAACCTTATAGCCCAGCTTGGTATGCTCATTGACGCATCATGTTCGGTAAAAAGAGCCACCGCTTCATCCGGCATCTTATTTGCAAGTGTGCCGCCTTTTACAGGTTCCATGACGATTACAGGCTTATTGTGCTTTACAGCAACGTCATAGCAGGCTTTTGACTGGATCCACTCACTGTTCCAATCCATGTAATTGATCTGAAGCTGAACAAACTCCATCTCCGGATGATCTGTCAGAATCTTGTCGAGAAGCTCCGGTGTGTCATGGAATGAAAAGCCCACGTGCTTTATAAGACCTTCCTTTTTCTTTTCGAGGACAAAATTAAAGCAGTCCAGACATTCATATTTATTGAGCATATCTCCCTCTATGCCATGTATCAGATAGTAGTCAAAATACCCGGCTCCGGTTTTTTCTAGCTGCCCCTGGAATACTTTGTCTCTCTCCTCTATGGAGTTAAAAAATGCACTATGAAGTTTGGTTGCGAGTGTATATGACTCTCTGGGATGCCTGTCCACGAGAGCCTTCTTCACCACGCTTTCGCTTTGGCAGGAGTGATACATAAGGGCTGTGTCAAAATAGGTAAATCCTCTTTCAAGGAACATATCCACCATCTTACATACCTGTTCGATATCAACATCTGCATCATTGTGAGTGTCATTGAGAGGCATTCGCATAAGTCCGAATCCCAGTTTTTTTGCAGGCATAAAGTCCATATTTTCTCCCTCCTAACATAACTAATACAGTGTATGTATCAAAATGAAATTTTTACATCACACTTTTTCCGGTAGTTCCATATGCGCCACATCATTTAGCATTTCAGCAGTTTCAAAGCTTATTCCGTTTTCCGACAGTTCCTTTTCAAAAGCTCTTACTACTGTGTCTTCTTCAAAATTCTGATGCATTGTCAGGAAAATCTTTCCATTTACGGCAGCTATTTCAACCAGAAGTCCGTTTGCGTTTGGCACGTGAGTCCAGAACTCCTTTATATGCTTTCCCACAGATGGATATTTCCATTTTCCGACATAGCTTACCATGCATGTAAACAGTTTTCTGCCGCCTGACAGCATCATGCCGTAAGTCTGCATTTTTGCCGCTACTGTCGGAGTAGCCTTGGCAATTGCCTTATTCCTTGAAGCAGAAACGGTCATGGTTTTCTGTATTCTCTCCTCGTCGCTTTGGATGAAGGTTTTTCCACGATATGCAGTGCATTGTCTGTCAAAAGGCATTGCTTTGATCTTATCGGAATAATCAAAGAAAACGGTATTGACACAGTTATGATGGGTATTTGGGGCATGCAGCATAGGTCTGGCATTTATTATATAAGACCCCATTATCCCTTTATCTCTGTCAGGGAAAAGCCTGTCAATTGTACGTGCCAGAAGTATCGACACCATGACTCCCGGGCTTGCGTCATTTGCTGATGAAAACTTAAGAAAATCCTTTTCAGGAATCACAACGTCAAATAATCTCTGTTCGCAGGGAGTAAAGCCGCCATCTTCGACCAGTGAAAAAGCAGGTTCAAGCATGAGAGAAGGAATATTGCTGATATCAATCTCCGGCAACTGATCCAGAGGATCAAGATACTCATCCGGCGTAATCTCATCATCAAGAGTCCTGATGCCCTCGCTTTCAACGTCCCCGTACTTCTGCTTGGTGTAATAGTAGAGTATCGTGGACAGAACCATGTACATTCCTGTTCCGTCACACAGGCCATGATAGAAATCGAGGAAAATCTTATCTTCAAAGTAGCAAACTGCCCACATATGATATCCCGTTTCTTTTGCACCGAGAGTCACTCTTTCCTTTTGGTTAAGGACAGCAATCGGCTCATCATTGTCCTCATAAAAGATTTCATTATCATCACGCTTCATCCTTAGAAGAAGGTAGGGGTAACGTTTTGCCGCTGATTCCACCGACTTCCTCAAAATATCGCCATCAATCTCGTCTTCCATTCGGACAACAAGTCTCACACTATAATCTGATCCTTGTCCAAAGCTTCCATAAACGTGCATTATGTCGCCGGCAGTTATTTTTTTCATATTATCGGGTCCTCATAATCAATGTTCTGTAGCTACTTTGATGCTATTTTCGGATTAACATCGTCTATTAAATTGTACTATATTAAGTTGGCTGACATTCTTAAATTTGCATAAACAATGCACAACGCGGAGGTCATTTTGATACCTCCGCTTTTTGTAGCAATCACTACCGCATTGTTGCGGATGGTCGCAGTTTTATGTGCAACCATTGACCGGCTTAAATACTAATGTTATAGTTATAGATGAAAAAATTGCGGATAGGTGCAAATATTTCATGGAGGAAGTTGTGTATCCAAGAAAACAATACCTGGAAAAACTAATATCAAAAAGAGACAATGGCCGTATCAAAATAATTACCGGTCTTAGGAGAAGCGGGAAATCTGTGCTTCTTTTTAAATTATTCAGAGACTATCTTCTTAATAATGGCATCTCAAGTGATCAGATCATATCTCTGGCTTTAGATGTAATGGAAAATGCAAAATACCGCAATCCTATAGAGCTAGATAAATACATCAGATCTTTGATGAAAGATGAAAATAAGAAATACTATATTTTCATAGACGAGATACAGTTTGTTGCGACGATCCAGAATCCGTATGTGGATGACCCTGAATCCAAGATTTCTTTTATTGATGTTGTGCTAGGTTTTATGCAGATAAGTAATGCCGATGTGTACATCACCGGAAGTAATTCAAAAATGCTCTCCTCCGACATCCTTACTCAGTTTAGGGACAGGGGCGATGAAATAAGAGTTTATCCTCTTTCTTTTGCTGAATTTTATGAAGAATACACGGGAGATAAACGAGGCGCATGGCAGGATTACTATACTTATGGCGGAATGCCGCTTGCTACATCTCTGGACAATCATGAAGAAAAGAGCAAATACCTTAAGGATTTATGTGAACAAACATATATTAAAGATGTACTTGAACGTCATGACATTAAGAACGGCACTGAAGTTCTTGATATCCTACTGGATATACTTGCATCAGGCATAGGCTCCCTCACAAACCCATCTAAGCTTTCAAACACCTTCAAGAGCGAAAGACAGATTTCAATCGGATCTGAGACCATAGAAAAATACATCGGATATTTCGAAGATTCATTCCTTGTCCGAAAAGCTGTAAGGTACGATGTCAAAGGAAGAAAATATATCAGAACACCTGCAAAGTACTATTACTCCGATCTTGGACTTCGTAACGCGAGACTTGGCTTCAGACAACTTGAAGAAACGCACATCATGGAGAATATCATCTATAACGACCTTATACGAAGAGGCATGGATGTTGATGTGGGTGTTGTAGAATACAACACAAAAGATTCCTCCGGAAAAAAAATCCGCAAGCAACTGGAGGTAGATTTTGTCGTGAATAAAGGCAATAAGCGGTTCTACATTCAGTCTGCTCTTAGTATCTCTGATCCAGATAAGAAAGAGCAGGAAATTGCCTCACTTAAGAGGATTCCTGATTCGTTTAGCAAAATAGTTGTGGTTAAAGATTACCTTAAGCCCTGGCAAGATGAAAATGGGATCATTTATATTGGAATCGAGCAGTTCCTATTAGACGATGAACTTTTGAAATGAAGCAGCAAGCAGGCCCTTACAATGAGCCTGCTTGTTTTAAGTTATTCCTTGGGACGGGGTTGTGGGGCCAAATAATACAGAATAATCGTGAAAATTATTTGATCTTTACGCTCTTTGAATGGCCCTTCTTTACGAATAACTTTTCATAGGTCTTTTTCATCTTCTTGGGAACCTTGACGGTTACGCCGTTTCCGATGCCCTTGAAGGCTTTCTTTGCAAGTGTGTCCTTAGTAAGCTTGCTGGATTTTACATTGATTGTCTTAAGGTTCTTTGCACCTTTGAAGGCATTTGCCCGGATGTTCTCAATGTTATTTCCAAAGGTTACTGTCTTAAGCTTCTTGCATCCGTTAAATGCCTTGGATGCGATGCCTGTTACATTGTAGGTAATGCCATCTAATGTAACTGTCTGAGGCACTGTGATCTTCTTTGCATTTTTGTTGGTTGTACGCTTGTAGTCAACAGTCGGGTTCTGCTTATCTGCTGAGGTTACAACGAATTCTGCAGCCTGTGCCAAATCAGCAAATGTTGTTCCTTCAGCTTTGGGCTCTGTTGCTCCACTTTCTACCTTGGGAGCGGTGCTTTCAGAAGGATTTGATTCGCTATTTCCTGGGGTGGGCTCGGAGTCGGGCTTTGGATCAATAGTTTTATCTTTCCACAGAGCCCTGATGGTCATATCATCAGTTATTATTATAGTTGTTCCGGCAACGCCAAGATCCCATTTATCAAATTCTTTGCCTTCAGGTGCTGTAAATGTGCAGGCAGGAAGCGTATACGGAGAATTAGGTGTCTTTGATACAGCAGCCATACTTCCGCTTCCGCCATTGGAATCAAAAGTAACAGTACATGTTATAAGTTCAAATTTAGCTATAATCTTAACATCTTCTACTCCGATTCTGAAACTATTGTCAGTTATTGTTACATCTCCGGATGCTACCATCCATTCTTTGAACCTGTAACCACTATCAGGTATTGCGGTAAGTATGACAACATCACCTGTTTTACCGGTTGTAATTGATGCTGATGCACTTCCGTTACCATTATTAGAAACGGAAACCGTATATGCTTTCGTAATTAGAGCCTTTTTGACAAGCACATCCGAGCTATCGGATTCGCAAAGGTAATAATTATTGGATATTTTTCTAATGGCAGCACCGGTAGGATTTACTATTTTTATTCCATCTGCAAAATGGATTCCTTTGTCTGAGTCAAAGCAGCCATTCTTATGCTCCAGGTCAAGTGTTCCACCTTCCATGTATATGTTTGCACCACGACCCAGGAATCCATTTGCATATCCTCTGATAGTAATACTTCCATTTAAAGTAAGAGTTTTATTGTTTGTACAATCTAGGAAAACACCTTGCGTGTATGAATTGCCATCGATTTTTATGGGGTCAATTTTCACAGTCCCCTTAATGGTAAGGTTCATATCCTTGGCATATATTCCTACAGTCTTTGTCTTGTTATATGAGTATCCATCATTGATCGTTGCATCATTAAATGTAAGAGTATTGGTTTTAGGATCATACTTTGCAGAGCCTTTGCTACATGGAATATCTTTAGTATTAAAATTTGTGACCTGTGTATTACCCACCCAAAGATTATATTTTATTAACGATAATTTTACTTCTATAGGTGCACTTGCATAATCTGTCTGTTTGATCCCATTAACATCTTCGGCGAAGATATATACATGATAATCAGTTCCCCATCCGGGTATATCCAAACCATATGGTAATTCGAATGTTCCTTCTCCGGGGCCGGGACTAATAGCCTCTGAACTATTTAAATTCCCATAATAAAGAACATTTGCGTTGTTGGAATTTGCTTTCTTATATTCTTTGTCAAGAATCATAACAGAAACTTGTGAAGCATTTGCAGCATTAACTCCGCCTACAGTATATGGTATAGTTATCATTTTCCCGGATACTGAAATATCTTTACCTGTTTGTAATGCCGCAGTCATTGTCTCATCAAGCAGTGTCAGCTTATATTCTGAATTATATACTCCGGCTGAACCATTTATTACTGAAGTAAAAAGAATCGAATCCAATTTTATATTAAATGCGGGACTTATACCCACATAATTAGAAACAAAAGTATTATCGTCTATTTGTCCAGAAGATCCGACACAACCGGCATATGATGAAAATCTGGCACCATTACGCAGCAACCACGAAGCGTCTTTTTTACGACTCGCTACATTAATTACGTCATATACGTGACGATCTTCGTAATAAACCCATCCATCAGTCGTACTATATCCATAATCTGGATTCAAAACATCTTCTACGTCAAGTAGAAATACTTTTTCGCCATTAAGAGCGGTGTAACTATTAAAGTCATACAAATTGCCATTTGCAATTGAAATATTATGTGCGGCTACTGTACTATTGGCCATGGCTTCTTTTTCAATTCCTGTAAAGCCATCAGGTTTATTAAGAAAAGCATCCCCATTTAGACGGCTATTCACAGCAGAAGTGGCCCATTTATTCCCATTTGAAGAACTGGAATTAAATCTATCCTCATAAAGTGTATTGTCGCAGTCGAGAAGCATGGTTGTACCACCAAAAGTTGTTGTTTTTGGTGACAGCACGCGATATTTTACAGGGTTTCCATTATACGAACCATACCATATATAGCTTCCTTTCCACGCCGTATTATCAGTTCTCTTCTCGGGAGCCCCGATTACGCTTGCTCCAAGTCCGGACACTGTCTTATTCCAATCAGCATGAACCGTTATAGGCTTATCAACTGCCGGAAGTATGGTCAATGCCATAGCTGCAGACATTATAGTCGTCAGCAATCCCTTTCTTATTGCCTTCATCATTTTTCCTCTTCCTCCTTTTCTTACAAAAAAACACAAAAAACACACCCCAAGAAAACTCAGGATGTGTCATATTCCAAGTGATTAAAAATCGATATTATATTATTTGCTGGTGCGAGCTTAGTCATCAGCATCATTTTTCAACCCTCAATCAGAAACTTATACCCCATACCATAAGGCTCCTTTATATATCAGAAAAGAAAGCGCCTATAATATTGTATCCGAAAATGAATGCTCTTTGGCTACGGAATATGAACAGTTTTATTCATATTTCGTAGTTGACAAAGACAAAATTAGCAGGAATACCGTAAATGATATTCCTGCTAATTATTTATTTGATTTTGAGATTAAATGTTACTTTGGGTCCTCTTGTATTCGTATAAGTATTATAAATATTGATATATACAACCTGACCTTCAGTTAACTGATACGTTACTTTCCGCGAAGCTACATTATATCTGCCCTTTTTACCCGGTATTCTATATGCGAAAGGATAAGAATTTAGATATCCACCTTTAGAATAACCATCAAGATACTTTATTTGATCTTCTATCCCGGTAGGAACAGTATAATCTACTGTAGCTAAACATGACGACTTGCCTTTTGCTCTCAGATGGCTATATGTAAATGTGTATTTCTTGGTTTTAGGTACAACAAATTTTATGAAACCGCTATAAATTTTTCCGGATTTTCCTAATTGAACTTTATAATTACCGGTCTTATTTATAGTTACTGCTTTTGATTCGATATAAGATTCTTGTGGAATATTAAATTCGGCATAAGGAAGCTTCAGCTTTTTGGTCTTAGCCTGAGCTGTTACGGGATTCACCAGAATGATAGTCATTGCAAATAATAGTGCCAATGATAATACTCTTTGCCATACTCTTCTCTTCATATTTAACCCTCCAAGAAACGATGAAAAAAATTTTCGCCTATTAAATGAATTTTAGCATATTTTATTTCATTTGCTACCGCCAAAAGGGGGTATTTTTGTGAATGGTTTTTTGAGAAAAGTTATAGAGTGATCAAGCCATGTTTGTCAGTATTAGAGCTATTCCTGACACGATTAACATGACAATTACCATTTTTTTTATTATTTTGTCATCTATAACCCGGACACTGAGCATTCCTGCACCAAGTCCGGCCAGCATAAACGGAGCCAGAAGTGCTGCTGTTTTCAGAGATTCCATTGTGATTATGCCATACAAGCTGTACAAGGCAATTCGAAAGGTGTTCTCTATCACAAAGACAAGGCAGATATTGGCTCTGAAGGCCTTTGAGCTGTCTGTCACTCTGCCTATATATGCTCCAAGCAGCGCACCTACGCCGTATAGTCCGCATAAGAAGCCGGATAAAACACCGATTATCGTCAGTAAGATTCGGGACTGCTTCGCTTTTCCGGGAGAGATTTCTCTGAGGAGCATCTCTATGCCGATTACGATGATAAGTGCACCAAAAACTATTTTAACAACAGATATGTCTGCATTTTTCAGAAATAATACTCCTGCCACGCTACCGACAAGAACCATGGCCGCAAGCGGAATGCATATTTTCAAATCTATGGATTTGCGTTCTTTCCAGCTGATTATCAGATTGGTAGGATTTCCAAGAATCAGCTCAACCGGAGATATATTTATGTTGGCATTTCCAAAGCTCAATATTGAGGTGAAAACCAACGTGTTTGCAAACCCGCATAAACCTTTAACATAAAAAGCACAAAGTGTTGCTATTATCCAAAATATCATGTGGTATTTTTTCTCTCCATTCAGGGACATCAACATAAGCAATGTTGTATTTTGCATGTCCTATATTTCAGAACAGGCTAAGCTGTTCGTAATCGCATTTTCTTTCAAGCTCAGGCATTTTTTCCTTGATCATGTCAAGTGCGGCACTGCTCTCGCACAGATATTCCCTGACATTCTTTTTGTCGATAATCACCGGCATTCTGTCATGGACAGGGCTCATGGAACTGTTGGCTTCTGTGGTAAGTATCACGAAGCTGTCTCTGTTATCGCTCATGTCATAGAATCCTGCAAGATATAGAGGATTGCCATCTATACTTGTAAATGTGTACTTGGTTTTGTCCCTATTCCATTCATAGAAGCCTCCCGCCGGAAGGATGCATCGCCTGGACTTTATGCTTTCGGAAAACATCGGCTTTTCCAGGACAGATTCCGCCCTGGCATTTATCACCAGCTTTTTATCTTTGGTGGTAAGTCCCCAGTGAAGGTCACAGACTTTAATATCAGCTGTTTCTTTTCCCAATAGAAGCGCAATAGCCGCTTTTCCGGGAACAATATCGCCGGCCGGAAGTATCAGCGTCCCATATGGCAGCTGTAACTCGATTTCCACAGCCTTTGCAGTTTTGTCAGCATAGTAATACCTTCCACACATATATCGCCGTCCCTTTCTTCGCCTCCGATTTAGGCTATACGCTCTCTTGAAAAATCATAAATTACACTCTGCATAAATTGCAACCAAAAAAGAGACCGGGGTAGGTCTCTTTTCGGTAGATGTATAAGATGTAACAAATATTGCACTATGAATTAGATAGTGAATGTTGCACCAAACATATTGATTTTGGGCTCCTTGTTATGAAGCTCAAACAGCTTTTCTCTGTACTGGTCATAGCTCTTAATCTGGCCATTTTTTCTGTTTCTTTTGTTTTCGCTATGTGTCGTCAAATCCTGAATATCTTTGTATCTCATAGTAAACCTCCTCAATAAAACCTTTATTTCTAACTGTAAACTCATTTTTCATGCTTCTTTTTCACTCTCCATCTTCTTCATATGCCGTTTCCTCCTTTCCTGAGAATATATTTATCACATATGGAAAGCGGGTTACGTAATTACACTTAATTAGAGCTGTTTTACACGGAAACGATTGAGGAACGGTCGGATTTTACAAAAAGTAAATAAAATAAGGTTTTTAGCGTTTTGGTATACATTTTCGGCTTGTTTTCTCTGGTTTTTAAATCTAAAAGTAAATGAGAAGGCTTTTTTGAGGATTTGGTACCCATGATTTCAAAAAACAGGGATACCAAAATCCTAAAAACGTATTCTCATTTACAAGTTGTGCTGAGGAAGCCCCTAAAAGAGCGCAAAAGGTATACCAAAATGCCCAGAATTCTCTCTCATTTACAAAAAGAAAAGCGGGGGTATTGATACCTCCGCGTTATATAGATGCACTTGTTGTGTAGCTATGTGCGTTTCGCAAATACGCAATTATTTATAGTTTATTACTCTTTTTGCATGATATTTATTCCATTTCTATAGTTCATTTTTCGCAAATCTATTTGTTCTTTAGATTTGTTACTCCTTTTTTACTGAAAACAGAGTAACAAAAGGAAAATTACTGTTAGTTTGCGAAAATATATGGGGATATCTATACATAAATAGGCTAAAAAGAGTAACAAATTCATGAAAAAAGCATTATTGCGAAAAATGCTGTTGACCATAAGAAATCTCAGGTTTTAGAGCGAGAAATCCCACGGTCTCATAATAAGATCGTGGGATTTGATGGATTTATATTTAGAATGTTATGTACGAAAAAAGAAATTTTCTTCAGAAATCTACGGTGTTATATCTGCAAAGGGTTCCCCCATGTAGATATGACGATCCGCCTCAAGTTTAAGCTCTACGCCCTCCTGGAAGATCATAACGATATCGCTTCCGCCAAAAAGGAAATATCCCATCGGATCCCCGGCCTTTACGGAAACGCCGGGTTTTACGGTTTCTTCCCAGTTGCAGGAGCTGACCTGAGACATGCCGATTGGAAGGATTGCGACCAGGCCGTATTTTGTATCAAGTATCATACAGTCTCTGGTTTCTATCGACTGCCATCCGGGGTTCGAATCCCAAAGAATATATTTCTTCTGGGTACTGTCCCAGGAAATAATGCCGCCAACTGCATCAAGCGCATCTATTTTACGCACTTCAAGGACAGTGCCATCCATAGGAAAATGATAGCGGTGATAATCGTTGACATCCAGGAAAGTGTGCGTCAGCGTTCCATTAGCAAACTCATCCTCATATTCGCTATCTTCTCCGATGATATCCTTCACATTATAGAAGCGCACGGATTTTAGCTGAACTCCAAGGTCAATCTGCGAATTTTCATCTATTTTCCATATGCCCTGAGGGGTAGAATCTGCAGGGGCAATTACGTCTGCATCAGCAAGAGGACGAACTCCGGGATCTATGAGCTTCCTGGAAAACCACTCGTTAAAGGTCTTCCACTCATTAGTATCCGCGTACCACCCTTTTTTCATATTAAAATCTTCATCAGCTACTACGCGGGCATAGTAGTCATCGTTCCAGCTCTCTTCGGTTGAAAGGAATTCTCCCCAGTCTTTGCAGTAAGATTTCACCCATGAAGCCACAGGCTCGTGGTATTCAAGGCAGGGATAATAGTACCCTTTCCCGGCAAGCTCCGGCAGAGGCTGATCCAGCAAGTAATAGAAATAGTCCAGACTCTGGTCTATGCTCGAATAAAGTGAAGGATTTTCAACATCCAGTATATTCCAGGGCATACAGGTTGCTGACCAGTCAAGAAAAGCATAATAATCATCAAGCGAGCGCACCGGGTTTGTCTTTTTATCGGGATTGTTCACCGAAGCAAGCATGATTGATTCTTCCATCAGGCTTTTTAATTCCGGATCCTCATCAAGCATGGTCATAAACTCGATTGTGGTTTTGGCATGGGCAGTCTGGGTATCCGACTTTGGCTGAGCATTGTTGGTACCCAAAGAACACCCTGAAATCATTACAGTTACAATCATTGCAGCCAGCATATAAGCTTTTCTTATTTTCATTATCAATACCTCCTGTAAAAGAATCAGTCGGCTATTACTTAACTTCAGTTTTGGGGTGCGTGATAGTGTTCAAGCGCATATTCAAAGCGCTGAAGGAATTTCTCTACAGTCTCCCTTGTAATCGGACTATCGGGTTCATACAGGTCAAAGGAATGGTACATTCCTTCTATAATATCCACTTCTGCCTCTACTCCGGCCTCCTTAAGCTTTTTTACAAAAGCAAGAGTCTCGTCATAAAAAGGCTCATCGGTGCACACAAAGGTATAGCAGGGCGGAAGGTTTGTATAATCCGTCTGCCTTGCGGGAGCAGCATAAGGAGGCACGGCTTTCTTTACATTCCTTCCGAGGTAAAACTTCCATGCCATATGGTTTTTTCTCGTATTCCAGACTTTGTTGTGATTATCCCTGGATGACCCCGTATCAAAGTTATCGAGCATGGGATAAAGCGGCATCTGATAGGCGATATTCACGCTCTTTTTATCTCTTGCGAGCATGCAAAGCGCTGCAGTCAGGCCACCTCCGGCACTCTCCCCTCCGACCATTATCTGATCATCGCGGATTCCAAGATCCTTCGCATGTTTTTTAATGTAAAGAAGCGTTGCATAGCAGTCCTTTATTGCGGCGGGATACGGCTCCTGCCATGACAATTTATACCCGGGTGAAACAACTACGACACCGAATTTCTTAACAAGGTCAATCGCCCTTGTCATGTATGCCATTTCCTTCATGCCGGTAGCAAGACCGCCGCCGTGCATCCAAAGAACGCAGGCTGCGCCGCCCACATAATCTTTAGGCTTTATAACAAGTGCATTTACCTGTCTTTTTCCTGCTCTGATGGTTATCTTTTCCTGAACAACATCATTGTCAGGCCACAGTTGTATTCTTACCATAAACGCTCCTTTCAAATCTTAGATAAGCTGCTTTTTCGCAATTCTGATGAGCTCTAGATAAACCAGAGGTTCGTCCGGGGTATCATTTTCAAAAACGCTGTTGTAAGTACAGTAAGCCATATCTATTATGAACATCTTAAGGATTATATGATTTCTCCATAAGAAAAATACCAATATTACGCTTATTCTATTATTTCAGATAGAAGTAAAAATTATCTTAATTCAAGATAAAAATAATCTTATTATTGAAGATTATCCGAGGCCGGAAAAAATTTTAAAAAAATTTTTTAAATCTTTGCAACATTTTTCATCCCCCGTCTGTATATAAGGTAAAGGCGCAAATAAAACAGCCAAATATAAAAATTCAAAAATAAAAAATGATAAAGAAAAGAGGAAAAAAGGTATGAAAAGAGTGTATTCAAAGGTTATGGGTGTTATTTGTATGGCAGCTACAATTTTCAGTGTAGCAACAAGCAGTGTTAATGTATCTGCAGCAGGATTTTACAATCCTTCCAAGTCACAGGGACAGACAAAGACAACTTCTCAGAGCAGAACATCTACAGGAAGCAGTACAACAACCGAGAGAAAGTCAACTTCCGGTAATAAGACTTTACTTACAAAGGAAAAGGAGACTGTATCCAAGAGCTCATATCTCACATCGGAGCAGGAGAAAATTCTTGCCAAGCTTGAAAATGACTATTCAAAGATCAACTGGGGTGTACAGTACTCTCCCAAGGATATGGATGGAATCATCATTTCCGTTTCTTCTTATATGGAAGACACAATGCCTTTTCTTGTGATTGGTATTACAAATATTTACAATGATGATGTGACATTTTCAGCAACAGGCTATGCTAAGGGAAAGAGCGGACAGGAAGTCGCTGATATATCTATCTATGAGACAGCTATAAGACCCGGTAATACAATTATAAAATCGGTATACTGTGACAGCACACCTACCGGAGAGATTCACTGGGATAACATTGAACTTCCTGAAGTATATGAGACTAGCGCTTATGCTACAGGTGATTGGACTTTCACAACAGATAGTGATGGTTACTACATGGTTGACTACTCTATTAAGTCAGATGACTATATGATGCCCGGATATGTAACAGCTGTTCTTGTTGATTCAAACGGCAATATCCTCGATATGGCATACAATTTTACTACTGATAAGGGTTATACAGTATCAGACAGCATCAAGTTCTACGAGAAGGAATACTCCAGAAGAGTTGCTGATGTAGCTATGTTTACAAATCCTTTGATTGAGGACTAAAAATGAAGTAATTAAGAATTGAACAGGCATTATTTGGGGGCCGTGCACGTAGTGATCAGTGCGCGGCCCCTGCTATTTTTTCTATGCCAATATTTCCTTTAGATAGTCCGAAAGCACTTTTGCAGCAAGGCGGTGGCCTTCCGGATCCGGATGAAGTCTGGCACCAACATGTATATCGCTGCAGTCTGGAAGCCTGAGATATGTAACGTTGTCCCCGGTTTCTTTGTTATAAGTATCTATAATCTGCCGGATTACATCTTCCATGTCATTTCCAAGCATACCGTAAGCCCATATGATTTTTGCACCGGGATTATTTTTCCTGATATCACCTAAAAAGATATTTCCGGTGGTCGTGAATTGCTCGAGAAATTCATCTTCATCCCAGATATCAAGCTTCATTGCACTGCTGTCATTCGTCCCGAGGTTTATTATGACCGCGTCTGTTTCAAAATCAGTAAAATCCCATTTTTCCATGCAGCCAAGCGCTTTGGACTCTTCACAGTTTTGTGCGGCGCAAACATAGGGGTATATCTTTTGCATTGAACATTCGCAGCTGCCCTCCCAGGAAGCAAACAGCCCCCATCCGCTCTGGCTTATTATGTTGTAATCAGCATCCAGAATTTTGGCGGTCATGTATGTATAACTGCTTACATGGTCAAATACAGTGGGCATCCACTCTTCACGCGATAGAGCAAAACTTCCCTCTCCTGATGTAATACTGTCACCTATAAATTCCAGGCTGAATTTCCTTTCCTTCACAGGCACAAATTCTCCATCTGTCTCAAAAGAAGAGATTTTTACAACTGAAGCGCAGCTCTCAGCCATTGACTGTGTACTTCTTACAACTCTGATCGACGCCGCATGAGTGGAGTCAAATCCGTTCATCAATTGATATCTGTGTTTTCCCTTTAGGAGAGGGAAATGCATGATTCGCTGATCATCTATAAATACATCAATCCAGATTTCCAATACATCATAAACAGCCTCTATATCAGCATACAGATGCCCTGCTCTTACATTTAATTCAATTCCGCTTCCTGTCCAGAATAATATAAGCTCATCCGCTACGGATGAACATCTTCCCCATATCTTTTTATGAGGTATGTCCGCTACTTTATATTGCATACGTCACTCCTTGCTCTGTCGTTTTTTATTATTCTAATTTAGATTAAAAATATTTTTAAATCTTTGCAACATTTTTCCTCCCCCATCTGTATATAAGGTAAAGGCGCAAATAAAACAGCCAAATGAACAAATTAAAAAAATTAAAATAAAAAGGAAAAGAGGAAAAAAGGTATGAAAAGAGTGTATTCAAAGGTTATGGGTGTTATTTGTATGGCAGCTGCAGTATTCAGCGTAGCAACAGGCAGTGTTAATGTATCAGCGGCAGGTCTTTACAATCTGACTTCACAGGCAAAGGTACAGCCTGCAGCATCTACAAGTGGTAAGACTTTACTTTCTACAGAAAAGACAACTTTATCCAAGAACTCATATCTCACATCTGAGCAGGAATCAATTATGAACAAACTGGATACCGACTACAATAAGGTTAACTGGGGTGTACAGTACTCACCCAAGGATATGGAAGGAATCGTTATTTCTGTAGCTTCTTATAAGCATAGTGATTCTCCTTATCTTTTAATAGGTATTACAAACATTTATGATGAGGATGTAACCTTCTCAGCAAAAGGCTATGCTAAGGGAAAGAGCGGACAGGAAGTCGCTGATATCTCTTTCTACGAGACAGCTATAAGACCCGGCAATACAATAGTACAGTCAGTATATTGTGACAACACACCTACCGGCGAGATTCACTGGGACAGCATTGAACTTCCGAACGTATATGAAACAAGCACATACTGGGAAGGTGACTGGTACCTCTCAACAGATAGTGACGGATACTACAAAGTGGACTATACTGTTAAGTCAGATGACTACATGATGCCCGGATATGTAACAGCGCTTCTTCTTGACTCAACCGGCAACATCATCGATGCAGGATATGATTACAGCACAGATAAGGGCTACACATTATCAGATCGTATCCAGTTCTACGAGAAGGATTACAACAGAAAAGTTGTTGATGTAGCTATGTTCACAAATCCTTTAATTCAGGATTGAGATTGCGGCTGTGGATCTGGAAAATCATTGTAGTAATAATACTTATAGCATTGCTTGCAGGACTGATAATGCTCATTTTCAGCATTAAAAACGGTCTCCTCCGCGTTCTTGCAATTGCCCTGACAGGGATGCTTCTTATCGGTGGAACAATTCGACGATACTTATGTCCGTTTCTATCCGTACAAGAATCTCTTTTTCAGTGGGCCCATAAGAATAAAGGAAAGCTATGCCGGCGACGCTTCAATCACCTACTATGACAAGCACGGCTTTGTGACTGTTTCTAGGTCATGCATGAGTAATGAATCCTACGAAGAGTTGTGGTATTACAATAATAGGATGGATTATTATTAGAGCTTCTACTTAATTTTATAGCCGTCTCCCCTGCACTCCGTACAGATTATGACGTTTAGTGTGGGTATGATCGCAAGCATTCCCACAGTCACTTCAAGCATCAGAATGCTGAATCCGGTCGACAGTATATTTAAAATAATCTGATAACACCTGAATAAAATAAGAATTCCGAGAAGGATCTGGCTAATCATTATTCTTCTCATATTTTGGTATTGAGAATGGGAAATTAAAAAGTGATTGATAAAGATTGCGGTCATAACAATAAGACTGAATATCATTTGCCACAGAGTACGGCTTGGGATATCTGTATCCAGCATTTCCGACAATACATTTATATTCCCCACTACGGATATCATGAGGAGAGCTCCGATCATTCCCTGAATGACATTTTTTCCTCTTTGAAAGTTGCACCACAAAGGGTTATCAGGCATAACACATACAGTACATTGATACAGAAAGTACGATAATCTTTTGCCATAAAGTTAAATACATGCTTTTTCATAAAGCTTTTCAAAATTTTGTTTTAAGCCATCGAGGGGCTGTCGCACTAATTCTTAGTGCGACAGCCCCATGGAATTTCAGAAATTATTATATCGGCATTTCTAAAATATCGGCATATGGGCTATAGAGGTCTTCTTCAAGACATGCAAGAGCTATCTTCATCTTGTAAAGGAATATCGTGGCCTTTCATTTGATGCAATGTGCGGTCACATAGCCGTTGTTTTCACCAGATACATGATACTTGCTATTAACCGGAGATATTCCGATGACCAGCGTAGTCTTGGTGAGATATTCTTCTTCATGGTTGATGAGATTGCTGATATAACCTTCGATGATTCTATGCAGATCATATTTACTGCACTATTTGAGGCTATGGCTGCTGGATGATATATTTGACATGGCATCTTTATTGAGTTTTCAAGGAACTAATCCACTTTTACAAGTGGGAAGTTTGAGTGATGTAAGAGTAAAAAGTAAATTTTGCCCTTTATGGATGGCCCTGTCATCATAAAATAGGATGTTTGAAAATCTGCGCCAATGAGTATCAATCGGTTCATGGCGCAGATTTTGTTATCAAACAATTATTTGCAGACTATTATTAGCATAGAATTATTTACAGATTATTATTATCATACTATAAATTATCTGAAAACTTTATAAAAATCTGACCGTTTAGACATCAAAAACGACCGTTTAGACAAATTGACTTGATAATTGTGTGCGCTGCTTTAAGATGAATTTATGATGCCTGCTCAATCTTATCCATATTTTTTGTCAGATTCAAAATGGAATTTTTTCTCTTACTTATGACATGAATTACTTTGTTACAAATGGTTTTAGTTGTTTTCATATAAAGTAGGCAATATGGGATATAAGATACTGGGCAAACAGTAACTCAATAACCCCAGACTATTGCAGGAAATGCTAAAGAAAGAGGTGCTTATGAGGGAAAAAGGAAATAGTGATTCAAAGGTAGGTGCGTTAAAGATATGGCTTGCAGTTTTTGCGACAATGATGGCGTTTGCGTTGACTTGTGCTGTTGCGATGCCGAATTTTGGGATAAGTGCAGTAGCGGCAGGATTGGAAATAGTACATTGTACTTATTACAATGGGAATCCGCCCAAATTAGCAGTGAAATATAAAGATCCGAATAATAGAACCATGATTGATCTTTGGGCGGTTAGTAAGACTCCGGAAAATGGAGATTTAAAAATAACAATAAATGGTCAGCAGTATTATGCTAAGTTTTCCCAGTTGGTAAATAGCAGCGATATAAAAGATAATGGTGATGGTACAAAAACTATCTCTATGCCAGCAGATGATAAAATGAAAGTTTTTAGTAAGCCCGCAGCTGGGACAAATGTAACAATCTGGATGGCAACGTATGATTCAAGTAATCCGAGTATCAAGGATGAGGTAATGGTAGATTTAACCGTTCCTCCGGAAAACAAATCAACCGATGATGCTCTTACCGCAACACCTCCTACAGGTGAAACGAAGTATTTTAATAATGATGAATGGCAGGTTGGAGTAAAGGAAGGTGCAGGATATAAACTATCAGGTCAATACGCAGCAGCGAAAGCGGGTACATATACCGCAACAGCTACGCTTCAAAGTGGATATAAGTGGACGGACGGAACAACTGCTCCAAAAGAGATAGCGTGGGAATTGAAGCCGGCAGAAATTGCAGGAGTTACGGTGGCAGTATGGGGAGCTGAGGATTTTACCTATACACCGAGCCTTAGTCCTTTACTGTATACAAAGGTTACGTTTGCAAACGGCTATGCAACAGGACAGAGCCTGCAATATAACTGGAATAACAAAATAGTGGAAAATATTCATTTGGCCGGCCATAAGCCCGGGAATTATACAGTGACAGTAACGGGAGCCAATTCGAATGTAACAGGTTCCGCAACCGCTAAGTACACGATAACAAAAAACAAGGGCAAGTTTAGTGCAAAAGCAAGATCATTGACCAGTACGATAAAGAAGGACACAAATAAAAAGAAAATAGTTGATATCAACGAGTTTATCAACATCAAAAATGCTGATAAACTAACCTTCAAGAAGCTTGAAGGAAATGAGAATATTAAAATTGACAGCAAGAAGCAGGATATCGTGTTAAAAAAGGGACTAAAACCCGGTACTTATTCCGTGAAAGTAAAGATAACCTCCAAGAGTGATGGCTATGCTTATAAAAAGGCATCCCAGACAGTAAAATTTAAAATTAAAGTAAAGGGTAAAAAATAAATCATGGGGCTGTCGCACTAAAGCGACAGCCCCTACGCATTATGATACCATCGCACGCCGGAAAATCCAATGAAAATACCCGATTTTATGCTCTTTTAAGCCTCTGTTAAGGCGTTTTTAATAAAAGTTTTACTCTCCTGTTTTATAATGTTCACATTAGATATGCTCAAATTATAGATGTTAATGACAGGTGGTGATTTCTATGAAGAAGCGGATAATCTACAAGATTTCAGAAGTACAGGTGGAGTATATACAACAACACACCTTCAACATGCTCTACGACAAGACAATGTATTGGCTGTATTCTGAGAGGATGCCATTCCTCCACCCTTTCCTTGAGAGGAAGAAAAAAGAGAATGTATCACTTGAAGATCTTCTTGAGTACTGCAAAAACCAGCAGATTCAGGTATATCCCATGACCGTGAGGAAGAACAAACTTTTTACGGATATAGCTGCATATCTTGAGATGATCAATATGAAAAGACGTGGCATTTTGATCAAGAGTAATGAAATAGCGGCGCTTATCGTGGAATACACAAAATATTGCCTTGTGAACTATCCGGCTGATACAAGCACGGAGTCTGTCTGATAAGAGACGATTTCACACATTTTACACAAATTGGTCACTTTCTCTTACGATTTTATCTGTATTATATAACCATCAAGAGATCAAAAACTTCTCTTGACTCCCTCATAAGAACACACACTTTTCTTCATTAAAACAAGGCTGGAGCTTACGTGACGAAGCTCCAGCCTTCCCCATTAATCAGGTTTTCCACTATGAATAATACTTATCTTCCTTGATCAAATCTTATTAAAATGAATCTGAACAGCAGGATATACTCCGTAAAGCGGGTCTAATGCAAGACCTCCATTCATCAAAGCTCTACCGGTATATCGCATACCCTGTTCGCTTCTCTCCTCAATTCCGGCTTCTTCGGGGGAACCCTCTACGGATTTCAGCATATGATCAATTTCATAAACTGCATCCGGATCAAGCCCCGGAAGCTTCACAAAAGGAATCTCCGGATTACCTCTTACATCTGTAACTACAAGATTTAAAAGCACTTCTGACTTATCAGCAGCCACAAATTCCCAGGCTGTGAAATAATCTTCCGTAAGCTTGTCCGATAATCTGTAATATCTGCCTCTCTGAATAAGCTCGTAATACTTATTGAAAAGAGCTATCTGGCATCTCATCTCAGCACGCTCTTCCTTGGAAAACTTTCTCGGATCAAACTCATATCCGAAAGTTCCGGACATGGCAACAATTGCTCTTGTGGTAAGAGGTGTTTTTCTCCCGTTCTGGTGATTAGGAGATGCTGAAACGTGACTTCCCATGGTACTTACCGGATAGCCATAGCTTGTGCCCTTCTGAATCTTCAGACGATTTATGGCCTCACTGTTATCTGAGCACCATATCTGAGGTGAATAGAAAAGAATTCCCGCATCAAATCTTCCACCGCCGCCTGCGCAGCCTTCCATCATAACTTCAGGATAGGCTTTTCTTAGTCTACCGAGTAGATCATAGGTTCCGAGCACAAATCTGTGCGGAACTTCACCCTGCCTGTCAGCAGGCATAGCATTTGAGAAGACATTAGCCATTGACCTGTTGAAATCCCACTTGATGTATGAGATGTTGGCAGAATCAAGAATCTTCGACATGCTGTCAAACAGATAATCCACAACCTCTCTTCTTGACATATCAAGAACAAGCTGATTACGTCCCATTACAGGATTTCTGTCGGGATCGCGAAGCGCCCAATCGGGATGATTTCTGAAAAGCTCTGAATCTTCATTCACCATCTCAGGCTCAAACCAAAGCCCAAACTTCATTCCAAGACTGTTCACATGATCGGCAATCTTTGACAGACTACCGGGAAGCTTTTTCTCATTTACAAACCAGTCCCCAAGCCCCCTGTTGTCATCATTTCTTTCGCCAAACCAACCGTCATCCAAAACCAGCATCTCACAGCCAGCATCTGCTGCTGCATCTGCAATCTCGATGATGCTCTTTTCATCAAAATTGAAATATGTGCCTTCCCAGTTATTGATCAGAACAGGTCTCTTAACCTGTCTGAATTCACGCGGGCACACATTCTCACGGATAATGCGATGGTACAAAAAGCTAAGATCATTAAGACCGTTGCCGGTGTATGCCATGATTACTTCAGGAGTATCAAAGCTCTCACCTGATCCAAGTCTCCAGTCAAAATTATTACTTCCGATTCCGCAAACAAGTCGGATGCTACCGGCCTGGTCTACCTCGATTTCCTCTGCATGGTTGCCTGAATAAACAAGCATGAAGCCATAGCATTCTCCGCTATTTTCAGTTGTATCGCGGTCGCAGAGAATCACAAAAGGATTGTTGTGGTGGCTGCTGGCACCTCGCTTGGAAGAAACAACATGTACGTCATGTGTGAGCGGAATCCTCTCAGGCTGTCTCTCCATTGCATGTCTTCCATGGAAGTGAATCATGTCCATTTTCTTATTAAGCATATCAATCCCCATTGATGCTGCCTTAGTCAATCTGTGAACACTTCCGGATGTATTTGTGATCTTTGCGGATCTCGTGATAATATCCTTTTTTTCAAAAACTGAGTAAATAAGAGTAACTTCTATCCCCGAAGGCTCGTCAAAAAGGCTTATCTTAAGGGTGCTTACCTTGTCCTCTTCGCCTCTTACATGGGGTAATCCCATAAGAGCCTCTTTTCCCTCTATAATGCTGTGGCTCTTATATCTCAGATCCAAAGTTCTACTGCCGTTTTCCAGAACAACGTCAATTGCACTTATTCTGTAGTCTCCGGCGCCATCCGTGCTGTACTCAAAGGGAAGGGTGTCTGGTGAAACACCTCTACGGTGCCTTCCTTCGTATGAGTTGCCGGAAAAGCCGCGGTCTATCTCGCGAACAAGATAGCCCATGTCATTGTTTCCAACGGGTGCTCCATAGTAGGTATGAAGCAGCATGTTGTATTCATTTATCTTTATCTGATATTCAGTGTTTTCAGTATTTAAGCAAAACACTTTGTTTCCTTTGTCAAAACTGATTGCCATATCAGAGCTTTCCTCCTGATGTTGCAATTCCTTCTACAAACTGCTTCTGGAAAATGATGTAAATAATTATCATAGGAACAATTGCAAGCACTGCTGATGCCATCATTGCGGGATAATCACTGCCATACTGTCCCTGCATCTTTGCAAGACCTGCACTAAGTGTAGTTGTGCTGGCATTTGTGCAGACGATCATGGGCCACATAAGATCCTTGAACGCAAACAACGCAGTAAAGATTCCAAGTGAGATCATTGCTGATCTTGTAAGAGGCATCATTATGAAAAGGAATGTCTGTCCAATATTACAGCCATCAATGGCCGCCGCCTCTTCCAAATCCTTTGGCAGACTTTGATATCCCGTCTTCAAAAGGTAAGTTCCAAATGCTGTAACAAGCCCCGGGAAAACCAGTCCTGCTGTAGTATTCATCAGTTTTAGCTTTGAAACCATTAAGTACTGAGGTATTACAAATACCTGAGAAGGAATCATCATCTGGATAAGAACCAGGGAAAACATAAACTTCTTTCCGGGGAACTCGAGTCTTCCAAATGCATATCCTGCCATTGTTGCTGTAAGGCAGGCACAGATTACACGGAAAATAATGAACAAAATTGTGTTCTTGTAAAGAGTTATGAAATTATAACTCTTCCATACTGTTCCGAAGTTTTCAAAATGCCATCCATGCGCAGGTAAAATGTAGAAAGGATCTACGCTGATTGCTTCCTGGTTTGTCTTAAGTGCGGTAAGGATCATCCATACAAAAGGCACAAGCATTATGATTGCAAATATTATCAGCACTGCATATGCGAGAATTTTACCGATAATATACTTTTTTTTCATACTATCCATAACATGCTCCTTCTTTAATTGTAGAATACAATCTTCTTCTCAAGTCTCTGCAGGAAGAAGGTTGCGATCATAATAAATACTACAAGTACTACAACAAGTGTCGCGCCGTAGCCCCTGTTACTGTTTGTAAATGCGTAGGTATAGAACAGGTAAACGATTGATTGTGTCTTATTAAGAGCAAGATTCGTCTTATCCATTACCATGAACATAAGATCAAACACAGTGAGGGCTCCGATAATTCTTGTCTGAACGATAAAGAATGTTGTAGGACTAAGAAGCGGAACTGTTATGTTAAAAAATTGCTTCAAGGGTGATGCTCCGTCAATCTGGGCAGCTTCGTAATAATCTCTCGGTATTTCCTGAAGACCAGCGATAAACAGAACCATGTTATATCCGATTATTGACCAGACACCGATTATTCCTACACTGATCCATGCAATATTAGGATCTGATATCCACGCAACCTTTGTACCAAAAGTGTTGTTGATAAGTCCGAACTGCTGGTTATATAGCCACTTCCATACCATAGCTACTGCAGCAGGTGCGCAGACCATAGGAAGGAAAAACAGTGTGCGGAAAAATCCCTTTCCCGGAAGCTTATTCTGAAGAAGTACTGCAAGTATAAGAGCAATCACAATTCCGAGAGGAACCTCAACGATTGCATATTTTACAGTATTCCACAGGGATTGCCATGTTTCACCTGCCGTAAGAACAGCCTGATAATTTGCAAGACCGACAAATCTATTTCCTTTTCCGAAATCTCCGGTTTTACAAAATGACTGGTATACAGTATTAATTGCCGGATAAAAATTTAATATGATAAGTCCCAGCATGGTAGGTGTAATAAAAGCCCATCCCCAAATAGCCTGCCTTTTCTGAGACGGAGTCATTTTCCCTTTAGCCATGATTATTCTCCTCTGTTATATTACTCTGCTGCTATAGCATCCTCGATAATCTTCTGAGCATTGTCACATGCTGTAGCCATTGCTGCCGGATCATCAGGGCTCTGCCATGCATCAAGGAAAGCACCTTCCTGCTGAAGAGCATCTTCCCAAACAGTTGTCTTTCTTGTGTAAGGACGGAAGTAAAGATCTCCCTCTTCCTCGGCTCTTACAAATGCTGAAACATCCATTCCCTCAAAAGCGCTGGAGAAATCTTCTGAAATTCCCTTCATACCGCCCATTGTTACACCAAGCTGAGCCTGCTTCTTCTGACCTTCCTCTGAGCAGAAGTAAGAAATGAGGTCGTAGCAAGCCTGAGGATCTTCAACAGCTGCATTTGCTGCCCATCCAAGACCGTTGTAGCAAGAATATCTCTCGCCGGCATCACATGAACCATTGCCGTTAACATCTGCATAAGGAAGCATTGCCCATGCATAATCTGCATGATTTTCTGCTGTGTAGAATGTGTTGATCATCCATGAACCCTGCGTGATCATAGCTGTCTTACCGGAGATGAAAAGTGAATCTGTTCCTGTCTCAGCTACTACAGACTGAGGAGCGCCAACAGAGATAAGCTTTCTGCACATCTCCATACCATTCTTAGCTTCGTCGGAACCGATTGTTGTTCCCTTGTGATCTTCTGTGATAACCTGTGCGCCGTAATCGTAAACAAGGTTGTACCATCCATCCTGGTTGTTGGAAGTGTTCATAGCCATACCATAAACATCGCCGTTTGAACCCTCGGTGATAGCCTTAGCTGCCTCGTACATATCTTCCCATGTCCAGTCATCTGTAGGATATTCTACGTTGTACTGATCAAAGATTGCCTTGTTATAAAGAAGAGCGATTGTGTCATGATCCTTGGGAAGTGCATACTGTTTGCCATTGCTGCTGTAAAGATCCCAAACACCTTCGTAATAGTTGCTCTTATCGATTGAAGAATCATTAGCAATGTAATCTGTAAGGTCAAGAAGAATATCATTCTCCATATACATCTGTGCTGTGTTGGAATGCATCCAGAATACATCGGGCATATCTCCGCCTGAAGCACCGGCTTCAAGAAGTGTCCAATAGTTATCCCAATCGATAACCTCGATGTTAACCTTAACACCGGACTTAGCTGTCCAGTCATCAGCTATCTGCTGGATTCCTGCCTGCTGGTTTGAATCCCAGATGTTGATTGTGATGTGGTCTGTCTTATAATTTCCGGAAGCAGTGCTTTCTGAAGCAGTGCTCTCGGTATTCTCAGTAGTTGCCTGGGTGTTGTCTGCTGAAGATCCGCCACAGCCGATCATTCCTACAGCCATCATAGAACTAAGAACAAGTGCCAATACTTTCTTTTTCATTTTTTCTTATCCTCCATTTGTTTTGCAGATTTATTTCTGCTTTCTTTGTTTGCCTGTCTTGCCTAGTTTATCCATTACAAATGTTTCTTTACATGTTATTATGTTGGTAGTATTTGTCATTTTGTGAGGTGGTTATTTTATGAATACAAAAACAGATGGACCCGGATTTGATTTTTGCGCTTTTCTTGACTACGACAAAAGCGATGAAGTAAGGCTTTATGAGATAGGACGTTATGTGGCAAAAACCTGTTATTCATACGGCCCCGTTATACGTCCTCGCGGCATTTTGCATTATGTGACTTCTGGCAAGGGCATGCTTCAGATTATGGGAAAAGAATACTCTATCCATGAGCAACAGATTTTCTTTATTCCGGCAGGTATCAGTGCATACTACATAGCTGACAGCGAGGATCCCTGGACATACTGTTGGGCTCATCTCGGAGGTTCTGCTATGCTTGAGCTTTTTAACGAATGCGAGCTCAATGAGATGCAGCCTGTACGCGATGTTAAACTCCGGGAAGGCGAAACAAAAAGCGCTCTTCAACGTCTGATGGACGATCTTTTTGAAAACTATGAAAGGGAATACTTCAGCATTGCCAAAACCTATGAACTGATGGACTTTCTTCATTCTTCCTATGCCCGCAGCGAGGAAGAAACAAATGAAAGCCTGCAGCTCCAGTACGTCCGCACAGTGATAAAATTCATACAACTTAAGTTTTCAGAACCCATCCATGTAGAAGACATAGCAATGACCTGTGGCTTAAACAGAAGCTATTTATCAAGGCTTTTTCATGAAGCAACAGGCTCTACAATCAAGGATTTCCTGTCAACTTATCGTGTTAACATGGCTAAAAATATGCTGAAAAAAACCGACAACACAATACAATTCGTTGCATTTGCTGTCGGTTACAGTGACATATTTACTTTTTCAAAAGCTTTCAAGAGAATAACCGGTATGTCCCCCAGTGAATACAGAAGTTCTCCTGATATTTAAATGTGCCTAGGCTTTATTTTTTCCCTTGCCATAACGGAACGGTCTTGCCACATTGACATTGAAGAACTCTATAAGCGGCCCCATGAAAAATGCAGTAATTATGGTGCCGATGCCGGGTATAACTCCCATTGAAAAGCCAAGTCCCGTGCATATAAGATCGCTGATAATTCGCACTATCCTGAAATCCCAGCCTCTCTGCTCTGACAAAGAAAGCGCTATAGCATCATAGGCTGAAACACCAAGATCGCTGGTAAAATAAAGAGCGGAAGCAAAGCACATTATGACAATGGCAACTATGAGAAATGCCAACTTTATCACGAATGTTGGCTCAGGTATAAGCCTGATCCAGATGCCATATGAAAAATCAACTACGTAGCCCACAAGGAACAAATTGATAAATGTGGCTATTCCAATTTTCTTTTTATCAAGAAAGAAGTCAAAAACCAGAAGAACCAGATTAATCACCATATATACTATTCCATAGCCGATGACTGCCTCCAGCGCATCGTACCCGGTAAAGAACTTAAGTCCACCGCTTGTCATCAGGTGCTGGAGCTGAGTCCATATTCCGTGTGCAAACACCTGGAAAGGATCCATTCCAAGCATCGAAAACTGGAACATCCCCACAGAAAATCCGGCTATCACAACACCTCCAAGAGTCATAGCAAGGCGTCGCTTCATTTCGTTATCAATCTTACTAAACATATTCGTGTCCTCCAGGTAAGAATGATATCAAAGCGATTTTTTGTAAACAATGTTATTTTGTGAGGTGTTGAAATTCATTGAAGTTCTAGCTATTTAATTGTGAAATCAAACTGTACATAGCTTGATCTGCTTCCGGAAACATAGAATTCTATATACATCACAGTGTTTTGATGGCATGCAAAACCGATGCGTCTTGTCTTTCTGGCCATACCGGTATTTTTAGAGGCAAATAAACCACTGGTTCCGATTCGCTCCGAATATAAATATCCGTCGGGCTCCATCAATTTTTGCAGAACATTGAAATATCCGTTCACATAGTTTTTTCTTTTGTTTCCATGAACTTTATTTACAGTAAAATAATAGTCTTTTTCCTTGGGAGCCATGAATCTTATGAGGCCGTAGGCTCCGGAATTCTTCGGCTTTTTAATCTTGAATCTATAATGTCCCGGTTTTACACGATATGCGATGCTGTCGAGATAAAGCGGATCATCGTTGCTGAAAGTGTGCAAGGTTTTAAGTGTTTTCTTTCTTACTTTAGCTTCTACGGTTATGGGATTAGCCATCGTGGTAGCCAAAATCAAAACAAGTACAAGGGACAAAAATTTGATAACAATAGATTTTTTACTCTTACCCATTTTGCAATCCTCCATAAGAAAACTTCAGTCTTTTACCACCTCTACAGGAAACTAAATCTCCTGAATCATATTTTATGAGTGTTCGAGTGAAAAAACTATTAAATTTTTATAAAAAAGAGTTTTTTAGGCCGTTGATACTATAAGCTAATAATGTATGGAGAAAAATATGAAATTAAGGAGTAACCTAATGAAAAAATCCGCAAAGATTTTGTCAGTGTTCATGGTGTTATTGATGATTTCGCTCTGTGCCTGCTCAGCTAAAAAGGCACCGGATAAAGGTCAGGAATATATAGGAATCGTCTCCGCGATGGATAATGAGATAGCGTATCTATTATCAGAGGCAGAAATAGATCACGTTGATACCATCGGTAAGGTTGAGTATCACGTTGGAAAATTGTGCGGGCAGCCTGTTATCATATCCAGAAGTGGAATCGGCAAGGTGCTTGCGGCATCCGGAGCGACTGCCATGTTGAATAATTACAACATTAAGAACGTGATATTTACAGGAATTGCCGGCGGTGTCGGGGATGAAACCAAGGTGCTGGATGAAGTAATTGCTGAGCGCCTTGTACAGCACGATTACGGAATGATTTCGAACGACGGCTTTATCTGGAGCGGAACCGGTTCTATGGGTGAACTTGGTGATGAAGGCTACTACTACTGCGATGAAGAGCTTGTGAAAAGAGCGTACGATGCTGCTGTTTCCGTGGTGGGAAAAGAGCATGTCTTCAAAGGAACAATTGCCACAGGAGACCAATTCGTTGCGTCTGAGGAATATGTAAAAAAGTTAAGCGATGATTTTGGAGCTATCGCCTGTGAAATGGAAGGTGCTTCGGTTGCAGCCGTATGCTATCAGTATGACATACCGTTTGTTATTATACGTGCGATGTCTGATAAGGCCGATGGTAATGCCTATGAGAGCGTTGAAAATATGGGAGACATCGCCGCAAATAATTCAGGAAAAATTGTTGTCGCCATGTTACTCCAATAAGCCGCTGTTATGAAGCCTGTCATAGATGGCTTTTCCAAGCTTTCCGTGGGCATCCTTGTCAATATGTACTCCGTCTGCGGGGCTTGGTGAAACTATCTTGGAAGCATCAAGAAACGCGCAGCCGTACATGTCAGCCAGCTGTTTATACCATTGTGCAAGCTCTGAGGAAACCTTTGCTGCATTTATAAAATCGAAGCAGTCTTCAAGCCAAGAGCCTTTGCCTGTTGTACCTACAAGCGGAGGTGATATCAGAAGAATCTTCATCTTATCGTTCATGCGAAACCTGTTGTGTGCCTGAACTTTTTCAAGGAATATCTGCATCTCTCCTGCTATATCCATGGAACAGTATGAAAATTTCCTCTTAAGATCATTGCTGCCCAGCATGATGATCATCACATCAACAGGGGACTGACTCTCGATACAGGGAATAACGTACTTGAGGCCGTTTTTCTCACCCTCTGCGGGATCGTCGGTAGCAATGGTTCTTCCGTTGTGTCCTTCCTCGATAACCTTGTAGGAATCGCCCAGAAGTGTCTGCAGCACACCGGTCCATCTCATATTTTCATCTATTCTGGTCCTCTTTTCGGGATCATATCCCCATGTAAGAGAATCTCCAAAACATAACACACGTTTTCTTTCCATTTTGTCCTCCAAAAGTTGTACATATTATTGTTTAGCCATTATATAACAAACCGAGCTCTTTCTTACTTCTTACGTTTTTCGCTAATCTCCTCGTTGGAGTCCATGCCGATATACAGAATCTCCGGGACAAAACCCAAGGTACTTGCGGCGTACCAGCCGCCATCAAATTTATTGGCATCGTGAGCTCCGCTTTCCACTTTTTGATTATATCAAGGTCTGTGAACGAGGCCTGGTCATATAGAGTATCCGTGGTTACCTCGCTGCTGTCGGTGCAGGGGGTTCCGTCAGGGTTATATGAATTGGTTTTTCCCCAGGCGTTTTCATAGAGAAGACGCCCGTTTCGGATTATAATATTTTATGGCTCATATGCTATCAAGTTAAACCAGTAGAGCGAAACTATGGCTTATAACTGCTGGATTATTTGCTTTGCACATTTGCAGCAGTTGTTTTTAGTGGCAGTATTCTACCGCATATCTTATTTGGTTTATTTACGGCAGTTATTTTTTCCATCTAATGGCTGCCGCATTTTCGATTGTTCCTATTTGTAGCAGAGATGGTATCGTAAAAGCTACTGCCACAATTAGCATATTTCACTTTTTCAGCAGACTATACTACTAAATTTATACTGCTGTTATTCGTACTTTTTTGTATTGCAGCAGGGAATATACAAATAATAGGTTTATTGACGTCTGATCATCTAATATCTGGCCACGCAAAGAATAGCTATTATCTCAAAAGGCATAGCCCCTTACTCCAGTCGCATATCGAAGACTTTTTTTGACTCTCCGTTGAAGCCTTTATGCTCATAAAACCTATGGGCGTCGGTTCGGGCTTTGGCGCTCTGTAAAATTGCTTTATAACAATGTAGTGATGCTAAATCTGAAGCTGTTAGTTTTCTAAATTCCATGTCTTTTACTCACCCAAAACATACATCTACAGCCCTCGCTGCCCTCTGTCACTAATCTTCCCATTTATAAATTCTATATCTTTTTTCACCCTGAAACTATCAATTGAGTACGCCAGTATCAGCACTACTCCGACATAGACAAATGCCATCCAGAAATTGGTTGGATAGAACCATCCTGCTATAAATCCGAAAAGCATCACTAAGACTGTTATCGCAAAATATTTTACTACATAATACATTGCCATTGATAAAGAAAGATACTCGTCAATCAGGTAATTTACGACTGCGATAATTAAAGCCAGGCCGAACAGCTTGAGGACAAGCCCTATCTCCTCTGTGACTCCTGACCATATTATGGAAATAGCGAATACGGACAAAATCATCAACGCCGCCAATATGCAAGTATCCCTCAGAATTATCTTTATACTCTTCATTTTTGGAAAACCCTCTTTATATCCTTCAAGTACTTTCTGGAAACAATCAGCATCTCATCATTATCAAGCACTGCCTCAAGGTGACTATTCCTGACCTGCCGGATTTCTTTCAAGTGATCCGTGTTCATAATGCAGGTCCTCGATATTCTGACAAGATCGGTATCTGCAGTTATGGATAGCATCTCCGGCATGGAGGAGTCAAGGCGATACACGTCTTTTGCAGTATAAAGGAACAGTTTTCGCTCTACGTTCTCAATGTAATAGACATCTGACAGACTTATTTTCACCCGGCGTCCATCTATGCTTGCAGAAAAGCTTGTATCCATGCTGCTTATCCTGCGAACCAGAGATGTGACGAAATCAGTGTGTTCCGGGTATTCAATTGTGACCGTAAGCGGTTTATCCTTTACCTGTCTTGTTATGATCTGCATACCTTTTCCCTGTCAGCAATTTTATAGTGGTACAAACAATATCTCCGGCGACAGTAAGAATACCTCCCGCCAGGCTCCGGGGTGCCCATGTAAACACAATTTCTTTCATTCCGGCACCGAAAATTATTGGAAACAATATTAGAACTAATGCAAGAAGAACTATTAGTATCGTATCACATCCAAGGAGAAGTGATTGCCTTTTTGTGATAAAAATAGCCCCAAAAAGAAAAATGCCAACAGCTGTCACGGCTGAAAAGACAATATCAAAAGTCGTCCAGATGTCTTTGGTCAGTGGCCCCGGATTTTTGCCTGATAAAATATCAAAAATACTGTTGCACAGACTGTCTGTAGTGGCCGCTACATTCAGGTTGGAAAGAACACATACACCTATTTGGTTCTTATATTCAAACACAATTCTTGAAGAATAATTCGGGGTACCGCCTGAATGACCTGTCACACCGTCAGCGAAAAGTTCCCAGCCGGAATAATAATCCCCTTCCGACTTGAGCTGTTCTTTGATTTTTGAAAAAGATTCCTTAAAATCTTCCGGGATTTCGCTGTTTCCTAAGCAAATTTCAATCCATCTGCCCATGTCCTCAGTGTTTGAATAGAAATATCCTGCAGGTATGCTTGCTTCCTTTACAGCCATGTGAAAATCGAACGCATGACGGTATCCGAGCCTTGTTCCTTCGACAATTCTGCCGCTATAAGGCATTCCGACATATGTGTTTTTCAGACCAAGCGGCAAAAGGATATTTTGTTCTAAGTAGTCACTATAGGGCATTCCGGATACATTTTCTATGACGAGTCCCAGAAGATTGTAATTCACATTGGAGTATGCATACCCGGCTCCGGGCATGCTGTTTAACTCACTCCCCGAGATTCTGTCAGCCCACTCTGCAAGGGTCTCCGTCGCCGCAGCACTCGGGTATTCTTTTTCATTATTTGTAAAACCGCTCTTCTGCTCAAGCAGATTCCTTACCGTAATATCAGCTTTCCTGGAATCAAAGAAAGCCTCAAATCCCGGGATATAGTCAGAAATTACGCCATTTTCATCAATGACGCGTTCTGTTATCAGCCTCTGAATAGCAAGCCCGGTAAAGGCTTTTGTCATGGAACCTATCTGGTAGAGTCCTTCGCTATCGCCATAATATGAGACATCGCCGTGGTTATAAACTACAACGCTTACGTGATTGCATTTTGTCTCCTGCTGATATTGCTTTATAAGATCCTCTATGTCATTGGGATTTGCGGCCTGTGAGATGCTTCGTAAGAAAACGGCCGTTATTAAAAAGATAGCCAATATGGCTGTGATTCTTTGTGTGCTCATATGCAGCGTTCCTCCATAATTAAATCATAGAGGAGCGCTGAGCACTTTACCATATATCACTACAGATAGTGCAAATATAGCTACACTTGTTTCATGCATAGTTTCAGGATTTCAAAATCAAAATGCCCTTTTCTCCAAGAATTCCGCTGCATTCATCGGTATTATTCCACTTACGGCTATATACAACCTCAGTATTATCACCGAAATTTATGGCGGCATCTGACTCTCCGCAGTTTAAGTATACCTGAAGGCTCTCATTATCACCGATTTTCAGATATGATATTACCCTTTCGTCAGCAACATCATTAGGAAAATGGAAATTCCTGCTCTTACAGGATTGCAGAGATTTTCTCATGTTTATAAGCGTTTTCATCTCTGAGAGCTCGGCATCCTTTTTCCCTGAGTCTATCTCATCCCAGGGCATGCATCTGCGACAGTCGGGATCATAGGATCCATCCATGATTACTTCTGTTCCGTAATAGATGCATGGGCTTCCGGGCATTGTGAAAAGTACCGCAAGCTGCTGATAGAAAATGTCCACATTTTTCTCTGCCTTCTCGAAGAGTCTGTTGGTGTCATGCGAATCCAGAAGATTGAAAAGGACGTCATTTACCTGGGAATAATACATGGTAAAGCATCTGTTTATGTCATATTCAAAGGTCTCACGGCCTCTGTTTTTATAAACCCAGAAATCAGCTATCGCTGTGGAAAGCGGATAATTCATCACCGAGTCGTACTCATCTCCCTGGAGCCATGACATGGAATCGTGCCATATTTCACCGAGCAGATAAAAATCGTCCTTCATACGCTTTGTCATATAGCGAACTGCTTTGAGGAAGGAATGTGATATCTCATTGCCCACATCGAACCGCAGCCCGTCAATATCAAACTCATCAATCCAGAATCTGATGATATCCAGCAGATAATCCTGAACCTCAGGATTATTGGTGTTGAGCTTTGGCATGTATTCTGCGAAAGCAAAGGAAAAATACCTTCCGTCTCTGGTGTCGCGTCCCTGCTCCACAGGCCATTTATTTACCATGTACCAGTCCGCATACTTTGACTGCTGTCCGTTTTCCAGGACGTCAAGCCACATGGGATGGTCACTTCCGGTATGATTAAATACCGCATCAAGCATGACTCTGATACCCGCGTCGTGAGCCTCCTTCACCAGGTTCTTTAAGTCTTCGTTGGTTCCGAAATGCGGATCAACCTTCTTATAATCACGGGTGTTATATTTATGATTGCTGTGCGCCTCAAATATAGGATTAAGATATAGTCCGGTAATTCCAAGCTCCTTGAGGTAGGGAATTTTATCGCGTATGCCCCTGATGTCGCCGCCGTAGTAGTCGTGCATCCCGACCTCGCCGGTCTGCCATTCCATCACATTCTCAGGGTCTATGCTCTTATCGCCGTTGCAGAATCTCTCGGGGAAAATCTGATACCACACGGTATCGTTTACCCATGCGGGAGTCTTGCAGACATCTGCAGGATTCATCCAGGGCATGATGAAATACGAAAGAATCTTGCCCTCCTGATTCATCTCCTCCTCGCTGTAGAAACCATCCTCGAAGAAATATACACATTCATCGCCCGAGTGAAGCTCAAAATAGTACTTACATCTCTTGTGCTCGGGGCAAAGCGTTGTCGTCCACCAGATGTGGTCCTTCAATCTTTTCTTGAAAAATATTTCTTCCTTCTTGCCGTTCCAGCGCTCTTTTCCGCCCATTATTCCCGCATCGTACGGATCTCCGTGGTATATGAAAATCTTATCAACATCATAGCCTGTTTTTATGTTGATAATCAGCTGGTTTTCATCAAGGCTATAGCAGTATTGTTCGGACATTCTGTGATATATTGCACCTAAATTCATATTCGCTCCTCTTGTTATGGAAAACGTTTTCCGTTGCAATAAAAACTATACCCTATACGGCCAAATAAATCAATGCCTTATTTTGTAACTTATTTTCAGCATAAAATCTGTGAGACAGGCACCGATTCCGTTTCTGAATTCCTGTAGAATTAAAAGAATACTGATATCCATAGCTAATCCTCCGGACAATATTTCGGCTGCTTTTTATTTTTTCTTGATCGGAATCCACAGTTCGCAGAATATATCCGGCCTGGTCCCATCAAAGTAAAGCTCGTAGTCAGTCTCTTCGGAAGCCTCGTAGCCCATCTGCGGCAGAAACTCCTTATAGAACTTCACCCAGGTCTTGGCGATGCAGTCGCCATCTTCACCCACACATTCAAATACTACATAAGTCCCGGGATTGACATCCCAGATGTGGAAGCCTTTTTTCTCCAGATCTGCCTGATCGAACTGTGCAGTATCCTCGTCGATGATGATGCCGATACCGTACTCAAAGGTGTCCTTTCCTTCTGTAGTCGGACTGCAAAGACCGTAGAGATCGCGCTTTCCATCCTCTCTCAGCATCCAGATCGGCGACAGCATATTCTTGCTGTTGCATTCTCCCCAGAAATCCGCCACTTCGTGGTTGGCCTCGTCGTTAATAATTCCGTTACTGAACTCCCTTACCAGTGCGATAAACTTCTTCTCTTTTGTTTGAACGATACGATAATCCATACTCTTACCACCTTTCACAGATAATGTAATTGTAAGCGGATTAAAAAGCGTCAGTTTGCCGGCTTCTTCTCTGGCTGTTTTCGGCGCGACACCGTGAAACCTTGTGAAAGCCTTAGTAAAGCTTTCCGGTGTTTCGTAGCCATACTTCATTGCCAGATCAGTGATCTTCGCATCGGTCTCTACAAGCTCTTTCCCCGCCAGAGACAATCGGCGGTTACGGATATATGCGTTGGCCGTTAAGCCTGTCACGAAACTGAAAGCCCTGTGAAACTCGTAGCTCGACGTGTGCACCTGCTTCGCTACGTCTTCATAGTTGATCTCCTCGAGAAGATGCTCCTCCATATACGTGATAGCTTTTTGTAATGCTTCGATCCATTCCATGCTTTCTTCCTCCTGCTCACAAGTATATTATGGATGAGTATTGAAAATCGTACATTTCCTCGTTTGCGAAGATTTGTCAGGTCACTTCTTCCTGCCTATTCCATTGTCCGTACTCTTTCTTTTCCCTTTTCATCCAAACCAGCAGGGTGACTGTAAATGATAGTAGTTGTGCGATCGCCACGCGGATGATCATCATCTCATCGACTCCGCTTTCAGTAGTTACATGAAGCAGATTGGTCGCAATACAGTTGTTGAAAAAATGGTCAGCCATTCCGGCGTAAAGACTGCCGGTCATGCGATAGAGCAGTTCCCACTTGATACCCATCATTCCGGCAAGAATGATGTATCCTATTCCAAGTGCTACGAATGAACCTACGTTAATATCACCATCAATCAGATTATGGAGCGGTGTTACGATATGCCATACTCCAAATAAAAATGCCTGAAAAATCAGGGCATACTTTGGAGAATGGTCCGTAGCGGTAATATGATAGAAAAGCCCCCTAAATGTACCCTCTTCCATGATCACATTTATGATGTTGAAGAAAACACACAACAGTATAAAGCCGATACCGGTATGGATGGCGGCTTCCCCGGTCAGAGAAAATCCTGTTGTGAAAATTCCGAATCCGATATCATGTCCCCGGCTTTTAAGGATCAGGATCTCCGCGCTGTATGAGATTACAAATGAGCATAATGCAATCAGCAATCCCATTCCTGCATGTTTTATAAATCCGATTTTGGCAAATCCTATATCAGACCATTTCCAATTTAGAGCTTTAAGCACTATGAAAATGACGAGAATCCCAAACACCTTATTGATGAAGTTTTCACCAAAAACAGTCTCATCCATTCTAAGTGCGATGGCTTCGAATCCATGCACAAATATCAGGATTGCAAATATGATCCAGCAAGATAATACTGTATTTTTTCTCATATACCCCCTCCGAATTTCATACCTCTTAGTCGGGTCTGCCGCAATAAATCTTTATAGCCCGGAAAATAAACTCGGCAGTCCCCTTACCACCCATTTTTTCTATGTTTTCTGTAAGTTCTCCGCCGCCTACATAACCGGTTCCGAGACCATATAATATATCATTAGTGCAGGTATACATATTTTCAGTAATGAAATCCTGTACTCTCTTAACCTGGCTCTGGACCTCTTTAGACGCTGGATCCATCTCCTTCATGGTTCCGAATTCCTCAAAAAGCTTGGTAAAGTCAGCCATAAGGCCACTTTCATATTCTTTTGTCCAGTTCTTGCTCTTTTCTGCATATTCCTTATATGCCGGAGTCTGGCCCCACTGTTCCTTTGCTTTTCTTGCGTATTCGTCAAGCTTACTACTGTCAAATGCTGTAAAATCCAATTTTCTCACTCCTCTCACTTTAAGGTACTTACAGAGGTTAAGCAGATTTTCAATATGCTCCTTCTTAAGCTCCAGGAGCTCGATCTGCTGCTCCAATACCTTTGTTTTGTCAAAATCAGATCTGTTTATAATGTCTTTTATATCCTTAAGCGGAAACTCCAGCTCCTTGAACAGTAAAATCTGCTGCAATTTTTCCAGAGCTGCATCGTCATACAGTCTGTAGCCCGACTCCGTATATTCTGCCGGCTTTAAGAGTCCTATCTGATCGTAATACTGCAAGGTGCGTATACTCACTCCTGTCAGTTTACTTACTTCATTTACTGTCTTCATAGCGTTCATCTCCTTCACGTGTAACTATAGCTTAAACTATAACGTTACGTCAGAGTCAACACCTTTTTTAGATTTTTGTCAAAACCATGCATTCTGTTGAATCGGTAAATCCTATTTTTTCATAGAGAGGCCGTCCTAATTCGGTTGCATCAAGACTTATTTCGGTAGCACCCCTTTCCCATGTTTTCTCGATCAGTAGCTCAACCATCTTTTGAGCAATACCCTGCCTACGATATTCGTTTCTTGTGTATACATTCATAAGGTGCGCCCGTTTTCCGGTTAGATGATAAAATGTTGGCATTATCCTGATGAAGCTCATGGACGCACAGCCAATAACAATGTCTCCATCTAGTGCAAGAACAGTTATATGATCGCCATTCAAAAAGTAATCACGACTTTCATTTATCATTTCATCAGAAAACTCGTAATCTTCTGACAGATTATTCACTACCTTAAGCATTTCAAGGCGACTGCTCATCATGCTCTCAATATCATTTTTTGTTGCAACTCTTATATCAATCATTTTTCATCCGCCTCCCATACATTTTTCATTTAACAGATCCTCCTAATTATCAGAACTTTGCCATTTTTATCAAATAAAGGATAAGTAGATGTCCCGGATAAAAGGCATAGAATAGCCATTTAAGCCCTTTCCCTCTTTTTCCGTTATAAAGAAGCAGAGGTATAATACTGAGTCCGGTGGTACAGTAATATCCCATAGTCCTTGTGAGTGCAAGAAATGCCACGCCCACACCGGTTCTGAGAAAATGCTTTGAATTTTTGAATACATAGAACAAAAAGACAGAGATTACAGCAAAAACTGTATAATCTGCTTTGACTAACAGTGCAATAAAGGCCATTGCAATAATAACAAGTGTTCCGCAAATACTCTTTACCACACTATACTTTCCGGTATCTTCTTTAACTTCTCCACGGATTATGTCAAAGAGTTTCAGCGCAAGCACTGACAAAAAGAACGTCAGCATGATGTTTTGGTGACCCAGCCCTATTTTTCCGTCAAAGGCAAGATCAAACGGGATTTCACTTATCAAAGCAAAAATGCCGAGTCTCAGGATATATCGCTTCTTATCTCTTGTATGAATGTAGCCCTCCGCAATGCAAAATGCAAAAAGCGGCATTGCAAGACGTCCAATCATCCTTGGCCGCATCACGCCCGGTAAAAACATGTCCCCTACATGATCAAAGACCATGCTGATCATCGCTATGATCTTAAGCATTGTTCCGTCAATGACTCTCAATCCCTTACCTTTTTCCATAAAAATCTCCCCGTATTTTTCACACATTAGTCGATTGACTGACGTTTAAACAGCTTTTTCCTCGTCCATTCCACTAAGATAGGCCGCGATAGGCTCTATATACCTGATATCCGATATGTCATAGGATGTAGCCATCCTGTCAAACATTATCTTTTTATCTTCAGGCAGGTCCTTTTTATTCCTAAGAGAAGATACAAACATCTTCATTGTAATTCTGGTCGGAGCCTTCATCTTTTCGTAGTTCATGCCGCCCTGGCAGTAGAATACCTTGATATACTCTCTCTGTTCGTCTGTGAGCGCATTCTGAAGAAGCAAATCCACCATATGATCGCCATTAGGTGTTCCACCTACGCAAAACATAGCAAGGGACTTATTTTTCCAATTTACTGCCTTCTCCAGGAACCACTTGGACTTCACAATCTTCTCTGCCATAGCCCATCCGCCGTAGCAGATTGCATCATAGTTATCAAAATAATCTCCACTCTTTTTCTGCGCGTCCTTAAGATCTAGAAGATCCGCGCCTACTCTGTCTGCAAGCCACTCGGCGTACCTTTTTGTAAATCCCGTCTGCGATGTGTAAATAACAAGTGTTTTCATATTTCTCCTCCTCATTTCATTTGAAATTGTATCTTTCTAAGAAAATATCTATATGCTTTTCAATAGTTTGAAGAGCTTCCTTCTTTTTTCTGGGCTCCCTATCAATCAATTGGACCATAATCGTGATGGGCGATACGAATTCAAGGGCAATTATGGCAGCATCTCCTTTCACCATCTGCCCGCGCTCCATCATTTTTTGGAAAATTGATGTATAAATATCCTGAAGATATGTGAGTTGATGCATGGTAGTCTGCTTTGCAAGGGTAGAATTTCTATATTGCTCCATCGTAATGAGCTTTCGCATCTTTTTGGCGGTGTCATTTTTCAGGGTAAAATGCAGCGTTTTCAGAACGTATGCCTTGAGTTCCGCTCCGGAATTGATCATATCCGCCAGATTACTGCTTATCCCCATACCTTCCTTATATTCATCTTCCGCAGTGTTTATCACGGCTTTCAGAAGATCCTCTTTATTCTTGAAATATTTATATATTGTCGGCCCCTTTATACCGATGGATTCTGCTATTTCATCTACGCTTGTTCCATCATATCCTTTTACAGAAAACAGATCTCTTGCTGCTTTTATTAAAGGCTCTTTAGCGTTTGTTCTTGGCATATAGCCTCACTTCCCCCGCTGTTTATCGACTTCTTCACGGATTGTTTTTCTAACTATCGTTACCAATTATATTCTAACGTTCGTTAACTGTCAATTAATCGTTTTATTAAAAACGCAAAAAAATACGCAGCCCTGTAAAAGGACTGCGAAAAAATCAAGATGTAGACGGTATTAGCGAACGTTGTTATTCTTCTGCGATTATGCCATATAATTCAGGTCGCCTGTGTTTGTGACCCCACACTTCACGATGGCGATAATCCCGCAGCATATCTAAATCAAGCTCAGCAACGTACACGCCCTCTTCCTCAGGTGCTTCGAACACGCAGGTATCCCGTGATCCGGAAAGTTCCGGAAGATATGCAACGCCGTCAAACAAGGTGGAATGACCGTTGCAATCGGGGTGAGGAGCCGGATAATTACAAGTGGCGATGGCAAGCATGTTTTCATAGGCCCTGCCTCTAAGCTGAGAGAGGCGGTTCAACTCCATGGGACAGGCATTGGGAACAAGGAGAAGCTCCGCACCTTTCAACATCAAAATTCGGGCACTTTCAGGAAATTCTCGGTCGTAGCAGATCATTGATCCGACTTTTACGAATCCGTTTTTCGTGTCCAGAACGGTTACAAAAAATTCGTCTCCGGCATCCAGAACGCCTTCGTCATCTGGTTCCCCGAAATCACAGATATGAACCTTGGAATAGCGATATTGCAGATGACCGTGCCGGTCAAAAAGGCAGACAGTATTTCTTGGCTTTGGCTCATGCTGCTCCAGAAGCGTGATGGCGATGGCCATATCAAGCTCTGCCGCGAGCTCCGAAAACCGGTTCACAAACAAGCTATCATAAGAAATGGCGCATTCCCGGATACTGTCAGCATCATGGGGAAAATTGTATCCGCAGCTCCACATTTCGGGAAAAATTGCAATGTCTGCACCTTTTTCCTTCGCTTGTCGGCATGCTTTAACTCCCTTTTTCAGGTTTTCTTCAAGGCTTCCTTCAGGAAGGAGCTGCAAAAACGCGATTGAAAGGTTCATAGTTTTCTCCTTATGGTTTTCACTAGATTATCGTTTGTGATCAAAAAGCCATTCCTGGTATGCGTCATCCTCCATAACGGCAAGTTCCACATGATGGTAGCTGTAGGTTGAATCGTTCGATGCTTCTGCGCCTGCAGCATTCATCTCATCGTCGGTATATTCCGTAAAATGGACATCCGTGGCACCAAGATCGGTAAGCTTCTTATAGGCATTTCTGCTCTCCGTAATGGGTATTGTGCCATCATGTTCTGCCTGTGCAAACCATATTGGGACATCCTTCATTTTTTCCAGGTTCGTGGAAGCGGCGGGACCATAGTTAAGTGCCGGGCATAATGCAATAGCACCTGCTACGTAATCCGGATATTTCTCACAGAACTCGATCGTAGAAAGGCCGCCGAAAGAATTGCCCATCACGTATATCCTTGACGGATCAACTTTTCCCTCGGATACCATCGTATCAACGAGGGCTTTTACTTTATCTAAAGCAGCTCCTCTTGTAGCGGCTTCATAGTAGTATTTATCCGCTATCACCGGGGCGAGGACATAGCAGGGACGTACCTTCTGGTTTTCCGGCTCAGCCCATTCCACCGCTGTTCTGTATGTCAGCAGGTTATCGATATCTCCGAATCCATGGAAAACAATGACAATCGGCATATTTTCAGTAGTTTCCGGAGCAAACAGATGATATTCAAAATTGGCATCATCTTCCATATTTGCGGTTGTAAAACTGTCTGCGACAGGAGTTACCACGTTCTGCACGTCCTCGTAGGTAAATGAGAGATTCGGATCAGAGTTGCAGGTAACAGTAAAATCCTTTACATAGAAGAATTTCTCCGGAAAATCTTTCGGAATAAGCGTTATAGTGCGGTCCACTACTTCTGCATTTTCAAAATCACATTCGAATTCATGCAGTGATGTATCCTGCCACTTGTCAGCATGGCCTTCCATATGGAAATCCTTAGCATTTAAAGATGCGTTGGCCGGTTCAGACATTGTGATAACAAATTTTTCTGGATATTGTCCTGTTTTCCTTACAGATGTGACGATTTCTACATGTGTTATATCCATATTTGACTTCGCCCCTTCCTGCCCGCTATTGGACCGACTATTACCCATAACCATTCCCAATATATAGGGAATAAGCCACACAACCCACACAAACAGGCTGAAACGGTGAAATGTATGCATGCTCTTTTCATCTTTCTTAACAAGAACAACCGTAGCCCATACTGCATGGATCAGCATAAGAACAATTGCAATAGCGCCTGTTATTCCATGAAGGCTGACAGCTGCTGCATCTGCAGTGAATGTGAGCTTTGTCATAAGATGCGTTCCTATTCCGTCGCATAACAAGCCGGCCCAGAAAAAGAATAAATGAATCGGTTTTAATTTCTTTCCGATCCTCTCCGACCACACTCCGACAGTGTATAGAATCAGCGCAAGTGTGATGAATATTATCGCTTTGATCAGCGTTTGTGACATAATTAGTTCCTCCAAAAAAACTGTTATATTTACTTTTTCTATAAGCAGTTTAATTATACCAGAAGCGTACATGAAAAACCGCCCGATTCTCTGTTGCGAAAATCGGGCGGTTTAGAATTATTATGCTGTTCCTTCAGTACTTATTCAGTTTTCTCAAGCCATGCTTCCTACATATCTTGATCTGCCAAATCCAAGGATTACCCTGCCAAGTCCTGCAGTAAACATCAGAACCAGACCCATGAAGAAGCCTTTTCCGAAAGCTTTAGCAAGCTTGAAGCAGAATATTGTCTGGATGAGGAATGATAATAATGTAAGTCCTCCAATGATCATAGGATTTACACCTGTGGCACTCATTACTGCTACAACTACGCCAAGGCTTAGTGATACTATTCCAATCCATCCTTCCCAACAAAGCTTGTACTGAAGATATATGTTGTAAACCGGAATAAGGCTGTACCATCCCGGAAGTCCTGCCTTCTTAAAAATCCTCCAGTTGGCGATTATAATAAGCAGTGTGAAAAATCCAATTCCTACGATTCCTAAAATTGCTACCATGCTCTCTGTCATAACCATTACCTCCTATATCAAAGTGTTCTAATTTTTCTTTGTTTGTGTTTCTGAGGTAATGATATCAATGCGGGTATCACATTTTTATCACACGGACTGATACATACCATTACTTTATTGTAAGTTTCCAGGTATACGACTTCCCATTTACTTTAGCGGTTATCTTTGTTTTCCCGGCTTTTAGCATCTTTAGTTTGGATTGCTTCTTAGATTTTTTCAAAAATTTGACATTTTTATTAGAGGCAGCCCAAGTAACTTTCTTTTTATTATTTATCTTCAGGATAACTATATCTCCTACATGCACAGAGGCAGTTTTCTTTTGTGATGTCAGAGATACGGTTTCATTTTTTTCAGCCTCTTTACTACTGTTATTATTTTTAGATGATGCTTCTTTACTACTGTTATTTTCATCAGATGATGTCTTTTTACTGGATGATGACTCCGAATCGTCTGCACTTCCTGTTGCGCAAATACTACAAGCAGTCAAACCTTTAGCTTTTGCTTCTGATAAAGTAGATGTATATATATTCTTTGCATTGCTTAAGCCTCTACAGCTACTTGAAAAGTGGTATTTACTTCCTGTAGCAGTAGTATAAACAGTAGTATCTGCGTGGATTGTAGCCATCGGTAGCTCTAACAATAATACCAATGAAAGCATAACACCAAGAATAATATTCTTTTTACTTCCCTTTTTCATATTTCTTCTTCCTTTCGTAAACAAATATACTTTAAAACGATTATGATTATATGGGATATGTTCCCATTCTTTAAAAAATAGACAGAATAATTATTTTATTGCTGATTCTATTATTTCAGATAGCGATTAAAAATGTCTTAAACCGGAATAAAAATAATCTTATATGTACTTGTCTTTCGTATTCTTAATTAAAAATTTAGCTAGCAAGCCAAGAGATACACCTTTCTGTACAATGAATTTCTATCTTATAAAGTGATAGGAAACGCGATAAAATGCACGATTTTCCCTACTCCTATATTACGAATTAATTTTAGAATCTTTTAATTCCATTAATAGATAATATTCATCTGTGTTGGGTAAAATATATGGGAGGCCAAATAATTATGTATGATCACGGCACTACTGTGCTTGTACGAGGTAATGATTATGAGGGCAAAAAGATATCTATATTATATTGCTGTTTTTTGTTTGATAATAGTGTGCTTTCTGCACGGAGAATTCAGGTCTTATGCAGCAAAAACTCCCACATATACATGTAAAATCAGTAAAAAAAATAATGTGTACAAGAAGTCTATAAAAAATGGGAGTACTCTTAAACTAATATCTAAAAAAAACTCAAAAACGGTAAAGCCAAATCAACTGAAGTATAGATCACAAAATAAAAATGTGGCATCTGTTTCCAAAAATGGTGTTATTACAGCCAAAAAGACAGGAACAACTTTAATTGTTGTAACAAGTAAAAAGAACAAAAAACTACGATATACGATTAAGCTCACAGTAAAATCATCCAGTTCAAGTAATGATGATGATCCCGTCGTTGAAGTACCTGTAGAAGAAATAGAAATAATTCATTCTGAAGATTATGTGATAGTCGGTACCACTATACGCCTGGCAGCCACTCCAAAGCCATACAATGCTTCTATCAAAAAGGTGACTTGGAGTAGTAGTAATGCTGCTATAGCAACTGTATCAGAAGGTGGAACAGTGACAGGAATTTCTGAAGGAAAGGTTATCATTACTGCGACTGCAACTGATGGTTCAGGTGTTACCAGTTCAATATCGATTGATGTATATGAAGATACATATCCCAAAATATTAGAATATGTGACCAGAAAAAATTTCCGTTTTCTTCGATGTAACATACTTGATACCAATACATATAATATGACTAACTATGTTGGTCCGGCCCTATATTGGGTCAAACAAACATATGGCTATGATGCAATGCAATTTAGGATTCAGGCAAAACCAGGATTATTTCCTAACATATCATCTGTTGATTATATAGCTACATTAGTTCCTCATTTGGATAGAGTATACTTCAGATCTTCTGGAGAATCATCTAATTCATTGATGTA
>NZ_FOBE01000014.1:0-102991 GCF_900109475.1 Butyrivibrio sp. ob235
ATCATACCATATTTCGTTAATATGTGCTATTGAATCTCCACCAATTGCACATTTTATTAGTATTTGCTAAAATTTTTATACATTACTTGCAAAGGAGGTTCCCATGAGCAAAAAGCGAAATTTCGTATTATTTGGTCTTTTTACAGCTCTCTTCGGAGGTGGAGCCGCAGCTGCATCGATTTTCTATGATATGGCAGTTGTTCCGAAAAAGAAAACACAGAAAGAAATAGACAATAACCCCATGGATTCAAAGGCAATCAGGTGGGTAAGAAATAATCCTCTCAGAGAAGATGTCTATGTAGATTCCATTGATGAGTTAAAGCTTCACGCACATTACATCAAGGCAGAGGAAGAAAGTCACAAATACGCCATTGTTATTCACGGGGTCAGAAGCGACGGTGAATATATGGGTATCTTTGCCGAACATTACCACAAAATGGGCATAAACGTACTCCTTCCGGACAACAGAGGCTTTGGACAAAGTGAAGGTAACTACACCGGCTACGGATATTTTGACAGACTTGATATTTTAGAGTGGATTTATCACATAATTAAGAATGACAAGGATGCGCATATTCTCATACATGGTGTAAGTATGGGTGCTGCGATAACCCTTATGACCACCGGTGAAAACCTACCGGATAACGTAATACTTGCTGTTGCTGACAGCAGCTACACCACCGTTTATGAAGAGTTTGCAGACATCTATAAACAGGGCAAGCACCTGATTCCTTTCCCGGTTTCATTTTTCATTATTCGTCTGCTGGTACTTATCCGCTGTGGTTATGACATAAAAAAGGTGGATGTGCTTTCAGCTGTTGAAAAGTCAAAGACACCCACTCTGTTTATTCACGGCGATGAGGATAAGGTTATAGATCCTCATATGAGCGCACGCCTCTATGAAAAGTGCAGCGCGCCCAAGCAGTATTGCCTGATACTCGGCTCCGACCATGTTGAAGGAGTCGACGTAGATCCCAAGAAATATTGGAACAAAATCGAAGGCCTTATGGAAAAGACCGACTTTTAACCATCGTCCTCATTTAGCTTCACAACCCACACACCATCGATTTGTTTTACACAGCCGTCTTCAGGGTAATTAGACATTTCCTTGAATTCGGCTGTTTTCATGAGCTTTTCTTTTTTCTCAGTGGTAATGTCCCCTGTATCAATTCCAAACCATATCTGAATAAATCTGTCCCTGTGAGTCGGAAGGAATAAGTGCTCTTCGAGTGTAGCACCTTCGAAATCCGCAAGAATAGCCCCGTGCATACTGTGGGCTGCCACCGGAAGAGGATCCGGATAAAAACCTCCAAGGATTGCCATTGGCTCACCGTACTTATATCCTCCATCCTCCAACTTTGAGATTATTCTGTTGTAATACTGCATTACACGGTTCTGGGCAACATAGCTTCTGTAATATGAGTTATTTATTACTCTCGCGCCGGCATAAGCTTCGAGAATAAGCCCTATGAAAATGAGTGATGCAAGAAATACCGATGCTTTTTTCTTTGTACCTTCTTCCCCTCTCATTATTCTCTCCATTCCAGCTATGAGGAAGAAATAGAACACGCTGTAGGAATAGATCATAACTGTGGATGCATGAGAAAGCTCTGGCGCCATCACATACACAAGTCCAAGTGCCAGAGGAAAAATTGCAAGGAGAATAAGGCATATTACTCCTCTTGAAATCTCTGAAAAGGCTTTTTTCCATATAAAAAGCAGGACCACAAGAATTATCAAAAATACAACCAGCACTCTGTTGAATAGTGTGGGAGCGCCTTTCATAAAGCTCTCCGGCGCCGTAACAAAATACTGAACAACTCTGTGGTATGCCCTAAGTATCGACAAAGCAAGGTCCGCCGGTGAGGTATGTCCTATACTGCTAAGTCCCTTATACTCGCTAAGATCAACAAACTTAAGACTAATAAGATATCCCGCCATTGCCACCGCAAGGCCAAGGAGACTTCTAAGTCCCTTCTTTATAACAAGACTCACCTTTGTTCCGTCCATCAGCATGAGGAAATAGGCAAGTACAAAAAATGAGGCAGAAAGGCCAAAGTATGCCTGATAGCATGCCATGCTAAGGAACTGCAAAACAATACCTAAAATAAAGCCATAGGTGTATTTGGATGTAAGATACACATTCAGAACACTTGCAAGAATTGAAAGCGCAAAGATTGGCGCCAGATACATGTAGTACATATTACTTGCTGTGCTGGGAAGCGTCATCATCATAACGCCTACAAGAACGGCACCTGTTATACTCTCAATTTTCAAGACAGAAACTATTACGCAGGCTGCTACCGAGAGAAAAATTATCGCCATAATGCCATTAAGAGCCGGCGCAGACCAGGGTGAAAAAATATCGTGAATGGGATCCTGGAGCCATCTTCCCAGAACTTTTCCGCCGCCAACTCCCGGTACGCATACAATATCATCCAGATTTGTAATCTTGTTTGAAATCATGAAGAAATGAACGAGAAGTCCTGTTATAAGACTGATAAAAAAGCAGAATCTATGTGTGATGGGAAGCTTTTCCCAAATCTTTTTAAGAAAATCCGGCATTTTCTTACTGTCCTCCGAAGCTTAATTCTTAGTTAGAAGTGAATTTAATTATAGCAAAAAATATGGTAGTATGAACAGACGATAAGTTTTAAGAGGGTGTGCCACAATGAGCAAATTTCAGAATACATTTTTTGGTTTTTTTCTTGTTAATCTGTTTACATTGCTGATTTTTTTAGCTGTTTTCAATTTTAAATATCCTATCAGATACGAGAACATGGGCGGAGACAATATCTGGCAGTCTGCCTCCACCGTTAAGTATGTAAATATATGGCTCGAAGAAGGTGCTGCAAAGATGCACTTTACTGCCTGCGAAAATTATCGCTCCATTGAGTTCCAGAGCTTCAATGACAGAGTCCCTTTCATAAGCTATCCCAGCGGACATATTGTTCTTGTGTGGCTGTGTGCCGTTTTGTCCGGCAGAAGCTTTATAAATATTTCTTTCGTAAAGCATCTCCAGATGATTCTTTTCGCAATTGAATCCCTACTTTTTTCAAGTTTTATTTTTGTTCTTTTTTGGAAGCACCGCATAGGCTCAAACCTTTCAAGAATTCTTATCTCCGTATCCACAGTGGCTTTATGGATGCTCCTCCCGGTAAACGCCTGGTATCTTCCAAATGTATTTTTCACTGATCAGAGCGTTTTATTGTATGTCATGCTGTTCCTGTTTCTGGAAGAGCTTTTATACATGCCGGAACTCCGGGCGAAAAAGCCTCTGATGATTTTCATAAAAATACTTCATTTTGTGACAATATATCTCGGAATCCTCACGGACTACTATTTCTGGATCCTTGCATTTTTTGTATTTGTGATGAGGATAATCGGCCTTATTCTTGATAAAAAATCCCTGCGGGATATTGTGGCATGTGGTCTTTCCTATGCCGTTCCTGTAGTGCTTGCACTCATCACTTTCCTTGTTCAGCTAAGTTTTGTCGATGGCTGGCTCGATACCTTAAAATACAAGCTCAAATTCAGAACCGGCGGTGACGACAGTCTTTCCGCGATTGTTTCAAGACTTATTGAAAACTTTACCTCCGCCTTTACTCAGGAACAGCGAAGCTTCATGTTTTATCTTTTCCTGTTCCAGTTTGTAACCGTAGTTATTGCATTCCTTACATTGAAAAAGGGTGCTCGCATAAAAACGCTTTTCACAAATACCGATATTTCACTTGTAATAGCAAGCTATATCGCTGTAGCCTTTCAGATACTTTTGCTTAAGAATCACTCCGCCGTCCATGAGTTTTCCATGATGAAAGCCGGATGGTGCGTTGCAATGACAGCTCCAATTGCTGCAGTTGCGTACGAAAGAGCCGTTACGGCTGGAAAGGATGCGGAAGGCGGCACCTTTTTTCTCGGAAGAAGGATTGCTCCTCTCATACCTGCTTTTGCTATCGCCCTCTTTATCATGATACTTATAACGGGTGTTCCCACATCTACTTCGAAGTACATAGTATCAAGAGACGGTGATGCGGATTATACCCTTGATGAATTCCTCTACAGGAATACTGATTATAATGACGTGTGCTTTTCATTTACAAACGAGATACACTACGAACCGCCAATGGATCTTACAATCTCTCACGAGAGAGTATACCTGGTTGATAGTGCAGATGAGATTGATACAAAATTCCCTGATCTTGACAGTAATGCAGTAAAACTGCTTCTTATTGATACAGCTGCTATGGATAAAAATCCCGAGTTAAAGGACATTGTCATGCCCCTTATCGGAGAATCCAAAATCAGGGCCAAACAGGATAATTACGTACTGTATGAATTGCCCTGACTAATTCAGTAATTCTATGTTTTCTTAAGAGTGCGGGCTTATTAAAACTGTGGTACTCTTATATTTAAGGAGGCTTTTTGTAAATGTCTAAGAAAATCGTTTTAACCGGTGGCGGCACTGCCGGCCACGTTACACCGAATATGGCTCTTATTCCCGAGCTTAAGGAAAGAGGCTACGAGATCAGCTATATCGGTTCACATACAGGAATTGAAAAAAAGCTTATTGCAGATTTTCATATTCCATATTATTCAATTTCTACAGGTAAACTTAGAAGATATTTCGATCCCAAGAATTTCTCTGATCCTTTCAGAGTTATGAAGGGCTTTGTTGAAGCGAGACAGCTATTAAAGAAGCTTAACCCTGATGTTGTTTTTTCCAAGGGAGGCTTTGTTTCAGTGCCTGTAATACGGGCAGCTTCAACGCTTGGCATTCCCTGCATTCTTCATGAATCCGATATGACACCCGGGCTTGCCAATAAGCTCAGCTTTTCATCAGCAAAGACCATTTGCTGTAACTTCCCTGAGACCCTTGAGCTCCTTCCAGCTAACAAGGCAGTTTTGACAGGAACTCCCATAAGAAAAGAGCTCATGAAGGGCTCGCGCGAAATGGGAAAAAAGATATGCGGCTTTAAGGATGATAAGCCGGTTATCATGGTTACCGGAGGAAGCCTCGGTGCCCAGAGCATAAATGAAACCATACGCTATGCACTTCCAAGACTTCTGCCCCATTTCAATATCGTGCACCTGTGCGGTAAGGATAAAATGGATAACTTAAAGCTCAATATGGAAGGCTACAAGCAGTTCGAATATGTCAAGAACGAGATGAAGGACATCTTTGCCATGGCAGATGTAGTGGTATCAAGAGCAGGTGCCAACGCTATCTGTGAGCTTGCAGCTCTGCGTAAGCCCAATGTTCTCGTTCCTCTTTCTGCGAAGAGCAGCAGAGGCGATCAGATAATAAATGCCCGCTCCTTTGAAAAGCAAGGCTTCTCAGTTGTTATAGACAATGAGGAACTTGATGAGGACATTCTAGTAGAGAGTATCTTTGATGTTTATGAACACCGTGAAAAATATATCGAAAAGATGAAAGAATCAAACCAGTCCGGCGCCACAGAGACAATTTTAAATATTATCGAGGATGCAGTAGCACAATAACAATATCACTCCTCGCCTAATATTCTGCTTGTATAATTTTTTATATTTTTGAAAAAACTAAGCCCCCACGCATACTACATTTGAGTTCAATCGATTATGCGTTTTTTGCAACGAGATTGAAATCAAATATAGTATACGTGGGGGCATATTATTCTAATATGTTAAATATTCAACAGATCGCTGTATACTGCAAGGGCTCCATCTGTCTCGTGTGCAAGAACCTTCTTTGCAAGTACTTTTCCGAGCTGTACACCTTCCTGATCGAAGCTGTTTAAGTTCCATACAAAGCCCTGGAACATAACCTTGTTCTCGAAGTGAGAAAGAAGTGCACCGAGGGACTTGGGATTAAGCTCGTCACCGATGATAATACTTGAAGGACGTCCACCCTTGAAGTTCTTGTTAAGGTTCTCATCCTTTTTACCACAGGCAAATGCTACAATCTGAGCTGCCACGTTAGCGCAGAGCTTCTGCTGGCTTGTGCTGCCCTGGATATCAACATCGTTCTGAAGCTGGCTGTTCTTAAAGCCGATAAACTGCATCGGGATAACATCTGTACCCTGGTGGAGAAGCTGATAGAAGGAGTGCTGTCCGTTTGTACCGGGCTCACCGAAGATTACGGGACCTGTTACATAATCTATAGGCTCTCCGAAGCGGTTTACGCTCTTACCATTTGACTCCATGTCGAGCTGCTGCAGGTGTGCAGGGAATCTGCTAAGTCCCTGTGAGTAAGGAAGGACTGCTGTTGAAGGATATCCGAGAACGTTTCTCTCATAGAATCCGATCATGGCATCAAGCATTGCGGGATTCTTCATCATGTCCTTATTAGCTGCAAGCTTATCCTCTGCTGCAGCACCATCAAGGAACTGTGCAAATACATCAGGGCCGAAAGCAAGTGAAAGAACTGCTCCGCCTACGCCTGAGGTTGAAGAATAGCGTCCTCCGATATAATCATCCATATAGAAGGCTTCAATGAAATCATCGCTCTTTGCAAGAGGAGATGTCTCAGAAGTAACGGCTATCATGTGCTTGGATGAATCAAGTCCTGCTTTCTTAAGAGCATCCATTACAAAGCTCTGGTTTGTAAGAGTCTCAAGAGTTGTTCCTGATTTTGATACAAGAATGAAAATAGAATGAGCAACATCTACAGAATTAAGAACCGCAGATGCATCATCAGGATCTACGTTACTGATGAACTTAGCTTCCATCTTAAAGTTGCCTGTTCTGTGTGCCCAGTTTTCAAGAGCAAGATACATAGCTCTGGGGCCAAGATCCGATCCGCCGATACCGATCTGAACTACTGTTGTGAATTTCTCACCCTTCTCGTTTACAATCTCACCTGAGTGAACCTTGTTTGCGAAATCAGCAATTCTCTTCTGCTCCTTCACATAGAACTCGCGCTTATTAACACCGTCAGCCATAACATCATTTCCAAGCTGTCCTCTTGTGAGTTGGTGAAGAACCATTCTCTTCTCACCGGTATTTATTACTTCGCCGTTATAGAGGGCTTCAAATTTCTCAGAAAGCTGTGCTTCCTTAGAGAGCTTATCAAGTGCTGCAAGAACGTCATCATCGATTTCCTTAGCGGCATAATTGTAGGTAAGGCCCTCAGCCATATCTACGGAATATTCCTTAACTCTCTTAGCGCCGTTCTCACCTGTCATAGCAGATACGAGATCAACACGTTTTACCTTCTTAAGCTCATCGAATGAACTTAACTTATCAAGGTTTTTCCATTCAACCATTTTGTAGAATCCTCCTAAAATTTGATACGGTAATAAACCGCCATATAAAACTCAAAAAAATGGTAAAAAAATAGTATTACTTTCGCGTTAAAGTTTAGCAAAACTTGAGAAGTGGCGCAATATCTAAGTGCTTAAATATATATAAAATTGTATACTCAAAACTATATTCATTATTTTGCATAAATATGATTGATTTTTTGACATATTGAACAATTTTACGCACTAAATTCTGTAATACATGTTTTTTTATCTTCGTATATAATACAGCCATGTTATATAGCAGACAATATAATAATAGGAGGAAAGAAGAAAGTGTTGAAGAAAGTTTTGACATCTGCGCTCGTGACTACTCTCATGTGCGCACAGCTCTTAGTACCTTCCTTGCAGGCCAAGGCAGCTACAACGCTGTACGATAATAAGACCGGCAATCAGGACGGCTACGATTATGAGCTGTGGAAAGATTACGGAACTACCAGTATGACACTGGATGCAGGGGGGGCATTCACTTGTCAATGGAGCAACATCGGAAACGCTCTTTTCAGAAAGGGCAGAAAATTCGATCAGACTAAGACCTATCAGCAGATCGGAAATATATCATTCGATTATGGTGTTGATTACAGACCGAATGGAAATTCATATCTGTGTGTATATGGTTGGACTCTTGATCCACTTATTGAGTATTACATTGTAGACAGTTGGGGTTCATGGCGTCCGCCGGGGGGATCTCCGAGAGGTCAGATCCAGGTAGATGGCGGTACATATGACGTATATGTAACAAATCGTTATAACGCGCCTTCAATCATTGGAGATACAAACTTTACCCAGATTTTCAGCGTACGTACCAGTAAGAAGGAAAGCGGTACCATCAGCGTAACCGAGCATTTCAAGGCTTGGGAGAGAATGGGTATCAGACTCGGAAGACTTACCGAGGCAGCTCTTAACATCGAAGGTTACCAGAGTAGCGGCTACGCTAACGTTTATAAGAACGTTATGACAATCGGTGGTTCCTCTTCAGGTAATCAGGGTGGAAACCAAGGCGGAAACCAGGGTGGAAACCAGGGTGGCAATCAGGGCAGCACTACTGTTCAGACCGGAACTTCCATGCAGTGCGAGCAGATGACCAAGTCCGGTCAGTACACAGGCAATATCAACAGTCCGTTCAGTGGTGTAGCATTATACGCTAATAATGACAGTGTAAGCTTTACTCAGAACTTCATTTCCGGAACTCACGATTTCACTCTTCGCGGTGCTTCAAACAACGATAACATGGCAAGAGTTGATCTCAAGATTGGCGGCGAGTACAAGGGAACTTTCTACTATGGTGGTTCTTATCCCGCTGAGTACACGATCGAAAATGTAAATCATAAGACCGGTAATCAGAAGGTTGAGCTTGTTGTTACAGCAGATGACGGTAACTGGGATGCATTCATAGATTCACTTAAGTGGAGTGGTGGTTCAGGTCAGTCTACAACACCTTCCACCGGTAACCAGGGCGGAAATCAGAGCCAGGGCGGTAACCAGGGTGGAAATCAGGGTGGAAACCAGAGCCAGGGCGGTAACCAGAGCAGCACACCTGCTCAGGGCAACACTTCCAAACAGTGTGAGGACATGACAAAGTCAGGTCAGTATACAGGAAGCATCAGCAGTCCTTTCAATGGCGTAGCATTATATGCTAACAACGACAGCGTAAGCTTCACTCAGTATTTTGCATACGGCACTCATGATTTCACTCTTCGCGGAGCTTCAAACAATAACAACATGGCAAGAGTTGATCTTAAGATCGGTGGCGAATACAAGGGTACTTTCTACTACGGCGATGCTAATACTGCTGAATACACTATCAAGAATGTAAATCACGGTACAGGCAATCAGAAGATTGAACTTGTTGTTACAGCAGATGACGGCAACTGGGATGCTTATCTTGATTCCTTCAGATGGGGTGAAGAGAGTGGACAGGCTACCGGAGCAACTGAGACACCTGCACCTGCTCAGACAGGAAACCAGACACAGAAGGATACAGGCAAGTATATCGCCCTTACCTTCGATGACGGTCCTTCAAGCACAACAAACGGTGTACTTGATGCGCTGGAGAAATACGGTGCAAAGGCTACATTCTTCCTTATCGGACAGAATATCAGCATGGATACTCTCAGCATCATGCAGAGACAGGTAAAAATGGGATGTGAACTTGCAAGCCACTCATATACTCATCAGGACATGTCCAGAATGAGCGCTCAGGATTGCCGCAATCAGCAGGAGTGGACTGCTTCAGCAATCAAGAATGCTGTAGGTGTTGACGTTAAGTTCTTCAGAGCACCTTACCTTTCAACAAGCAACACAATGCATGAGAACATCAATGCAACCTTCATTCAGGGTTCTACACATAATGACTGGGAAAACAGCACCTCTGTACAGCAGAGAGTAAACTCTGTACTTAGTGGCGCAAGAGACGGACAGATCATCCTTCTCCATGATTTCCAGGGCAATAACCAGACTGTACAGGCTCTTCCTCAGATCATCGAGGGTCTTCAGAAACAGGGTTACACACTTGTAACATTAAGTGAACTGTTCCAGAAGAAGGGAGTAAATCCCAATCAGAGATATAAGATCTGGTCAAACGTAAACTAATAAAAAAACAGAACCTGCAATTACCGCTAAGTAATTCTTTACAGGTTCCATCTCTGCTATATAGCCTTTATGGCCGGCTCAGTAATGAGCCGGCTTTTTTGTATATCTCTTTTAGGGAAGGTTAAAGAGATTACAATCTTGAATAATAGGATTATTTAGCCAGTCTGATAACGTTCCAGCTCTTTGAAGGAAGAACCGTTGTAAGGATACCCTTCTCAACCTTAGTGTTCTTACCCTCTGTGGGAGCAACGGCATTGGGCTTCTTTTCAGTATTTACAGCCTTGAGATCATCATTTGTAAGTACGATATGATCAACTAACTTGTAGCCTGCATACTGTCTGAGATCACATGTAAGCTCGAAATCTTCTCCAAGATTCTTGTTTACTGCAAAAATTGTGATTGTCTCATTTTCATCATCAGCAGTAACAACACTATCGATATAAGGAGCATCGCCGTGCTTACTCTCGTAGGAAGGAGACTTAACAACTGTGTTGAGAACCGTTCCTCTTCCGTAGAGGCTTGCGTGCATATATGGATAGAAAATGGTCTGTCTCCATGCGCCTGTATCACTTGTCATAATGGGTGCAATAACATTTACAAGCTGTGCAAGGCATGCAATCTTTACTCTGTCTGCATGACGAAGAAGTGTTATGAGCATTGAGCCCACAAGGAGGGCATCCTCAAAGTTGTATACATCCTCAAGCTGATGCGGATGCTCAACCCATTTCTCAAGCTTCTTATCCTGCTCGTTGCTGTGATACCATACGTTCCACTCATCGAAGGAAAGATTGATAGTCTTGTTCTTTCTCTTAACTGCCTTTACATAATCACAAATAGAGATTACCTGTGAAATAAATTTATCCATTGCCACATTACTTGCAAGGAAGTTTGGTGTATCATCCTCGGGATTACCATAATAGGTATGAAGTGATAAATAATCAGCAGAATCATAGCTGCATTCAAGCACTGTCTTTTCCCACTCTCCAAAGGTATCCATGTAAAGTGATGAAGATCCGCAAACAACAGTCTCTATTGAAGGATCAACAAGCTTCATTATGTGGCCTGCTCTTCCTGCCTTCATGCCGTATTCCTGTGCCGTCATATGGCCGATCTGCCAGGGGCCGTCCATCTCATTTCCGAGGCACCAAAGCTTAATGTCGTGCGGATTTTTCACACCATGCTTAATACGAAGATCACTGTAATATGTGCCGCTCTTGATGTTGCAGTACTCTACAATATTCTTTGCCGCATCTATATCTCTTGTTCCGAGGTTAACTGCCATCATGGGCTTTGTATTTGCCTTTTTACACCACTCCATGAACTCGTTGAGTCCGAACTGGTTGGTCTCCACAACGTTCCATGCGAGCTCTATTCTGCGGGGACGATCCTTTTTGGGACCTACGCTGTCCTCCCAGTTAAAGCCGGATACGAAGTTACCTCCCGGATATCTTACTATCGGTACATGTATCTCATTTATGAGCTTAATTACATCTTTGCGATATCCGTCCTTGTCCGCATTCTTATTTCCGGGCTGATAAATACCCTCATAAACCGCTCTTCCGAGATGCTCAAGGAAGGAACCGAAAATTCTCTCATCTATCTTGCTGATCTCAAAGTCTCTGTCTATGCAAAGCTGAGCCTTCTGTAATTTCTTAGCCATTTTATATCCTCCAAAATACAATCTATTGATTTTTTGTTCTTGGTAATTTTCATTATTACAGACACTAAGCCATATTTAAATGCTATTTAATCCATTTTTATTGACTTTTTGTCCTGTGTAAATTTAGAATTATTGATATAGATTTTAATACTTTCTATTCGTGAGGCATTGGATTTATGTTTAGAACTGATTACTGCGGTTATAATTACCGCAATCCCGACAAAGATATAATATACAGACCTGACGGCAGCGGCGATTATTTGTTTTTACATCTGACTTCGCCTATGACCTTTTATTTTCCTGCAGGCTCAGAAAATAGGCATAATGCAGGATATGAAACAGTTGAAAGAGACGGTCTAAGGCTTGTCCAGAAGTCTGCGGTATCAGGTGATTGTATATTATTTACTCCGGGACATCCGCAGTACTATCAGGCCGTGTCTTCTTTTTCGAACTCCTTTGTCCACTTTACCTGTGATCCAGAAGAAATCCGCGGTCTTCAGATACCGATGAACACGCTTTTCCACCCGAATGATGACGAAGCTATCATCGACTGCCTGCGGCGTATCCAATTTGAATACCTTTCAAAGCAGTCGAGAAAAGAACGTATGATAGATCTTCTTATCATGGAACTACTAATATCTGCGGAGCGAAGTATATTTAGTCCCGCGCCTTTAGAGGAAGGTGGCGGAATATACTCATTTCTCTCAGCCTTCAGAATCAATATGCTTCAAAGATGTTCAGAGGAATGGAATATAGAAAAAATCTGCAAAGAGACACACCTTGGGAGAAGTCAGCTCTATCATTATTACAAGACCTTTTTCTTCACAAGTCCCAAGGATGATCTCATCACAGCCAGAATTGATAAGGCCAAGCATCTCCTTACCAACAAAGAACTTCGTGTGTCGGATGTCGCCGAGCAATGCGGCTTTACCAACATATATCACTTCAATCGATATTTCAAAAGAGAACTGGGCTGTACTCCCAGTCAGTACAGAATGTAAAATATTTAGATAGCTTTGATGAAAGCTTCAGTAAGTGCAGCGCAGTCCTTTGCAGCCTTCTTCTCAAACTCCGGATAATCCATTATGTCGCTGCCATCTGCCTTATCCGAAATAGCACGAAGGATAACAAAAGGAATGTTGTTAAGGAAGCATGCCTGGGCGATTCCGCAGCCCTCCATCTCGCAGCAAAGACCATCAAATTCCTTCTTGATTGAATCCTTAACAGAATTATCCGAAATGAACTGATCTCCGGAGCATACTCTTCCGTCCCACAGTTTTCCTGTAATGCCGGCAGTTTCTGCTGCCTTCTTGATATTTTCCACCATCCAGGAATCAGCGGTGAACTCACGGCATCCTGTCTGAGGAATCTCACCCTTCTTATATCCGAAAATTGTGGCATCTACATCATGGTATACAGCATCAGTTGATACAACAAAGTCACCGATATCGATTTTTGCATCAAGTGAGCCTGCTGCCCCGGTATTTATTACATGGGTTACCTTGAAGTCATCCACAAGAATCTGCACACAGAGAGCTGCATTTACCTTGCAGATTCCGCTTTTTACAACAACCACTTCGCTGTTTCCGAGTTTTCCTTCATTAAACTCCATGTTTGCCTTTGTAAGAGTTCTTGTAACCGTCATTTCCTTTTTGAGGCTTTCAACCTCTATTTCCATTGCACCGATTATTCCGATCTTATAACTCATAATTCTGCCCTCTTTCTGCGCTGCTTCTATGTTTTGTCATATTAATGTTTATATAAAAGCGCTAATCTAAATTTATCATCTTCAGGCATCTGTGACAACGCAAACAAAAAGAGAGAACCGGCATCCATTGACATCGGTTCTCTCTCATATCATTTTTACTTATAAGCTCTGCTCTATATTTATTTGAAATATCTGTCAAGGAGTCCCTGGAATGCCTTGCCGTGTCTTGCCTCATCACGTCCGATTTCATGCACAATGTCATGGATAGCGTCAAGGTCAAGCGCTTTTGCTTTCTTGGCAAGATCTGCTCTGCCTTGTGTAGCTCCATATTCAGCATCAGCACGAAGCTCGAGGTTTTTCTTTGTGGAATCTGTGATGACTTCTCCAAGGAGCTCAGCAAAATGAGCAGCATGCTCAGCTTCTTCCCAGGCAGCTTTCTCAAAGAATGCGCCAATTTCAGGATATCCTTCACGAGTAGCTACTCTGCCCATAGCAAGGTACATACCTACCTCAGAGCACTCACCATTGAACATTTCACGAAGACCATTCTTGATTTCTTCAGGAGCACTGGAAGCAACACCTACAACGTGTTCGCATGCCCAAACCTTCTCACCTTCCTGCTTTTTGAACTTCTCTGCGGGAGCATGGCATACAGGACACTCTGCCGGGGGCTGATCTCCCTCATGAACATAACCACATACTGCACATACCCATTTCATAGTATAAAATCTCCTTTCTTTTAGCATAGGATATTAAATCCATCCGCTTAATTAACCCTGTAATCAAAAAAATTTATCCTTACTGATATTTAGTATAACAAATAAATCTTATACATTTTATCGTTTATAAAATTTTAATAATTGCATAAATATATTATTGTTATTTAATAATGTAATTACTGATTTTGCGATATACTATAAATGGTTAATTATGTTAGTCTCACGTTTACAGGAATGGAGATCAACTATGTCATTATTGGAAGAAAGAATTAAAAGTGTTTATGCAAATCTAACCAGAGAAGAAAGAAAAGCAGCTGATTACTGTTTAAAGAATGATTCAAGCATATACAACAATACCGTTGCAGAGCTTGCCGAAGCATCAGGTACAACACAGGCGACCTGGAGCAGATTTTCCAAGTCCCTTGGATATTCAGGACTAAAGGGCCTTAAAAGAGAAATTTTCTCAGATGCCAAAAAGGCTGAAAAAGCGGGTCCTCATATTGAATTCAAGGATATCAATCAATATACCTCAATGCAGGCTATAGCTGATAATATCTGTGCTACAAGCTCTCAGGCTATTCAGACAACCTACAGGCTCTTTGATACTCAATCCTTCGAAGGCGCCGTAGATGCTATTGTCGGTGCCAGAATGATCAGAATATTCGGAGTTGGAAGCAGTTCTCTGGCAGCCTCCGATCTTTTCACCAAATTTCAGAGACTTTCCTACAATGTGACCTACAACGAGGATTTTCATAACAGCCTTATGAACGCAGCCCAGCTTCAGGAGAATGATGTTGCTATCTTCTTCTGCGACTCCGGAAAAAGCGATGAAATTATGCAGCTTCTTAAAATCGCAAATGACAAACATTCCGAGACAGTAGCAATTACAAAGCTCGGAAACAGCCCTCTGGCTCAGGGATGTAACCATGTTCTCTTTACAACATCTCCTGAAATCGATAAAAAAAGCGGTGTAACAAGTTCAAGATTTGCGCAGCTTTTCCTTGTTGATACTCTTTATACAGCTGTTGCAAACAAAGATTTTACCAATATAAGACAGCTTCTTCAGGATTCCTACGATTTGTTCCATGATATGGGATCTTATTAAGAATTATTATCTTTTAAGTATTTTTCTATTCTGTGCTGAACAAGTGAAGATGCTTTTTCTGCGGTTATGTCCCCGATGTAGTAAGGCTTTACGGATTCTGAGATAAGGCTTACTATCTCGGGGTCTCTATATTGCAGCTTATTCAAAGAACAAATGAATTCTTTCATATATGATGCTTCACTCGTCGTCAGCGGTGTTATCACAAATTCTCTTTTTCCTATAGTTATTGTACTGTTTGTATCTACCCTTTTTCCTGAATCGTCTATGTAATACCGTGCTCTGGTCGATTTATCCATAAGGAGATCCAGAGCATTTTCATATACCGGAAAGCCCCATTCTATGCTGTACTGATACTCATCAAGAAGAAAATATCTTATAAATTCATATGCTTTTTCTTTGTACTCGCTTCTGCTGTTAATTGAAAGCATCATCCCGGGTTCAATATATGATATTCCTCCACCTATGGAAGGATAACCGTTGAAAAAGATATCCGATTTAAAATATCCGTCACGAATTATACGATAATCCTCAAAACTTGAAATGACATAGGGAAGAAGCATCGATTTGTTTTCAATATAGCAGTTTGAATCAAGAGGTTTGTAAATATCGCTATCTTCCGCTCTTTTTACTTCTCTGATTAAACTTATCAGATTGATAAAATTGTAATTCTGAAAATCGCAGGTTTTTTCTTTTATGTCAATAAAGTCAAAGCCTGATGTCTCATACAATATGTCAGCTCCTGCAAAATTCATTGTTCCCATTACATTCTGAATTTTGACATTATGCTTATTACACAGATTCCTGTAATTAGACAGACTGACCGCCTCGTCTCCAAGAAATTCACTTGAAGCAGCGCAGGTATTTATAGAAAAATATGGCATTATTGCAAACTGCTTTCCATTTTCTTTAATTGCCCCTGCAATATTCTCAATATACTTATTTGATGAAATTTCAACATCATTTCTAAGATATGAATCAATCGGTTCAAGGAATCCCTTTGAACGAAGATCGCACATGTCCGAATAAGAACTGAGGATCAGAATATCAGGACCTTTTCCTTTTTGCATATCCTCCAGTAATCTTCCGTATGCCGAATGATAACCGAGGAGACTGTTCTCTGTATAATCCGTCAGTATTATGTTATATTCCCTGTTTTCCTGATTGAATATATTTACCTGTTGTCTCACATAAGAATCACTGGTGGTAATTCCGATGGTGATGGACTTTTTTTCATCACTTTGGCTGTCTTTTTTTCTCATGGAAAAAGCACGGCTGCTTGCCGTGTTATAATCAGCTATTATTTCATACTCATCTTCTGATTTTTCAAACAAGAGAACTATATTATCCGCATAAAAAGCAGAATCAATTAGGTCGCATATTTTTCTTGTCTTTTCATCACCCTTATTGAAGGCATATATACAGTTTTTATCAATGTAATAAAAATCATTATCTGTACCTGTGAAAAACTTGGCTCCCATCGGAACTTCCTTGGGAATATTATACTTTTTCCCAAGATTCATTTTCTTTGTATCAAATTCATAAACTATATACTTCCAACTACTGTCAGTCTCAACTGCATATACTGTCCCGTCCGGAGATACAAGTAGTTCGCGGTCACCATGTATGTCCCCTTTATCTTTGGAGACAATAGCCTTTCCTTCTCCTGTCAACTCATCATACAAAGATAAACCTTCTGTGGAACAGGTAAGTATTCCTATTTCTTTGACATAAGCCATATCTCTGATGTAACCCGCAGCATCCTGAGTAGTTAACGCTGCTGCCCAGATTTGATCACCTGAAGGAGAATACTTTACAAGCTTCTTCTCTCCTTTTCCGCTATACTCATAGTCATCATTAATATTATCAACGCCCTTTTTATCGGGATAAATTGTCCTTAAAACATAAAAATTATCATTATTATCTGTGCAAAGATAATCAAATCTGGTATTACCCGAGCCTATAAGAATTTCTTCCGCTCTTGTCTGTCCATTCTTTATACGGGAAAAACTGTAATTAATGTGACCGTCATTGTTGCTTTTCTTTAACCCGTAAATCCCGCTGCTGTCGTAATTCAGGGATATATACTCATTGTTTTTTAAAAGTTCTATTCCCAGATCCTCAAAATCATAGACATAAACATCCGCACCGGTTTTCTGTGCTCTGTCATCATCATCGCCAAAATTTGCGCAAGAGCACAGAAAAGCCATAGTGCATAATAACACTACAGCTTTCCCCCATTTTATTAAATTCGATAATTTAGTCTCTGCTATCATTGCTCGTAAGTAATCTGGCCGTTTTCCTCATAAGGTACTATGAGTTCATTAACTATTCTGTCTGACAGGTTTTTCATATTATCAAGTATATCTTCATAATTTGCCTCTGTCATCCTATTTTCATCCCCTACCATCTTATCCATCATATATTTATTTATTTCCGGTGAAAAGTGGATGGAATCCATATAATTATCCAGATTGGTTATTATCTCTTCCTCATCCTGAAAACAGAAAACTCTTACATTTTCATATTTTAAAAGAGCTTTAACCATCTCCTTTTCACAGTGGATAAACGCATCTCTTTCTCCGGTTCTGTATATTCCGTCCCACCAGAGCATAGAGTAAGCAGGGAAAAAGAAATAAAACTCCGTATCAGGATGATTTTCTACTTCGGTTGTAAGTAGTTCGATATTGCCCAAAAGTTTATCATCATAAACTGTTTCATCCATCATGGACTTTTTTGTCTTTGGCCTGAAATATAAACCAAGGGCACTCTCACTTCCAAAGTTTTTCCACTTAGCCCAGTTATATGAGAGATTTTCATCGTAGTCCACAAGATATGAATTAACCAGCATATATGGTATCTTCTCAAAAATGACACCCTTGTTATATAAATATCTGATGTCATTTAAGGGATTTTTATCATATAGATACATCGGACATCCCGTCGATTCAAAGGTAGGAGCCACATCCGCATTAAGTGATGAAGGGTCTATATTATAAAATATTTTCTTTATGTCATTGCCTGATAAAAATGCTTCATCCAAAAGATAGCACAGATCCGCCGTCGCACCATACGAACGGATTGCCTTTATGGATTTACAATTAAAAGCTTCATCATACCAGCTGTTGTCATTGTTCTCGGCAACCGAAGATCCCACAATAAGCGCATCGTAATCAAAATGTCTCAGCGTTCCGATGCACTGATATTCCTTATCATTGAGAACAGCCTTCAAACCAAACCACGGCTTATGATAATGGAAAAAGGGATCGATAAGAAAAACCATTACTCCTATCAATAAGACAATAATGATAACAGCTCTTATAAAATTTTTTATGAAGTTTACATCTTTATTTTTATTCATGTTATTACTCAATAAATTCAGCTCGCACTCAGAACTGGAAGTATATAAAGGTACTAACCTGTGATAATGAAATAAAGGACCAGACAAAAAGTATCACAAAAAACACTGTAAATCTCTTTGATGGTGCTCCGCTATCCACAATTTCTTTTGCATTTTTGCTTCTTATAACGATAAATGAAATTATAAGAAGGATGATCCAGCTCACCAAATAAACCATATTTGTCATGTTTTTTGCATACAGGTTCGTCGCAGTTGTCGCAAGATAATTCTCAGGTATATCAAGCACTGCCGAAGTCTTATACATAAATCCCGGCCAGGTAGGTATAAACAACTGCTTAAAATATTGCAGGGCATAAGTCATATTCTGAGATCTGAAAAATACCAGCGATACAAGGAATATAATATAAGTTAATATCTGTCCTATTTTCTGAGGTATTATAAACATTGGCTTTTCTCGTAAAAGATAATGCTTTTTTATATCTCCTTTTGTGGCAATTATTCCAAGATCATCAAAGACGACCATAATTCCCATTACAAGTCCCCAGCATATATAAGTCCATCCAGCTCCGTGCCAGAACCCGCTTAAAACGAATACTATCAGGACGTTAAGAGCTGTTCTTAGTTTTCCTTTTTTTGAACCACCAAGCGGTATATAAACATATCTAACAAAAAATCTTGTAAGTGTCATATGCCATCTCTGCCAGAGATTTCTTACACTTATTGCTTTATAGGGTGAGTTGAAATTTCTTGGAAGTTCTATCCCAAGCATCATACTGACACCCTCTGCCATGTCGCAGTATCCCGAAAAGTCAAAGTACAACTGCAATGAATAAGATATAAGAACCAGAAGTCCCGTCAGTGTATCCATGTAGTAGGTATACTGAAATCCATAATCCGCTATCTTAGAAAGATTATCTCCAAGCAGTACCTTTTTTGAAAGACCTATAGTAAAAAGTTCTATCCCTTTTCTAAAATTTTCAGCTGAGGGTTTTCTCTTTTCGGCGCTTCTGAACTGGGATATCATTTCTCCCGGAAGGGCAATAGGTCCCTGAATTATTTTGGGAAAATAAGTGATGTAAAGAATGTATTCGGATAGTGATACAGATTCCATGTCAAAAGACTCTCTGTTGTCAGTTCCTTTACTATATCTATATAAATCTATCAAAAATGCTATCTGAGAAAAGACATAAAAGCTTATTCCAATTGGTAAAATAATCTTCAGTTCGGACAATTCTTTTCCTAATACTGCAAAAATGTTTGTAAGAAAAAAGTTTGTATACTTAAAATATCCGAGAAGTAACAGGTTTCCGATTATTCCCGTAGCTAAAAAAGCCTTGGAAGCTCCTTCATATTTTGTCATCAGCTTTGTAATACCAAATGTACCGATGCAGGATATTAAAAGAATAATGACAAAATTAGTCGAAAAAATTCCATACAAAACTAAAGAAGCCGCAATAAGGGATAAATCCGCCAGCTTCCGTTTCTCAAAATAGTTTAATCCGTACCAAATAATAAGGACTACGGGTAAAAATATTAAAATAAATGAAAATGAATTAAATGACATGTTCTAATTATAGGGTGTTTTAGGTTTAAGGTCAAAAACTCCGCGGATTTCTCCGCAGAGTTTATAATTACTTCAGTAATAATCCCACAGGACAATGATCCGATCCCATCTGATTTTTATAGATAATTGCATCTTCAAGCTTGTTTTCAAGCGACTTGGATGTCACAAAATAGTCTATACGCCATCCCGCATTCTTAGCTCTTGCCTGAAATCTGTAAGACCACCAGGAATAAGCTCCCTCCAGATCCGGATAAAAATATCTGAAAGTATCAATTAAATCAGAAGCTACAACGTTATCAAATTTCTCGCGCTCCTCATCAGTAAATCCGGCATGTCCTCTATTGGGTTTGGGATTCTTAAGGTCTATCTCCTTATGAGCAACATTAAGGTCACCGCAGTATATTACCGGCTTTTTTTCCTCAAGAGTTTTTATATATTTAAGGAAATCATCCTCCCAAGCACATCTGTATTCGAGTCTTGAGAGATCATCCTTGGCATTTGGAACATAGACTGTTATGAAATAGTAGTCCGGATATTCGGCAGTAATTACTCTGCCCTCATGGTCATGTTCTTCTATTCCTATTCCGTAGGTTACGTTTATCGGCTCTTCCTTTGTGAAGAGAGCTGTTCCGGAATATCCTTTTTTCTCGGCATAATTCCAGTACTGGTGATAGCCGGGAAGATCAAGCTCTATCTGTCCCTCCTGAAGTTTTGTCTCCTGAAGACCTATTACATCAGGCTTTTCCTCTTCCATAAACTTTTGAAATTCTCCCTTGGATACGCAGGCGCGAAGTCCGTTTACATTCCAAGACACTAATTTTTTTGACATACTCATACCCCTAATATTCTTATCTGGTCTTGTGATTAATATACTTGTTATGGAACTTAGAATACATAATTTTCTGTGATCCGTAAACTCCGTAATAGCCTGAAAAGGTATAGCTTAGAGCTATTGTTAGAAGGAAATATGGCATTCCGTTATATCCAAACATTTCAAAGCACAAAAGAAGAGATGAAATAGGGCAATTTGTAATTCCGCAGAAAAGTGCTCCCATTCCTATTGCTGAGCAAAGTGCAGAATTAAATCCGAATATCTGAGAATACAGGCATCCGAAGGTTGCACCTATATAAAGTGCCGGAATTATCTCACCACCCTTATATCCGGCTCCCATAGTGACTGCCGTAAATAGCATCTTAAGCGCAAATGCCGGATATGGCGCTTCTCCCTTGGTTGCAAGCTCTATAACATCCATTCCCGCACCGTTATAGTTATTATTTCCTACAAGGAGTGTTAATAATACTACGAGACATCCACCTACAAAAATTCTAAGATATGGATTCTTAAAATATTTTTTGTAGAGTTCTCCGCTCTTTTTCATAACTATGCAAAACAGAATACTTATAAGTGCACATATAACTGCAAGTACAGATCCCTTTACAGCATTATCCACAGTAAACTCCGGAACTATGCTCACAGTAAACACATCCGGTACTGTACCAAGATATGAAGCAAGACTGCTGGAAACAAGAGCAGATAATACACATGGAATAAGAGCTGCATAATACATTACTCCAACAGCCTCAATTTCCATAGCAAGAAATGCTGCCGCCATTGGTGTCCCGAAAAGTGCTGCAAAAGCGGCACTCATTCCGCACATTGTAATTATTTTACAGTCATCCTCATCAAGTCCGATAAGCTCACCAAAATTGTGACCTATACTTCCTCCAAGCTGCAAGGCAGCGCTTTCTCTTCCGGCACTACCACCGCACAGATGAGTCAGTATAGTTGCAATAAAAATAAGAGGTATCTTTCTTTTAGGAAGATGGTCTCCCGCTGAGATAGTAGTTATAACAAGATTTGTACCTGTGTCCTCATACTCTTTTGACAGTCTGTATAGAAAAACTATTATAAGACCTGCCAGAGGCAAGAGAAAAATCATAAAACTATGTGCTTTTCTGAACTGCGTAACAATCCTTATTCCATGGAAAAAGGCAGCCCCGACTGCCCCTATAATAATTCCCACTATCACACCAAGCACCAGCCATTTAATTATGCCGGTGAATCTTCTTATCTGGTGCTTATAATGAGGTTCTTCTGTATTTGGTATTTGGTTAGACATTTTAATACTCCACTATATCTAATAAGCCTCTCTAAAAAGAGAGGCTTAACCTGTATAATTATTTATTCATTGAAGCAATAAGCGCATCTATCTCTGACTGACTAAGCATTTTACCGCTGTTTGCAGGATCCGGAGGAGCTGCTGCCGCTGCAGGAGTAGCTGCAGGCATACTAAAATTTCCCGCACCTTGCTGTGAAGATTTTCCCATTATGCTGGCTAAAAGTGCCTGCTGTTCAGGATCTAATCCATTTGCATCTGTTCCCATAGTTTATCCTCGTAAATAATTGTCCGTAGTACTCCAATTAAGCACATTTTATCTTGTTTTTGTTATTTTCACAACCTTGTAAATTCTAAAAATATACTTAACTGTTTTTTTATTTTCCTATGGTCTCCATACGGCGCATATTCTTTAAATTGTCATCCGTTTCCTTCAGCATTTCTCTAAGAGACAGGCTTTCCTCATAATCGAATTCGCAGATTGAATAAATCAGATGATTCAGATATTTAGTATTATCCATAAGAAGCTTGTTATTCTGTCTGGCCATCTCTGTACGAAGTTCTTCAGCTTTGTCTTCCTCTGTCGTAACTTCTATTACAGCGAATTCATCTCCTCTTATTCTTCCGCAAACACTGTTTTCACCGAACACTTCCTTAAGGATTTCGGCAACCCTTTTAACAGCATTGTCTCCCTCATCATGACCGTGAATTGTATTGATATTTTTAAGTGAATCCATATCAATATATGCAACTACGGCATAGGTTCCTTCTTTGAAATCGGATTTAAGAAGATCATAAGCCTTTGCAAAAAATCCTCTTCTGTTCGGAAGATCTGTAAGATAGTCCTCATCACCGATATGATCAAGGACCGAACCATCTCTTGCAAGTTCTTCCTGACACTGTGTAAGCTCTTTCTCTGTGTCATACAGGAATTTTTTGAGGAAATTTATTCTTATTGAGCTAAGAATAATTCCGGTAATAAGATCATCGTAATTCTCTATTCTGAAAGAGTCATCAAATCCCATAATAAAGAATCCGTACTGCTTATCTTTTCTGAATATGTTTCTAATGACCTTAGTGCCTTTTATTTCCGATAGATCAAAAATATCAGATGTCTCCATATCCTTGATTTTCTCTTTTTTTCCGGCCTTTCCGTCTTTGATAATTATTATTCTTTTACAGTGCTTAGGCACATTCCATCCCTTTTTTAAGGAACATATCTGAGGATTTTCAAGGAAAAATACTTCTATGTTATCAAAGCACTTTTCCATTTTCTTTACAGATTCATCATAATTCTCTTTAGAGTAATTAGCCTGTGATGCAATCTCTGAGAAACGTGCGGTTTTTCCTATAATATTAATTATGGATTCCTTTGAAAGGCTGTTTATTTTCTGCCTTTTTGCTTTTACTTCATTACCGGATATTTTCCTGATAATCTGTTCAATTGCAAGAAAACCCTTTTCATAGGAATCTGTATCCTTTGCATAGGATACGCACTCGAAGCCTTCCATATTCGAAAGAGTAAGAAGCGGTTTTTTACCGAATTGCTTCAAAAATGCTTCCTTTTTGAGAATAGGAGCTTTATTTCCGATATGCTCTATATCCACAATAAGTCCATCAAAACCGGCTTCATAGATATAGTCATAAACTGCCTGATACTGATAATCATAGGCTCTTTCTTCGCTATAATTCTTATCAGTAATCATTACTTTACCGGGAAAAATGACAAGCTCTACCCCTAAGTCCCTGGCAGCCGCATCTGCTCCAAGACAAATATCACATGTATTATTGTCTTTAAATTCGGATATTAAAAGTCCAACTCTCATAAGATTTACTCTTCATCTGTATCTTCAGCACTATCTTCGGATTCTTCTATCTCTTCATCATCAAAATCATCATCCGGAACTATTTCTTCGCCTTCGGGTATCTCTTCCATGGCATCTTCGATATTTTCAAATTCTTCGTCACCGTTTGATACCTTTTCACGTACCTTCGCAATTGCTACTACACTGACACCCTTATCTAGATTTATCATCTTAACACCGGAGGTCACTCTTCCGTGAATGGTTATTTCCTCCATTCGAAGCTGAATAAGTATTCCGCTGTCAGTTATCATCATGATTTCATGTTCATCCTTAACAGCCTTTACACCTATTACATTACCGGTCTTCTCAGTAATCTTGTAGCACTTTACACCTTTTCCACCGCGAAGCTGGATGTGGAATTCTGAAAGCTCGGTTCTCTTTCCAAATCCTTTTTCAGAAACTATAAGAAGTGAATCACCCTGGGAATTAAGCTGCATTCCAACAACCTCATCCTGGTCGCCGAGCATAATTCCTCTTACACCCATTGATGTTCTTCCGGTAGGTCTAACATCTGTCTCCTTAAATCTAATGCACATTCCGTTTCTGGTAATAAGGAATATCTCAGAATCAGACTTTGTGGTCTTAACCTCTATAAGTTCGTCATCATCATCGAGATTAATTGCTGTAAGGCCGTTCTTTCTTACATTTGCAAATTCCATTATAGGAGTCTTTTTTACAGTTCCCTTTTTGGTAACCATAAACAGATTCTTTTCTTCTGTATACTCCTTTATCGGAATAGTCGCAGTTATCTTTTCTTCGGGAGAAAGCTGGAGTAAATTAACAATAGCTGTTCCCCTTGATGTTCTTGATGCTTCTGGAATCTGATAAGCCTTAAGTCTGTATGCACGACCCTTGTTAGTAAAGAACATAATGTAATTGTGGGTTGTAGTCATAAGAAGGTCTTCCACATAATCGTTCTCAATTGTGGATATTCCCTTTATTCCCTTACCTCCGCGGTTTTGCGCACGGAAGTTATCAATAGACATACGTTTGATATAGCCTACGTTTGTCATAGCAATAACCGTATTAACATTTGGAATCATGTCCTCAATGTTGATATCGGAATCATCATGTCCGATCTGTGTCTTACGATCATCACCGTATTTATCGGAAATTTCTGTGATTTCTTTTCTTATTACTCCAAGGAGAACCTTTTTATCTGAAAGAATAAGCTTCAATTCTTCGATTCTCTTTAAGAGTTCTGCGTGCTCCTGCTCAAGCTTGTCTCTCTCCAAGCCGGTGAGAGTACGAAGACGCATATCAACGATAGCCTGTGCCTGAGCATCAGATAATCCAAAGCGTTCCATCAACTGTTCTTTTGCTATCTGAACAGTCTTGCTTCCGCGAATAATCTTGATTACTTCATCGATATTATCAAGGGCTATGAGCAATCCCTCAACAATATGATTTCTTTCCTCAGCCTTGTTTAGATCATATCTGGTTCTTCTTGTCACTACTTCTTCCTGATGGACGATATAGTGATGAAGCATATCAACAAGTCCAAGTATCTTGGGCTCATTATTTACAAGTGAAAGCATAATGATTCCAAAGGAATCCTGAAGCTGTGTATGCTTAAACAGTCTGTTGAGCATAACGTTTGCATTTACGTCATGTCGCAGTTCAATAACAACTCTCATACCCTCACGGTCTGATTCATCGCGAAGAGCTGTTATACCATCTAGCTTTTTAAGTTTTACAAGCTCGGCTATTTTTGCTATAAGATTGGCCTTATTAACAAGATAAGGCAGCTCAGTAACAATGATTCTGCTCTTACCATTGGGCATTGCCTCAATATCTGTAACCGCACGAACAACTACTTTTCCTCTTCCTGTTCTATAAGCCTCCTCTGCACCTCTGGTGCCGAGAATTATACCACCTGTAGGAAAATCGGGTGCTTTAACAATCGGAAGAAGCTCCTCTATATCTGTAGCTCTATCCTCATTTACTCTGTTGTCGATCATCTTTACAACAGCAGCAATAACCTCACGAAGATTGTGAGGTGGAATATTTGTTGCCATACCAACGGCGATACCTGTAGTTCCGTTTACAAGAAGATTCGGAAATCTTGCGGGAAGTACAGCAGGCTCTTTTTCTGTCTCATCAAAGTTAGGTGTAAAATCGACCGTATCTTTATTGATATCAGCCGTCATCTCCATTGATATCTTGGTAAGTCTTGCCTCTGTATATCGCATGGCAGCTGCGCCATCACCATCTACAGATCCGAAGTTACCGTGTCCGTCGACCAGGCAGTATCTCATTGACCAGGGCTGAGCCATATTTACCAAAGATCCATAAATAGAGCTGTCACCATGGGGGTGGAATTTACCCATTGTATCACCGACAATACGTGCACATTTACGATGAGGCTTGTCGGGACCGTTATTAAGTTCGATCATGGAGTAGAGAATTCTTCTCTGAACAGGCTTAAGTCCGTCTCTTACATCCGGAAGTGCACGGGATGCGATAACACTCATGGCATAGTCGATATAGTCCGACTCCATGGTTTTCTGAAGATCTACTTCCTTTATTCTGTCGGTGGTCACCTGATCGAATACATCATCCGAAAGGTTTTCACCATTATTATTGTTGTTATTGTTATCAGCCATTTTTTATCCTCTTAAATATCAAGGTTTTTAACAAATTTCGCGTTTTTCTCAATAAATTCACGTCTGGGTTCTACTTTGTCACCCATAAGTGTTGTAAACGTAACATCAATATCAGATTCAGCTTCCTCATCAATATTTACACGAAGAAGTACTCGTCTGTCGGGATCCATGGTTGTCTCCCAAAGCTGTTCGGGATCCATCTCTCCAAGTCCCTTATATCTCTGAATCTTATTATTCTGATCTCGTCCTACATCGTTGAGGATTTTATTTAATTCTTCATCACTATATGCATACCAGATCTTTTTGTTCTTCTCAAGCTTGTAAAGCGGAGGCTGAGCAAGATAAACATGGCCTGTTTTAATAAGCTCAGGCATAAATCTGTAAAGGAAAGTGAGCATAAGTGTTGCAATATGAGCACCGTCAACATCGGCATCAGTCATAATAATGATTTTGTTGTAACGAAGCTTTTCGATATCAAAATCATCATGAATACCTGTACCAAAGGCAGTAATCATTGCCTTAATTTCAGCATTTCCGTATATTTTGTCTATTCTTGCTTTTTCAACGTTCAGAATTTTACCTCTAAGCGGAAGAATAGCCTGTGTTGCTCTTGATCTTGCAGTCTTTGCGGATCCGCCCGCGGAATCTCCCTCAACTATGAAAATCTCACAATTTTTGGGATCCTTATCGGAACAATCCGCAAGCTTTCCGGGAAGTCCAAGTCCATCAAGGGCTGATTTTCTTCTTGTAAGATCTCTTGCCTTTCTTGCAGCATCTCTTGCATGCTGAGCAAGAATAGCTTTCTCGAGTATAACCTTGGCAACCTGAGGATTCTGTTCAAGGAAATACGTAAGCTGTTCAGAAACAATACTGTTAACTGCACCTCTTGCCTCAGAATTTCCAAGCTTTTGTTTGGTCTGTCCCTCAAACTGAGGATCTTCAATTTTTACGCTGATAATTGAGGTAAGACCCTCGCGGATATCATCACCTGTGAGATTTTCCTCATTATCCTTGAGCATCTTCTTTTCTCTTGCATAATCATTAAAGGTCTTCGTAAGTGCAACCTTGAAGCCCTCAAGATGAGTTCCTCCCTCAGGAGTATTTATATTATTAACGAATGTATATGTGCTCTCATTAAATGAATCATTATGCTGGAGAGAAACTTCCACCTGAACATTATTTTTATTTCCCTCAAAATACATAATCTGATCATAAAGAACAGTCTTACTCTTATTGAGATACTGCACAAATTCCTTGATACCGCCTTCGTAGCAGAAGTTCTGCTCGATAATTTCTTCTCCTTCAGCTACGCGATAATCTCTTAAAGTAATACTGAGTCCCTTTGTAAGAAACGCCATTTCTCTAAGCCTTTGTTTTAATACATTAAAATCAAAGACAGTTGTCTCTTTGAAAATGAGGGCATCAGGTTTAAAAGATACCTTTGTTCCTGACTTTTCTGCTTCTGTGGTTCCGATCTCTTTAAGAGGAAAACAAACTTTTCCTCTCTCATATCGCTGCTGATATATTTTTCCGCCTCTCATTACCTCAACTTCAAGCCACTCGGAGAGGGCATTAACTACAGAAGCTCCAACTCCATGAAGTCCTCCGGATACTTTATAACCGCCACCGCCGAACTTACCGCCGGCATGAAGAATTGTAAATACTACTTCAACTCCGGTAAGTCCTGATTTATGGTTAACATCAACAGGAATACCACGTCCGTTATCCATGACAGTGATAGTATTATCTGCATTTATATTAACTTCAATATGATCACAGAATCCGGCAAGTGCCTCATCTACTGAGTTATCAACAATCTCATATACCAGATGATGAAGTCCTCTTGCTGCAGTTGTACCAATGTACATTCCGGGTCTTTTTCTTACTGCCTCAAGTCCTTCAAGTATCTGTATTTGATCCGCACCGTAATTGTTTCCTTCGTTACTCATTTTTATCCTCTTATTCTTCAGGTATACTTCCGTTCACAACTCTGAATACCTTATCTATTTCAAAACGATTGTTAACAAATTCATCTAATCCTGTACAAGTAATGATTGTCTGAATATCTCCAATTGTGTTTAAAAGATAATTTTGTCTGTTGCTGTCAAGCTCCGATAAAACATCATCAAGTAAGAGAACAGGATTTTCTTTTTTTGATTTTTTTACGATTTCAATTTCCGAAAGCTTAAGCGACAACGAGGCTGTCCTCTGTTGTCCCTGTGATCCGTATTTTCTGATATCTATTTCTTCGGGAACATTTTCTGTAATTACATTAAATGAAAAATCATCTTTATGAGGTCCTACTGTCGTCTGCTTCAGATAAATATCTTTTTGTCTCGATGAAGCCAGTTTATTTTCATATTCCGAAGCAGTTACATTGGGTTCATAGTAAATTTTCAGTTTTTCTCTTCCACCGGTAAGCTTATTGTGAATTGGATCTATTATTTCGCATAAATCCTTTATGAATTTTTCCCTGGATTTAATTATTACAGATCCGTATTCAAGAAGCTGCTTATCCTGAACATCTAGTAAAACACTGTTTTCAGGATGTTCAAACATATCTTTTAATACTTTATTTCTTTCTGTTATAAGCTTATTGTATTTTGCAAGATTCTCTAAATAAATTTGATCCAGCTGGCAAAGCTCCATATCCATAAATCTTCGCCTCTCTGCCGGACCATCTTTTATGATACTAAGATCTTCTGGAGAAAAAAATACAACATTGCATCTTCCTACCAGATCGGAAGCTTTTCTTATTTTTTGTGAATCTATAGCAATCGCTTTGGATTTACTTTTTCTAAGGTGCATATCCACACGGTACGAAGCGCCATCTCTTTCAATAATGGTTCTTATATGTCCCTCTTCCTTACCGAAGGAAATTATCTCTTTGTCTTTGCTTCCCTTATGAGACTTAGTAGTAGCAGCAAGAAAAATTGCTTCAAGAATATTTGTTTTTCCCTGAGCATTATCACCATAAAGAATGTTGGTTCCGCTGCTGAATTCAATTTTTAAATTCTCGTAATTTCTAAAATCTGTAAGTTCTAATGATTTTATTATCATTTCTCAATTTGTACCTGAACACCTTCGTACTCAACAGTGTCCCCGCTATAAAGCTTACGTCCACGTCTTGTTTCAACTTCACCGTTTACTTTCACAAGACCGTTTTGAATATCAACTTTTGCATCAACACCGGATTCCTCAAGACCGGCCTTTTTCATAGCCTGTCCAAGCTTTATAAATTCGTCTCCATCTCTTAAATTAACTGTTATCTTTTCCATTTTCTTAGCTCACTGTTGTAAAGTTAATAGGAAGTACAAGATAAATATAATTTGAATCCTTATCCCTTATGAAGCAGGGAGCTTTGGGATTAACCATATAAATATCAATACTTTCGTCATCAATTGCTCTGAGGGCATCAATCAAAAACTTAGGATTAAAGCCTATAATAAGATCTTTACCCTGCTTTTCTATATCAATCTCTTCATCCATACTTCCAATGGTTGAATTTATCTTCAATTCCATTTTTTCGTCAGTAATAGAGATGATAACCGGCTTTTTATCACCTTCTTTTACGAGAAGAGTAGCTCTGTCGATGCAATCAAGCATTTCTTTTCTTGATATTGTCATCTTGGTTTCATAATCACTTGAAAGCATCTGATCAATATTGAAATACTCACCCTCAAGAAGTCTTGAAACCACAATAGTTCTGTCAAACTCAAACAAAATGTGCTTATCTGTAAAGAAGATATCAACATTGTTCTCTGTGCTATCAGATATAATCTTGCTTATATCAGACAAAGTTTTACCGGGAACTACTACTTTCTTTGATTCATAACTGTTTTGAAGTTTAATTTTTCGGATAGAAATACGATGTCCGTCAAGAGAAACCAGTTTGAGTGTATCCTGATTTATCTCAAAAAGCTCTCCGCTCATCATTTTATTGGCATCGTTTTCCGCAATAGAAAATATAGTCTGTTGAATAATATTTTTCAGAGTATATTGAGATACTGATATTCCGTCTATTCTCTCTATATTGGGAAGATAGGTGAAATCATCGGCATTTCTTCCTACAATACTGAATTTTGCCTTTTCACAGCTTATGGTAACCTTACCGTTTGCATCAGCTTCTATGGTAACATCACTGTCAGGAAGCTTCCTGATGATATCAAAGAATATCTTTGCATCAATAGCGATATAACCTCTCTCGATAATATTACCATCAAGCTCTGTCTGAATTCCAAGATCAATATCATTAGCGATGAACTTAATTACTCCCTCTGTTGCATCTACAAGAATGCACTCCAAAATTGACATTGTTGTCTTATTGGGAACAGCCTTGGATACAATCTGCAATCCTGCAATAAGATTTGATTTGGAACAAACGAACTTCATGAATTAAAAACTCCCTTCAACGAGATAAAATTATGCACATATCTCCATATATATAATAAATTAATAATATTTAATAATATAAATAATAATAGGTGTTGATATGTGGAAATCCCTATCTATTATACAATTTATCTGGCTTATTTACAAATTTTTAATAGTTGATAAATAAAAATTTAATGTTGAAAAATAAATTGTTGTACACAAGCCAAATTTTGCGATTTGAGACTATAAAATAGTTTTCCACTCCTATCCTCAGTTTATAAACAATTTATAAAGTATTTATAAACTGAGTTATCCACTTTATCACACTGAAGGGTTTAGTTTCTTATTAATAATATCAAGGTTTCTTCTTAGATCTTCATCCACTGATAAAAGATCCTTTATCTTATTGATACCGCTCATTACAGTAGTATGATCTTTTTTGCCCAAGGATTTTCCTATCTCTTCAAGCGGAGAATCTGTAAGTTCTCTGGCAAGATACATAGCAATCTGTCTTGGAAGAACTATTTCTTTATTTCTTTTCTTTGAAGCGATATCTTCCTGCTTAACTCCGTATTGTTCGCAAACAGTACTTATAATAAGAGGAATTGTTATAACCTTGGATACATCTGGATAAATAATATCCTTAAGAGCTTCTTTTGCATTGTCTAAAGTAATCTCTACATTATTTAAACGTGAAAAGGCGATTATTTTGTTATAAGCACCTTCAAGTTCTCTGATGTTAGATTTGATATTGGTAGCAATGTATTCAAATATCTCATCGTCTATGTGTTTTGAATAGCTTTCAGCATTCTTTTTAAGGATTGCCATTCTTGTTTCATAATCGGGAGCCTGAATATCTGAAATGAGTCCCATCTCAAATCTGGATCTGAATCTTTCTTCAAGAGTCTCCATTTCTTTCGGAGGCTTATCTGATGAAATAATGATCTGCTTACCGGACTGATGGAGTACATTGAAGGTGTGGAAAAATTCTTCCTGAGTACTTTCTTTTCCTATAATAAACTGAACATCATCAACCATCAGAACATCAACTGTGCGATATTTATCACGAAGTCTGCTCATTGCTTCAGCTTTACCACTTCTGATAGATTCAATAACTTCATTTGTAAATTGCTCTGAAGTAACATATAAAACCTTAAAATTAGGATGGTTTTCAATAATGAAATGTCCGATTGCATGCATAAGGTGAGTCTTACCAAGACCGGGTCCTCCGTAAAGGAAAAGAGGATTATAAGCTTCTCCCGGTGATTCAGCTACTGCAAGAGATGCATTGTAAGCAAATCTGTTATTTCCACCTACTACATATGTATCAAAAATGTATTTTGAATTAAGTCCTGAAAATTCGTAGTTGTTCTGATTTATTTTAGTCTCATTTTCATTTTTTGAAGTAGTTTCTTCATTATTAATATGAGCATCTTTTTCCAAAAGAAATTCTATCTCAACATTTTCATTTAGAAACTCAGAGAGAGTTACCTTAAAGAATTTCTGATATTTTCTCTCTATATAACTTAAAAAGTTGGTATCATCAAAGGGGATTAGAATAATAACAGTACCGTTATCATATTTATAAAATGACAGGGGCTTGATCCAGGTATCAAAAGAAATAGCTGTCATACCAAGCTCCACTCTGATTTCTTCTTTCAGGCTTTCAAAATTATCAGCCAGTTTTTGTGTTATTTCTGTAGCTTTTTCCATAACTTTCTCCCATTGTAAGTTTAGAGTTTATTTTATCCTATGGAAAAATAAATATCAAACAGGCAGAAATTGTGGATAACTTTTTATAAAAAAATTTTTCATGATAATAATAATCATGCATAGAGTGGAAAAGTGGAAAAGTAGCTATTAATTATTCACTTCCTTTAAGGCGCATTATTACTGGCTTTTTCGAAATTGTGATTTTTTTATCGGAAATGTTTTCCACATCTAATCCACATTTTGTGGATAAAAAAAATAAATTTACAGATAATAACAATTTATCCACAAAATCAACATTTAGATGTGGATAACTTTTTTTTACACCATATGTTGATTCATTTTTTTTAAAACTTTTTTATAAGTTATCCACAATATTTTTTTTACTTGACGGAAATGCTTAATTTTATTATAATAACAACGATTTTTTCTGATTCAGACAATTATTTTATTTGCTAAATAGATAGTAAAAGGAGGTGTATTTCGACTATGAAGAGAACTTATCAGCCGCATAAGCTTCAGAGAGCTCGTGTTCACGGCTTTAGAGCAAGAATGGCAACTAAGGGAGGCAGAAAGGTACTTGCTGCCAGAAGACTTAAGGGTAGAAAGAAAATATCTGCATAATAAGGACCACATAATGTTGTGGTCTTGTTACGCGAATGTGCATAGATGCATATTCGCGTATTTTCATATTTCTACGAATTATGTTGCTCATAGAAGAGCACATTAAATGGATTGATTAAATGCAAAAAACAGAAAGTTTAAAAAAGACTGCTGATTTTCAGCTTGTTTATAAAACCGGTAAAAGCTACGCAGATAAGAATATTGTTGTTTATCTCAGAGAGAATCAAACCGATATGAACAGACTCGGAATTTCAGTTAGCAAGAAAGTTGGGAACAGTATTGTAAGGCACAGGTTTGCAAGACTAGTTCGAGAAGTTTACCGACTACACGAAAATATATTTAATAGTGGTTTAGATATAGTAGTCGTGGCCAGATCCCGTGCAAAGGATGCAAGTTATTTTGATATTGAAAAATCCTTTTTATATTTGGCCGAAAAGTCTCATCTAAGAAAAAATGATGAGGTGCAAGATGAAGAAAATACTGATATTACTGATTAAACTATATCAAAAGTATGTTTCTCCAATGAAGAGAACAAAATGTCCGTATATTCCGACTTGTTCGCAGTACGGATTAGAAGCAATAGAAAAATACGGTGCTATTAAAGGAAGTTTGCTTGCTGCCTGGAGAATTATAAGATGTAATCCTTTTTCCAGCGGTGGTTATGATCCTGTACCGTAAGTATCGGAGGGTTGGTTTTGAACATTGTTGCGTTAACACAGTACCAGGGAAAAATTGTCGGTCCTATCGCATGGGTCCTTGGTCACATAATGAATTGGATTTTCATAGTTCTTGATAAGATTGGTATTCCAAGTACCGGTCTTGCTATTATTTTATTTACTATTATAATGTATCTTTTTCTTATGCCGCTTACCTATAAGCAGCAGAAGTTTTCTAAGCTTCAGGCCAGAATGAATCCTGAGCTTCAGGCTATTCAGGCTAAGTACAAAGGAAAAAAAGATAATGATTCCATGCTTGCTCAGCAGGAAGAGATAAAAGCTCTTTATGCTAAGTATGGTGTTTCACAGACAGGTAGCTGTGTTCAGCTTGTTATTCAGCTTCCTATAATGGTTGCTCTTTATCGTGTAATTTATTCAATGCCTGCTTATGTTGGTCAGATTAAGAATTCTTTCTATCCTTTAGTAGAGCAGCTCAGAAATACTGCAGGTGCAAGTGATTTCCTGCAGACTCTTTCAAGTGCTTCACAGTACTCAAAGCAGTTTAAGGCAGATGCATTTTTATCAGGTGATGTATCTCACATTGAGAATACATTTATTGATGTCCTTTATAAAGCATCTTCTGCTGATTGGGCTTCACTTACTGAAAAATTTGGCAATCTTTCTGATTCAATAACAAGTACTCATACATTACTTAATAAGTACAATAGCTTTTTAGGTCTTAATATAGGTGATTCACCTACTTTCATGGTTCAGAATGCATGGCATAATAAGTCATTTGGATTATTTATTATTGCCCTTATTATTCCTGTTCTTTCATGTCTTACACAGTGGATAAGCATTAAACTTATGCCTCAGCCTGCACAGCAGTCTAATGACCCTAATGATCAGGCAGCTCAGATGGCAAATTCCATGAAGACAATGAACATGATGATGCCTTTGATGTCTCTGTTTTTTACATTTTCATTCCCTGCAGGTCTTGGTATTTACTGGATTGCAGGTGCTGTAGTACGTACAATTCAGCAGATATTCATTAACAAGCATATTGATAAGATGGACATAGATGCTGAGATTGCAAAGAATACGGAAAAGTATAATAAAAAACTTGAGGAAATGAAATCTACTCCTCAGATGAATCGTTTTGCAAATGTAAATACAAGAACAATGAATTCTTATACTTCAACTCGTTCTGAACAGGAGAAGGAAGAGGGTTTGAAAAAAGCTGACGAGATTTATAAGTCCGGTAAGGCTAACAAAAAAAGTCTTCTTGCCAGAGCAAATATGGTTAAAGAATTTGATCAGAAAAATAATTGATAGGGGATTAAAAAAATGGAATATATCGAGATTTCAAAAAAGACTGTTGATGAATGCATAACTGAAGCATGCGCACAGCTTATGGTAACAAGCGACAATCTTGAATATGAAGTAATTTCTACAGGTTCCACAGGATTTCTTGGTTTAAATGTTAAACCTGCTGTGATAAGAGCAAGAGTAAAGAGTGCTTCCGAAGAAAAAACGCAGGAAGTAAAAGAAACAGTAGAAGAGAAGAAAGTAGAAGTAAAAAAAGAAGAAAAGCCTAAGAAAAAGGAAGTTAAGGAAGAAAAAGCTCCTGAAGTTAAGAAGGAAGAAAAAACAGAAGAAAAACAGATTTCTTATGTTTATGATCATGAATTTATTAACAGAGCTAAGGAATTCCTTGCAAATGTTTTTGGCGCAATGAACATGAAGGTTACTGTTGATGCCAAGTATAATGAGACAGATAAAGTTCTTGAAGTTGAACTTTCCGGAGATGAGATGGGTGTTCTTATCGGTAAGAGAGGACAGACACTCGATTCTCTTCAGTATCTTATTTCTCTTGTTGTAAACAGAGGCAGTGAAGATTATATTCATGTTAAGGTAGATACAGAAAATTACAGAAGCAGAAGAAAAGCAACTCTTGAGAATCTTGCTAAGAACATTGCTTACAAGGTTCGTAAAAACAGACAGTCAGTTTCACTCGAGCCTATGAATCCTTATGAAAGAAGAATTATTCATTCGGCTCTTCAGGCTGATAAGTATGTAACAACTCACAGTGAAGGTGAGGAACCTTTTAGAAGAGTTGTTGTAACTCTTAAGAAATAATTTGTATGCTTAGAGCTGCCATTGAATTTAAAATAATTTCAATTGGCAGCTCTTGTTACATTTTGAGGATAATAATATGTTCTTCAAGGAAGATACTATTTGTGCAATAGCCACTGCTATGATAGATGCAGGTATAGGTATTATAAGAATTAGTGGTGAAAAGGCACTTAGCATAGCAAGTAAATTGTATGTTGATGCAAAGGGAAATCATTCATTATTAAATAAAGATTCTCATACGATAAGCTATGGTTTTATTGTAGATGAGAATGAAAATAAAGTTGATGAAGTAATGGTTTCATTAATGAAAGCACCCAGAAGCTATACCAAAGAGGATGTGGTTGAAATCAATTCTCATGGTGGACGACTTATTATGGAATCCATTTTGAATCTTCTTATAAAAAATGGATGTAGACTTGCAGAACCCGGTGAGTTTACAAAGCGAGCTTTTTTGAATGGTAGAATTGATCTTACAAGAGCAGAGGCTGTAATGGATCTCATCCATGCTCAAAATGAATTTTCAATGAAAAATTCAGAGAGGCAGCTTGGTGGAATTCTTTTTAATAAAATAGAAGAAATAAGAAAAGAAATTCTTTATGAAATGGCATACATTGAATCTGCAATAGATGACCCTGAAAATTATGATCTGACTGGATATGATGAAAGATTAAAAGAAAAGAATGAAGACTGGATTAGTCGCCTTAATTATCTGATAGGTACTTCCGATGAAGGTATTATTAGAAAAGAAGGAATTAAAACAGTTATTATAGGAAAGCCAAATGCCGGAAAATCATCTCTTTTAAATAAACTTGCCGGTGAAGAAAAGGCAATCGTAACTGATATAGAAGGAACTACAAGAGATATTATAGAAGAAACTATTAGACTTGATGATATTGTTTTAAGAGTTCTTGATACAGCAGGCATAAGAGATACAGATGATAAAGTAGAAAAGATTGGTGTAGAGAGGGCTGTACAGTCAGCGCAAAGTGCAGATCTTATTTTGTATATTATTGATTCTACAGACGATGAAATATCCGACGATGAAAGAATATCAGAACTTATAAAAAATAATCATGTAATTGTATTATTAAATAAAAATGATATCAGTGACAGAATATCTATACTCGAAAATGATATACATAAAATATACGGCAATGATATTCCTGTAATCAAAACTTCAATGGTGGATGATACAGGAATAGAAGATTTAAAAAAAATAATTACTGATATGTTTTTTAATGGGAACATTGCTCCCAAAGAAGAAATATATATTACAAATATTAGACAAAAAGAAGCATTATTAAATACATGTGACAGTTTGAAAAAAGTTCAGGCAAGTATCGAAGCAGCAATGTCAGAAGACTTTTATTCAATTGACCTTATGAATGCTTATTCTTTCTTAGGGGAAATAATCGGACAGGAAGTTGATGATGATCTTGTTGAAGAAATTTTTTCAAAATTCTGTATGGGTAAATAAAAAATGATAGTTGATAATTATGATGTGATAGTAATAGGTGGAGGACATGCCGGATGTGAGGCAGGACTTGCAGCTGCAAGACTGGGATTAAAGACAATTATCTTCACTTTAAGTGTTGATAATATTGCTTTCATGCCCTGTAATCCTCATATAGGTGGTTCTTCGAAAGGACATCTTGTTCGTGAGATTGATGCTCTTGGTGGTGAGATGGGAAAAAACATTGATAAGACCTATCTTCAATCCAAAATGCTTAATAAGTCAAAGGGTCCAGCAATACATTCATTACGAGCTCAGGCAGATAAGCTTGAATACTCAAAATCTATGAGAATGATTTTGCAGGCTCAGAAAAATCTTATTGTAAAGCAGGCTGAGATAAAGGAAATCCTTTATGATGACATTTCTACTGATAAAGACTTAATTGAAGAAGGTTACGAAAAAAAGATTTCCGGAGTAAAAACTGTAACAGGTCTTACTTATAAAAGTAAGGCAGTAGTATTATGCACTGGAACATATCTTAAAAGCAGATGTCTTTGCGGTGAGTCTATTTCATATACAGGTCCTAATGGATTACAGCCTTCTAATCTTTTATCACAATCACTTATTGATGGTGGTGTTGAACTCAGAAGATTTAAAACAGGTACTCCTGCAAGAATGGATGGAAATACAATAGATTATTCCAAAATGGAAATTCAGACAGGTGATACACCGGTTGTTCCTTTTTCGTTTGATACAAATCCTGATGATATACAGAAGCAGCAACATAATTGTTATCTCACATATACAAATGAAAAAACACATGAAATTATACGAAATAACATAGATAGATCACCTATTTATGCTGGCATTATAGAAGGCATAGGTCCTAGGTATTGCCCTTCAATAGAAGACAAAGTTGTAAAATTTCCAGACAAGATAAGACATCAAGTTTTTATAGAACCGGAAGGAACACATACAAATGAGATGTATGTTGATGGTATGTCTTCTTCTATGCCGGAAGATGTTCAGATACAAATGTATAGATCTGTTCCGGGACTTGAAAATTGTGTAATTGTAAAAAACGCTTATGCCATCGAATATGATTGTTTATGTTCGGGACAACTTTATCCTACTCTTGAAATAAAGAAAATAAGAGGTCTTTTTAGTGCTGGTCAGTTTAACGGAAGTAGTGGCTATGAAGAAGCTGCGGCTCAAGGTTTGTATGCAGGTATAAATGCATGTATGCAAATCTTAGGAAAGCCATACCTTTCCATAGACAGATCAGAAGGTTATATCGGAGTTCTTGTTGATGACATTGTTACAAAGGATAATCTCGAACCTTACAGGATGATGACTTCAAGAGCTGAATATAGATTACTTCTGCGTCAGGACAATGCAGATATCAGACTTAGGAAAAAAGGCTATGAAGTTGGTCTTATTCCAGAAGATAAATATAAAGCACTTTTATTAAAAGAGGAACTTATTGAAAAAGAAACAGCAAGATTAAAAGAGCTCAAGGTTGGTGCATCAAAGGATGTTCAAGATTTTATGGACAGACATGATTCACCAAGACTTAAGACTGCAGCATCTATAGCTGAACTTATATGCAGACCGGAGCTGAATTATTACAATATTGCAGAACTTGATCCGGAAAGGCCCGAACTTAGTAAGGATGTTATAGAACAAGTTGAAATAAATATTAAGTATGAAGGCTATATTGAGAGACAGCAGAGGCAGGTAGATAAATTCAAGAAAATGGAAAATAAAAAGATTCCTGCTGACATCGATTATGACGATGTAATAAGTCTACGTCTTGAAGCACGTGCTAATCTTAAAAAATTCAAACCTGTTAATGTGGGTCAGGCATCAAGAATTAGTGGAGTAAATCCTGCGGATATTTCTGTATTATTAGTTTACCTTGAAAACTACAGAAAAAATTCAAACCACTAATTCTGCTAATTGTTTCACGTGAAACACAATATATGGTTATTTGAAAGGATTATTTTATGAATCACAATTTTGATTCTATGATAAAAGACTTTAATAGTTTAAATATTAAATTATCTGATAAGCAGATAAAACAATTTGAAGATTATTATGAACTTCTTATTGATTGGAATAATAAAATTAATCTTACTGCAATAACCGAATTTGATGATGTCTGTAAGTTACACTTTGTTGACTCTATAGCATCATCAAAATATTTTGATTTTTCGAAAGAAGCTTTATCTTTAATTGATGTTGGTACCGGAGCTGGATTTCCCGGTATCGTTTTAAAGATAGTGTTTCCTAAATTGAATGTTACATTACTAGATTCACTTCAAAAGCGAATTACATTTCTTGATACAGTAATAGATAGTTTAAACTTAAATGAATCAGGATCTATTAAAACTGTTCATGGCAGGGCAGAAGATTATTCGGATTCAAAAAATGGAGAGCTAAGAGAAAAATTTGATATTGCAGTTTCAAGAGCAGTAGCTGGATTATCAACGCTTTGCGAATATGATCTTCCATATGTGAAAGTTGGAGGATCTTTCATTGCATACAAAGGTGATAAAGGTGTAGAGGAAGTAGCTGATGCAAAAAATGCTATTTTTCTTTTAGGGGGCAAGACAAAACTTGTAGAAGAATTTTGTCTTCCTGATACAGATATTAAGAGAACGATATGTATTATAGATAAAGTTCAAAAGACTTCTTCAAAGTATCCAAGAAAAGCAGGTACCCCTCAAAAGAAACCTTTATAAGCATTAGAAACATAAATATATTTTATAATACAATATATTGTATTACAGATTTGAAAGACAACTATTTGTTTCACGTGAAACATTTTTATATGAAAATTTATTTCCACAATAAATAGTTTCACGTGAAACATAGAGACCCAATATATAGTAAAAAAATCTCGTGAAACATTAATTAGATGAATATTGTATAAAAAATAAAGATAATTTACATTATAATTTTGAAACTGTGTCTATAAAACTGTGCTATAATTTAAAAGTTGATTAAGAAAGAAAACTGAAGAGGGAGAGAAAAGTATGGGACGTGCGATTGCGATTGCAAACCAAAAAGGTGGTGTGGGTAAGACAACAACATCAATTAATCTGTCGGCAACTCTTGCTGAAAAAGGAAAGAAAGTACTAGTCATCGATACAGATCCCCAGGGTAATACTACAAGTGGATTTGGTCTTAACAAAAATCAATTAGAGAATACAATATATGAATTACTTATTGGTGATTGCAAGGTAGATGATGCACTATATATAAATGTTGTAGATGGCGTAGATATAATTCCTTCCAATGTAAATCTTGCAGCTGTTGAGATTGAACTGATAGATATGGAAGAAAAGGAATTTATTTTGAGGAAAGCAATTGAGAAAATAAGAGATCATTACGACTTTATTATTATTGATTGCCCTCCTTCACTTAGCATGCTCACAATCAATGCAATGACAACAGCAGATACAGTACTTGTTCCCATTCAATGTGAGTATTATGCTCTTGAAGGATTAAGCCAGTTAGTTCACACAGTTAATCTGGTGAAAGAGAGATTGAACAATTCATTGCAGATGGAGGGAGTTATATTTACAATGTATGATTCCAGAACTAATCTCTCAATGCAGGTAGTTGAAAATGTTAAGGATCATATTTCAGAAAATGTTTATAAAACAATTATTCCGAGAAATATTCGCTTAGCAGAAGCACCCAGCTATGGACTTCCGATTAATCTATATGATACAAAGTCTGCAGGAGCAGAAGCATACAGACTTCTTGCAGATGAAGTAATAGGAAGAAAATTTTAATGTAACTACAATATGATGTATCACGTGAAACATAAGATACATTATATATAGAAAGAGGTAAATAAATGGCACCGAAAAATACCAAGAGAGGTTTAGGTAAAGGTCTTGATGCACTGATTGCTCCGGCACCTGCATCTAAGAAAAAAGTTGAAGCTGATAATGAAGAAGGACAGGTAGTAATTGTAAATATTACTAAAGTTGAACCAAATAGAGATCAGCCCAGAAAAACATTTGATGAAGATAAATTATTAGAGCTTTCAGATTCTATTAAACAACATGGAATTATAAATCCTCTGATAGTTCAGGATAGAAAAGATCATTATGAAATAATCGGTGGTGAGAGAAGATGGCGCGCAGCTAAGAAGGCAGGACTTAAAGAAGTTCCGGTAATTATTAAAAATCTCACAGAGCAAGAAATTGCCGAATATGCTCTTATCGATAATATTCAAAGAGATGATCTTAATCCTATCGATGAAGCTTTTGCATATAAAAAGCTTATAGATGACTTTGGCTATACACAGGATGTTGTTGCTGAAAAAGTATCTAAGAGCAGAGTTGCCATTACTAACTCACTTAGACTTTTGAAACTCTGTGAAGAAGTTCGTCAGATGGTAATAGACGGTAAACTTTCAACCGGTCATGCCAGAGCACTTATTTCAATAGAAAATAAGGAAGAACAATTAAAAATCGCCGAGCAAATCTTTGATCAAAAGATGAGTGTAAGAGACACAGAAAAGCTTGTTAAGAATCTTGGTAAAGAACCTAAGAAAAAGAAAGAACTAAATAAGCTTAATTCAAGTGTCGAATCTGCATACAGAGAACTTGAAGAAAAATGTACACAGGCTATCGGAACAAAGGTATCAATATCACCTAAGGGAGATGGAACCGGTAAAATTGAAATCGAGTTTTACAGTACAGATGATCTTGAAAAAATAACAGAAAAACTTTACAGGTAGGAGTGGCAATATGAACAGTAATCTTTTTGACCAGTTAGGACTAAACATAGATATTGCTTATATACTTTTGGCACTGCTTGTGATTATAATAGTGCTGCTAATAATTGTTATAATTCAGGGTAATAAGATAAAAGCAATTAAGAATCAAATTTCAAGATTCATGAAGGGAAAGGAAGCAGCTTCCCTTGAAGATGAAATAGTAGCTTTATTTGAAGAAAATCAAGTTATCAGAAAAACGACAGAAAAGAATCAAAAAGACATAAATAGATTATATGATCGCCTGGCTTCATGTTTCCAAAAGGTCGGAATAATCAAGTATGATGCTTTCAACCAAATGGGTGGACAGCTTTCATATTCAATAGCTCTTCTGGATGAAGATAACAATGGTTTCTTATTAAATTCAGTACACAGTACAGATGGTTGCTACTCATACTCCAAGGAAATAGTAAACGGAAAATGTAAACTGGAACTTGGAGATGAAGAACAGATTGCTTTGAATGAAGCGATGGAATATGGAAAATAATAATCTGCGATTAACTGCAGAATAATAAAAGGGGAAAATAAAATGATAGATATTAAATTCTTAAGAGAAAATTCTGATGTAGTTAAAGAAAACATAAAAAAGAAATTCCAGGATGAAAAACTCCCGCTTGTTGATGAAGTTATAGAACTCGACAATGAGAGAAGAAAAAATCAGCAGGAAGCAGATGATCTTCGTGCAAGCAGAAACAAGATTTCCAAAGAAATCGGAGCATTGATGGCTCAGGGCAAGAAAGAGGAAGCTGAAGCGAAAAAGGCAGAGGTTGCTGCTAATGCAAAGAGACTTGCAGACCTTGAAGAAAATCAGAAAATTGTTGATGATAAAGTTCTTAAAATCATGATGGTCATTCCTCAGATCATTGATGAGAGTGTTCCGATTGGTAAGGATGATTCCGAAAATGTTGAGATTGAAAAATTCGGAGAGCCTGTGGTGCCGGATTTTGAAATTCCTTATCACACAGACATTATGGAGAGATTTAACGGAATCGATTTTGATGCTGCAAGAAGAGTTGCAGGAAACGGTTTCTATTACCTCATGGGAGATATAGCAAGACTTCACTCAGCTGTTATTTCTTATGCAAGAGACTTCATGATTGACAGAGGATTTACTTATTGCATTCCTCCTTTCATGATTCATGGAAATGTTGTTGAAGGTGTTATGAGTTTCCCTGAGATGGAAGCTATGATGTATAAGATTGAAGGAGAAGATCTTTACCTTATTGGAACAAGTGAACACTCAATGATCGGAAAATTCAAGGAACAGCAGATTGAAGAGGCAGACCTTCCTCAGACCCTTACAAGCTATTCACCTTGCTTCAGAAAAGAAAAAGGTGCTCATGGTATAGAGGAGAGAGGCGTATATAGAATTCATCAGTTTGAGAAACAGGAGATGATCGTTGTATGTAAGCCTGAAGAATCAAAAATGTGGTATGACAAGCTTTGGCAGAACACAGTTGATCTTTTCCGCTCCATGGATATTCCGGTTCGTACACTTGAGTGCTGTTCAGGTGATCTTGCGGATCTTAAATGCAAGTCCTGTGACGTAGAGGCATGGTCACCGAGACAGAAGAAGTACTTCGAAGTTGGAAGCTGCTCTAACCTTGGAGATGCTCAGGCTAGAAGACTGAAAATCAGAATCAAGGGTAAGGATGGAAATTACCTTGCTCACACACTTAACAATACAGTAGTGGCACCTCCGCGTATGCTTATTGCATTTCTTGAGAACAATCTCAATGCAGACGGATCTGTTAATGTGCCTGTAGCACTCAGACCTTATATGGGCGGCAAGGAAAAACTTATACCTGTAAAATAAATTTAGAAAAATATAACCTTCATACATGAGAAAAAATTGAAGGTATGGAAAGGAGGTGAAATCCATGCATAATTACCTAAGAGCAATCGGTTTTGAGAATTTCAAAAGCAGAGACGATATTCAGCAGCTTATAGCTATGACTGTTCAGCAGGCTGATTCAAGATCCTATGTAACTAAGGACGGTGAAAAATTATTGGGAGAATTCTGCAAGGATTTCGCCGACGGGATCGGAATTTGCGTCTGCGGAGAATTTAATGAGCAGGACAAATTCCTTTATGACTATTATTATCCATATGTCAGAGGAACCCGCATCACTACTGAGGAAGACATAACCGTATCCAGACACGCAAGTAGAGAATCCTATGCCGGAGTTTGTGATGACCTTAGAGTAGGAGTAACTGTTATTTTTTATCTGCAGAACATGATTCCTTATATCAAGGTTCAGAATGAAAACAGATTCCCCATAAGAGGAACTACGCTTACGATGTCAGCCCTTTCTCTTAAAGGAACTATAATGATGCCTATCGCCAAAACCGATAGTGATAAAAATTTTGCAAAAAAGAGAACCAGGGAAAGAGAAAAGCTGATGCATAAAGCCAGAAAAGGCGATGAAACAGCTATGGAGACTCTTTCCATAGATGATATGGATACATATAGTGCTCTTTCCAAGCAGATAAAGACAACTGACATCTATACGCTTGTTGATAACTACTTCATGCCCCACGGTGTTGAATGTGATCAGTACAATGTTATGGGAGAAATCATGGAATGCCATGAAGAAACCAATTCCCTGACAGGACAGACACTTGAGATTATGACTATCAACTGCAATGAGCTTATATTTGATGTTTGTATAAATAAAAAGGATCTTCTGGGCGAACCCATGCCGGGAAGAAGATTCAAAGGAACTATATGGATGCAGGGATTTGTCAATTATCCTGATGCATGAAAAACTAATGTCATGTATTGCCTCATAAAAATATGGTAAAATATTCTTGTAACATCGTTTTGTTGCATTATGAGGGATAATAATATGAATAGTGATAAAAGTGATCAAAGTGCACTTTTTAACAGAACTCTCGATATTACACAGGATTTGTATAATAAGATGAGTACGGCAGAAGCAGAAGGAGGATGGAACGATCATTTCGGACTGTTCTCTATTTTTGCTGAGCTTGGAAGAACACTTGTAGAAGCAGACAGATGCAGCTTTTGGAAATGGGATAAGATAAATCATAAGCTGATAACCAATGCTGCTGTTGGCACAGATCAGATCATCATCGATGAGAACACAGGTCTTGTGGGACGTGCCATCAGAGAGAAAAAACCAATTGTAACAAATGATCCGTACAATTGTCCGGATTTCAATTCTTCAGTGGATAAATCCACAGGATATACCACAAAATCAATTCTAGTAATTCCCTGTTTTAATTGCAAAGGAGAAATGATAGGCGCTTATCAGGCTATAAATAAGCTTGATGACAAGGGCTTTGATCTTGAACATGATGTCAGAAGACTATCTCTGGCAGCAGTTGTTTGTGGGATTACTCTTGAGGCGGATACCTTCCTCGATGACTCGCAGACAGATAAGCTGACAAAGCTTAGAAATCGTATGGGTCTTCATAGCGATTATAAATCTAAATATCTCAAACTCATGCAGAGGTCTGACGATGATAAAGTAACTGTTTCAGTAATTATGTGTGACATCGACCACTTCAAAAGGGTAAATGATACTTACGGACATAATGCGGGAGATGCCGTACTGGAGCACGTTGCGAAGAATTTAAGAGAAAGTGTCAGAGAATCTGATACTGTTTACAGATGGGGTGGTGAGGAATTCATCATTTTCCTTGCTAAGGCAGATCTTGATCAGAGTGCATTTGTCGCAGAGAGAATCAGGAAAAGAATCGAAGCTTCAGTATGTACCTTTGAAGGAACCGATATCAAAATTACTATGAGTTTTGGCTGTGCTGAAATGGATCCGTCAGTACCTGTAGAAGATAATATCAAGGTTGCAGATACCAGATTGTATATTGCCAAGGAAACAGGTCGAAATCAGGTTATCAAGGAAACGATAGAAGGCTATGAGAAGGTAGACTCATAAGGGGAAAATATGGGGGAAAAAATTTTTTCAGTTACCATTCTTGGTGCAAGGGGTTCTATTCCAGTAAGTGGAAAGGAATATAACTTGTACGGTGGTGAAACTTCATGTTATATGGTTGAACTTGGAAAACAGGTTATTTTTCTGGATGCTGGTACCGGAATTGTTAATGCGCCTGATTTAAAGGATAAAGATAATGTGTATATTATTCTTTCCCATCCACATCTTGACCACATAATCGGACTTCCCTTTTTTCCGGAACTATCCAAAAAGGATAAGACAATAACACTTTATGGAAAAAGATTAAAAGAAAAATCTATCGAACATCAGATAGAAAAGGCATTTTCAAAACCTTATTGGCCACTTACCATTGCGGAATATCCTTCGAATATAATTTATAAGGATCTTGAAATTCCTCTTGAATTGCGTGACGGAGGAGAAAAGATACTTGTAGAAGCAGCTGAAGTAAACCATCCGGGGGGATGTCTTTCATTCAAGATTACCTATATGGGGAAAAAGCTTGTTTATATGACTGACTGCGAGCTGCAATCAAAGTCGGAAATTAATTTGACAAACTTTGCAAAAGACGCAGATCTAATTCTTTTTGATGCACAGTATACGGAAAAAGAGTATGAAACAAAAAAAGGATTCGGTCATTCGACTTTAAAGATGGCTAAAGAGTTTAAAGAACTTACGAACTCTAAGAAAATGATTCTTATTCACCACGATCCGAAGCATAATGACAGTGATCTCAAAAAAATGGAGGACAGTTTAAAAGAAACTGACATTAGCTACGCAAAAAAAGGAATGAAAATAGATATTATATGAAAGAAGTTTTTGGGGAGGTAAAAATTTCACTATGAAATCTACCGGAGAAAGAATATTAGTTTTTGCAATGTGTTTGAGCATTGCCATGACAGCCATTTTTGCAGGACACAAAGTTATGGCTGAGGAAGCGGTTGCATCCACAATCAGAATGACAAAAACTGAGGGAGAAGTAAAAGTAACCGACAGTTCGGGGACAGAGCTCAAGACCACCGATAACATGAGACTATTTAACGGTAATCATGTTGGCACTGATAAGGCAAGCTATGCCTATTTTAATCTTGATGATAAAAAGGCTGTAAAGCTTGATGCCATAAGCGAAACGGAAATACATAAAAAGGGTGATAATCTCGAGGTCCTTGTATTATCGGGAAACATGTATTTTAATGTCTCTGAAAAGCTGAAAAGCGGACAAAATGTGAATGTCCGTACTTCCAATATGGTGATGGGTATCAGAGGAACCATCATTCAAACCAGGCAAAACGGTGATACAACAGAAATTGTCTTCATCGATGGAAATGGAGAGGGTGAAACCAGCGATGGACAGCATATAGAAGCAGGACCCGGTGAAAAGGTTACTGTACAAGGTGACCAGGACGGAAGTGTGAAAATTAATACTGATAAAGCCACTATCGAAGATTTAGGAGGTTTTGTCTGGATTGAGATTGCAAATGATCCTGATGCCAGAGATAAAGCAGAAGGTGCCGGTTTTGACACAGAAGGAGTAACTCCTGAGTCCGCAAAAGATAGACAAAATAAGGAAGAACAAGCGAATTCAGATTTACAGGACAAAGTAAATAAGAATAAAGAAGACCAGGATAATAATTCAAATAATGATGCATATTGGGGCGGGAATTCTACACAGGGACAAACTGGAACCGGTACAAATCCACCTCCTCAGGCAGTAACACCTCAGGGACAGGGGAATACTGTACAACCTGAAACCCCGCAGGAGCCGGCAACACCAGAAAATACTAACCCGGTTGTTGAGCAGCCTTCCGAAGAAGATCCTCCTGCTGAAAATAATGATGGAGAAAGTCAGCAGAAAAAGAAGTATAAGATTACGCTAAATTTCGATAGTGATGACGGAAAAGTAAAGTCAACGGTATCTGAGGCAGAAGAGGGAAAGAGTGTAACAATAAAAGTTAGTCCTAAGGATGGATATAAGGTTAAGAGCGTATCTTCTAAGCAGGTGGACTTAGAAGAAGATGATGGAAAATATACGTTTGATATGCCTGCTAAGGATGTAACAATAACGGTTAAATTTGAAAAGGTGGAGGAGGATACACCTCAGCCTGAACCTGAACCAGAACCGACTAAGTACACAGTTACAACAGAATGTGATACCAGCCAGGGAAGCATTAGTATCAGTCCTTCAGGGGAACTTACAGCAGGAACTTCGGTTACAGCAACGGCCGTTCCGAATGAAGGATACTCTTTTGATTCGATGACTATTACAAACACTTCAGATAACAGTGCAGTCACAGCATCCGGAGATGGAAATACAAAATCATTCACGATGCCGGAAGGAAATGTAAAGGTCAGTGCTACATTTAAACTTAATACTTATGATATCGCAACATCTGTTAGCGGTGCAGATGCTTCGTTTGTGAGTGTACTGGTAAACGGAGAGGCGGCAACCAGTGCAGCCTACGGACAGAAAGTTACAGTCAGAGTAAAGATGAATGACAATTATTATCCTAAAACAATAAGTGTTAACGGCAATTCAGAAACAGCAACCTATGTCAGTGCAAATACGGGAGAAGAACCTTGGACTCTTGATTATGAATTTACTATGGGTACTGCTAATGCTCAGGTGGATGTAACATATGTTACTCCTACAGCAATTACAGGCTATGACAGTGACGGATGGATGATGAGTGTAACTTCAATAAAGGGTGATGTGAAATTTAGTACGAATGATCATGAAGGAAGCATTTTTGTAGGCACCACAATGGATGAAGAATTAGATCCTATGACTGATACTATGCTAATTATTTTTCCTGGAGCTACTCTAACGATCGGAGAACGCACTACAATAAAAGTCGGCTCTAATGCAAGTATTATCAATTATGGAACAATAAAATGCATAGTAAGTATGGAAACTGAAGAATGGAATGGTTCCATTGTTGAAGCAGGGGGACAAATTATAAATCGTGGAAATGGAGCTATAGTTAACGCAGAGGGGTAAAGATGTATGAAAAAAGTAAATTCATTACGAAGAATAATGAGCATGCTATGTAGCATTTTCATTACTTTGCTCATTATAGGAGGCTGTGGAACAAAGAGCAGTGACGTCACAACTGACACTGCGCAGGAAGGCGCTGTAGATGCAAGGGGAGAAGTTGAAGCAAAAGAAAAAACTCCTGAGCAGAATCTGGAGAAATCATCAGAAACTGTTGATGAGAAGAGTGTAGATAAGGATGAAAAAGGCTATCTTGAAAATGAGAAATTTAAGCCTTGTACAATTTTTATTGATGGTGATGACTTTATCATATCCGATACATATTATGATGCAGTCTGGAAATATGATGGGGAAGAATTCACAAAGATCGCAGGAGCTGACAGCGTAGAGGATATCTATGGTGTGCCACTTGGCGGATACAATGACGGAAAAACTGAGGAAGCTCTGTTCACGGATCCTTTTGAGATTACCAAATTCCAGAATGGTTATGCAGTTTCCGATACAAAAAACGATGTTGTAAGGTACATACATGATGGAATAGTTGAGACACTAAATGCAGCTATCTCCTCAGGTGGCAAGGAAAAGCCTTGTGAGTTTAATAATCCTACAGGACTTGCAACTGATAATAACGGAAACCTTTATGTATCAAATACCGGAGAAGGAGAAATTATCAGAATTACAGGTGACGGAAAAGCGGATAAGGTTCTTGTTAATCTGAATGAGCCTATGGGACTGTACATTTTTGATGGATTTCTGTACATAGCTGAGACAGGAGCAAACCGTATAGTGAAGGCTTCCATAAAGGAAGATAAGGCGGGAGTAATCGAAGAGGTTGCAGGAAGCGGAGAAGAAGGAATGAAGGACGGCGATGCAAAAGAGGCACTTTTCTCATCTCCGAAAACACTTTTTGTAACAGAGGATGGATCAGTTTATGTGGCAGATACAGTTAATTCCGCAATCAGATGTATAAAAGACGGAGAGGTTTCAACTGTTGTAGAAGGAAATACCGGAGAGATCAATGCTTACCCTGTAACACCTACAGGTCTTTGCATAAAAGATAATGTGCTTTACGTTTGCGACAATTTCAATGGTAAAATCTATGAATTTGAAATGGAATAAGTACGGCAAATATTTTATAGCATTACTAATTTCAATTATCTTTGTTTTAATCTCCATAAGCGGGATTACAGATTCCGCAGACGGAGTTGTTTCTGATGCGCTCTATCAGAAAAGGATAGCAACCGACGGACAAATAGTTGTTGTCGGAATTGATCAGAAAGCACTTGATGCTTTGGGCCCTTTTCCCTGGTCCAGGAGTGTAATCGCAGATTGCGTCAGTTACTTAAACAGTGCGCAGGAAAAACCTGCCGTAATCGGACTTGACATTTTGTATGTCGGAGAAAGTGCAGACCCTGACGCTGATGACTATCTGGCAGCAGTTTGTGAAAATGGACAAAATGTGGTTGTGGCTTCTGCGGCAACCTTCGGGAGCGAACTTCAGATTGAAGACGCCGGCTTCTATATGGATGAGAGAGCTGTGCTCGCTTTTGATGAACCCTATGATCAGTTAAAGGCAGCAGCGGGCTATGGCCACATAAACACCATGGCTGACAGCGACGGTATCATCCGTCATGGAATCTTATATGTGGATGTTCCGGGAGAAGGGAAGGTATACTCTTTTTCCAGAACAATCTATGAAAAATTCTGTGAAAACAATGGAATAGAGAAAAATCCTCTTCCAAAGGAAAATGACGGATTTTTCTATATACCCTATTTTACAAATGCTGGGGGATACTATGATTTTATCTCTGTAGCGGATCTGTATTATGGTGAAGTTGATCCTGAGTTTTTCTCCGGAAAGGCCGTTCTTATAGGACCTTACGCAGCAGGACTTCAGGATGAATACAGAACAGCCATTGATCATGCTGCTCCTACCTATGGAGTGGAAATACAGGCCAATCTTGTGGATTTTTTCAGAAGAGGTTTTTATCCGTCAGAGGCATCACGAAATGTTCAGCTGATAATTCTATTTATCCTATGCATAGTCATGTGTCTGTTTTTCTATGATAGAAATGTAATCCCATCTATTATCGGAGAAGTACTGGTATGCGGCGGGTATATCTTGCTTTGCCTTCTTCTTTATAAGACATCGGGTATTGTTCTGCACGTTTTGTGGATACCGCTTTTTGTATCAATATTATTCATTGGTTCAGTTGCGATAAACTATATTAAGGCTGCAAGAGAAAGAAAAAAGGTCACCAATACTTTCGGAAAATATGTAGACCCGGCGGTTATGAAGCAGCTTCTTGAACAGGGTGAGAGTGCACTGGAGCTTGGAGGAAAGACTTACGACATAGCGGTTCTTTTTGTGGATGTAAGAGGCTTTACTACTATGAGTGAGGCGCTGGATCCGCCAACAGTCGTAGAAATAATAAATCAGTACCTGACGCTGACAACCGAGTGCATAATGAAAAACCACGGAACGCTGGACAAGTTTGTCGGAGATTGTACCATGGCCTTCTGGAATGCTCCGGTTGCACAGGACGACGCAGTTTATATGGCATGTCGTGCGGCAATGGACATGGTTGAAGGATCAATTGCCCTTGGTGAAAAATTGAACGAGAGATTTGGAAGAAGTGTATCCTTCGGAATAGGAGTTAATTACGGACCTGCGGTTGTAGGTAATATCGGAGCACCACTCAGAATGGACTATACTGCCATAGGCGATACCGTTAATACGGCAGCGAGACTTGAAGCCAACGCTCCGGGAGGTAAGATCCTGATATCAAGAGCAGTTGCCGACATACTTGGAGACAGGGCGGAGGTAACATCTCTTGGAGACAGTATTAAATTAAAAGGAAAAGCTGAAGGGTTTGAGATACTTACCCTGGATGTGCTGAAATAATTTTTTTGGAAAAAAAGAGCTGGCATAAAACTTGTGAGGTGACAGATGATCAATACCGTAAGAATTGATAACATGGATTCACTTTTCCGAATGATATCAGAGCAGGAGTACAGGGATGACCTTGGAAGGCACAGGAATCTCTTTGTGTACAGAGGACAGCCCGATGCGGATTTTGAACTGGTAACAAGTCTTATGAGAAACTGCAAGGACAAGAGAAGAGAGCTCGAGCCTTGTATATTAAGGAATTTTACTAAGTATGCTGCCATAGAGGAACCATCTATAGAAAGGTCCGTATGGAGACAAATGATTTTCGGACAGCATCACGGACTCCCCACAAGGCTCCTTGACTGGTCGTTCTCACCTCTGATTGCACTTCATTTTTCCACAGCTGAAGGGGACATGGATCAGATGGATATGCATGACAGTGCAGTTTGGAGAATAGATATCCATGAGCTTCATGATCTTCTTCCCGAAAAATACAGGCAGGAATCCAAGCGAGTTAACAATACTGTTTTCTCAGTTGATATGATGCAGGATGTATGCGACAGCCTGGATCAGTATGATAAGGATATGGGTAACCAATCGATGGTAGTTATAGAGCCGCCTTCAGTTGACAGGCGCATAGTTAATCAGTATTCTTTCTTTTCCGTGATTCCGAGTGACATGGAGGATATCGAAGGCTTTCTTAATAAAAATACCTCCAACACTTATAAGTATGTATTGGACAAAAAACTACGCTGGCAGGTCAGGGACATGCTGGACCATCAGAACATTTCGGAAAGAATTGTTTATCCGGGACTGGATGGTCTTTCACGCTGGCTTGGAAGACACTACTTCGTGAAGTCTTGAAGTTAGCTGACGGCTATGATACTATATTTTAGTGCGAAAAAAGCATAAGTGTTCTCGTAGCTCAGCTGGATAGAGCGTCCGCCTCCTAAGCGGAAGGTCGTGTGTTCGAATCACATCGGGAACGTTTACATTGAGGAGTCTGTATTACAGGCTCCTTTAGTTTTATCTGAGAACCATGGGATGAGAGATAAGAAGTTATGATAGATTTTACAACCATAACCGCTTGCGGTGAGTGCTGCGTTGGATGTGAGAAAAAGATAAAAGGTATATGTCCCGGTTGCATTGAGGCAGAAGGACGCGTGCCGGAATGGGCCGGATCAGGAATATGCAAGGTCTATGCCTGCTGCAAAGAACACAATGCACAGTTCTGCGGTTTATGTGACGAGTTCCCCTGCGATAATCTTCCACAGATGATTTCCTGGAATCCGAATATTATGGAGCATCTTACGAAATTGAGAGATGAATACAAGACTGCGGACCGGCGCTCAGAAAGGTTATTTATACATAATGGCTGAAGCATACATTGGATTTAAAGGTCAAAATAATTCATCATCTATGCTGGTAAGTACATTGTCGCAGAAGCACTATCTGCTGACAAATTCTTTTGATGGATTAAGAAAAGATATTGCTAAGCTTCCTGCAGAGTATGATGTGGTATATCTCTTTGGAGTGGATAAGAATTTGACCAACTCGTTTCGCATCGAGCAATATGCGGAAAAAGATGGAATCTGTATAACTACTGAACTTGATCTTAAAGCTATTGCTGAACGTTTGTCAGTAGCAGGTATTAAAAGCACAATATCAAAAACACCAACTTATTATCTTTGCAATGAGGCTTATTGGTATTTGCTTAAAAAATATCAGGGAAAAGCAGTGTTGATTCATATTCCAACGATAAAGAATTTTCAAGAAATATTTGAAAAAGTAACATCAAGTAAAGGAACCAATATAGATTGGGGAAAGGAAAAAGAATACTTACATAGCACAAGAAACAATCTGTGGAATAATGATTACTTTGAGTTTCTTGTAAAGTCTGTATGGAAGATAGACCATCCCGTAAGAATTATAGATTTTGGTTGTGGATATGGGTATCTGGCACAGATGATGTTGCCATTAATTCCAAAGGGAAGCACTTATAAGGGAATAGATATTTCTGAAGATCTTATTGCAGAAGCGCAGAATTTATTTTCTGATTGTAGTGCGCTGACTTCCTTCGAAGTAGTAGATTTAAATGATTATGAACCTGTAGCCGAATATGATATTGCTATATGCCAGGCTGTGCTGCGACATCTCAATAATCCTGAAGACATCTTGAAAAAGATGACAAGGTCTGTAAAGGAGAATGGCCTGGTAATATGCATTGAACCAAGCAGACGCCTGGAAAATGCCGGTATTTTTGCAGATAATGAAGTTTATGATCCATTTGAAAACGATGAGTTTTTAAAACAAAAGTGGCTTTCTGAGGAAAAATCCGGTGGAAGAGATTACCAAATTGGTATGAGAATTCCGGTGATTATGGAAAAACTGGGTTTAAAGAACATCGGAGTCAGAATCAATGATTATGTTGATTTCATTAGTGCAGGCAGTGAAGATTTAGAATCAGAGAAAAGAAGATTTATAAAAGATCATGGCTTGGATGACAAATATTTGGAATCTGAGAATTTCATTGCTGCCAGATGCCATGTGATTTCTTTTGGCTACAAATAAGGAGAAATTAGTAGGACTATAATGTTGACCTTGCCCTAAGGGTACCCTCTATTATTTGTATATAGTAATAATGTGGGAGGTTGCCGTGCTTTTTAAATACTGTGCTGAATGCGGACATGAACTTGAGGATATAAAATGCGGGGATGATGATTGCAAGATATGTCCTTCCTGCAAGCGAATTTATGGAAGAAATCCTATTCCGGTTGTTGAAGTTTTGGTTGTAAATGAGTATAACGAGATTCTTCTTTTGAAGCAGAATTATATTTCTGAGGATAAGTGGACAGTCGTATCGGGATATATGGTTGAAGGAGAGACCATTGAAGAGGCTGTGGCAAGGGAAGTAAAAGAAGAAACCGGACAGATAGTTACGAAGTGCCGGTATGTGTCCAGTTATTACTTTGAGCCAAAGCAGCTTATCATGATAGGTTTCATTGCTTATGTAAAGAAGGCGGAATTTGCTGAATCTGTCGAGGTGGATGACCATAAATGGTATAGAATAGATGAAGTGGATGATGTAATAGCCAGAGTAAATAATTGTTCCGGAATGCATTTTGATAAGTGCAGAGATTATCTGCAATAAGAGTGTTTAGGGGAAATGCGATAAAACTTTTTAAGGACAGACAGGATCATTATGAGTAATATTATATTTCTTGATGTTGATGGAGTTCTGAATTCAAAGTTCTGGGACAACGAGCATCAGCGAGAAATTAGTGAAGGCAAATACGTAGATATTGAGAAAGTAAGCTTGTTGGGAAGTCTTGTAAAAAGGACTGGCGCTAAGATAATTCTCCACTCAGGTTGGAGATTTTGGTTTGACAAATCAATGAAACCACTTAGGCCGGAAGCTGCGTTTTTTGCTGATACAATGAAGAGTGAAGGCATTAGGATTGCAGGAGTTACACCGGACTTAACTACGGAAGAGATAAGAAAGACTAAGAAATTCAGTATGGTTAAGGCTGATGAAATACTGCTGTGGTTAGAAGAGAATTCATATGATAATTGGGTAGTACTGGATGACCTCGAGTTAAATAATATTGAAATAGGAAAACATCAGGTTAAGACGGATGCAGAGGTAGGACTTACTGTAATGGATGTAGAAAGAGCAGTAACTATACTTGCCGGGCGACAAAAACTAATAGATTCAAGCAGAAAGACATATTCATGAGAGCAGAAAAAGAAATAATAGATATAGTGTTAGATGTGGCAAATAATGATGATGCAGTCAGAGCAGTAATCAGGACAGAGTTGGCATTATGATTGCAGATAGTTGTGGATACCAATACCCTGAAAAAACAGAAAAGGAAATGCTGGAGTTTATATTGACTCTAAAAAATCAGTTGTAAGATCTGCAAAGGAGCCCGAACATGAGAGAGCTGGTCATTAAAAATGTTAAAACTTCGGAGTATGAGCTTGTTAATCTTAACAAGCATTATGATCACGAGACTGAGAATAATAAAAGCTTTGAGTTTTTGAAGAATAATGTCGTTTCTCCGTATAAGGACGGCGAAGGTAATCTCACAGTAAATTTCTATACCCTGCAACCCGGAAAAAGTAACTATCCTTACCATCAACACTTTGGAAGAGAAGAGGTTTTTTATATTATTTCCGGCACAGCTACGCTGAAAACGCCCAAGGGAGATATCGAAGTATCTGAAGGAGATGTGATAGTGATACCTCCTAATGAAAATGGGGCACATATGCTCACAAATAACTCTGCTTCACCTGTAGTCTATCTTGATATTGATACCAAAGCTAATCCGGATGTCATATTGTATCCCGACTCAGGCAATGTGCGGATTATGGCTGGTGGCATGCAAAAGTCATTCAAAATGGATTATGAAGTAAATAATTTGGATGGAGAATAAATTACAAAAGCTAATGAATTTTTGGAAGGTGAAGAGATGCATTTTACTGATGCGAAAGGCATTTTATCCGGAAAAAATGGATACTTTGGGATGAATATATACCGTGGATGTACCCACGGTTGTATTTATTGTGACAGCAGGAGTAAATGCTATCAGTTCACACATCCTTTTGAGGATATTGAGGTAAAGCAGAATGCACCCGAGCTCCTTGAACAGGCACTAAGGTCAAAGAGAAAAAAGTGCATGATTGGGACAGGGGCGATGTCGGATCCTTATATGCATTGTGAGAAGGAACTTCTGCTAACGAGGCGATGCCTTGAAATTATTTTGGAGAATGGTTTTGGGGCAGCAGTTCAGACAAAATCAGATTTAATACTTCGGGATATTGACCTTCTTTCAGAAATAAATCGCAGTGCAAAATGTGTAGTCCAAATTACACTTACAACCTATGATGATGAGTTGTGTAAAATTCTTGAGCCAAATGTCTGCAACACAAAACGTCGTATAGAGGTCTTGGAAATGATGCGTGAACGAGGCATTCCTACAGTTGTATGGCTGACACCAATACTTCCGTTTATCAATGATACAAAAGAAAACATAGAAGCTATTCTGAATGAATGTGTTAGGACAGGAGTAAAGGGCATCATCGATTTTGGAATGGGTCTTACTCTCAGGGAAGGCGACAGGGAGTACTATTATGCTGCGCTTGATAAGAATTTTCCAGGGATAAAAGAGAAATACATAAAGCGATATGGTAATGCATATGAACTTCCAAGTCCTAATTCAAAAGAGTTGAAAGCGCTGTTTCGGAATATTTGTAAGGAAAATAATATCCTTTCAACACCAAAAGAGTGTTTTGAATTTATACAGGAGATGCCGGATAAGTATAAGCAGATGAGCCTGTTTGATTTGTAAACGGAGAAAAATAATGATAAATATTAGTGATGAGACTATCCTTGAAATAGTTCAGTGTCATTGGGATTTGGATAATCCTGAAATAGGAGAGAGGTTTAATGAAGAATCTGCAAGGCTGATGTTTAAAATCAAAAATTTGATTTGGCGAGGAGTTTTTTGAGAGGGTATTTTGGCACGGAAGAAATATCAAGAGAAGAGTTTGAGCTGATATTTAAAGGTGCTGAGCAGATGCATATTTCATATATGCAGGTTTATGGACCTTATGCGGTCGATTCATTATGGAAGATTTTGAAGTTCGGCATAGAACAGAAAAATAAATTATGGGAAATTATAAAAAGGGGTGAAGAATTTGGAAGAGTATAGCTTACAACACAAGAAAGCCTGGGAGTTTGATGCATATGATTTCTGGGTAAGAAATGCGGGGACACCGGAAGAGAGAGCAGCTAAGGATAAGGAAAATCCCGGAAAGATGCTCAAACATTATGCAAACTATTTTGATTCATATGAGGGAATTAAGGTTGCCAATATATGCGGATCATGCGGTAAGAAGGCCGTTCCGCTGGCACTTCTTGGAGCAGAGGTAACTGTTTTTGATATTTCTGAAGCCAATAAGAAATATGCAATGGAAACAGCCAAGGCAGCAGATACCACAATTGGATATGAAGTCTGCGACATCATGGAAATTGACATGAGCAAATATGAAGGCTTCTTTGATGTGGTATTTATGGAAGGCGGAATCCTTCACTATTTTCATGACATTGATGCTTTTATGAAGGTTATGCATGACTTGCTAAAGCCAGGTGGGAAGATGATCTGCAGCGATTTTCATCCTTTTACCAAAATCTCTGATGCGCTTGGATTACAGCAGCCTACCATGAGCTATTTTTCTACTGATATTTTTGAGGGAGAAATGGCACATGCCAGATTCTATGATGAAGAAATTCGCAGGCAGATTCCAAAGTGCCAGTATCGGAAGTACACAATCAGCGAAATCATCAACTCCATAATAGGAAATGGCTTTACTTTGGAAAGATTTGATGAACACCCGTCCTGGGAGAATGATATGCTTCCCGGCGAGTTCACAGCTATCGCAATAAAAAAAGAGTAATTTAGGTATAGTTCTGTTATAACGGTTCTCTCTATTTGATTACAGGACAGACGCTGATATCATCATAATTGTAAAAGCGCTGATACAAAAGACAAGGCAAACATTACATAAGACAAATAGATGAGGACAAAAACATGAACAGAGATATTTTTATAAGAAACCTTACTAAGGAAAAAATAGAGATGAGCCCTAAGGGCAGAAGCGCAAGTGAACTTTCTCCTGAAGAATTTGAGAAGAGTTATGAAAACTTTTTTGACATGATCTTTGAGATTGCAGCTACCGATGTATCTTCTGTAGAAGGCTACGGAGAGTTTGATGAGAACAACAGAGCTCCATTTGAGAGTCTTGAAGCTTTCATCCGTGATGATATGCTCGGTGATCCTGAGGATGGCTATTGGAAGAACTGGAAGGAAATGTTCGGAACAACTTTTCTTGAGGAGAATTACTACAACGAGATCGCATCAAAAGCTCTTAAGTATGCGCCGTTTTGCGAAGGTCAGAGATTTCTTGCCAACAACAACACATTCTTCTGTAATATGATCGTTGGAGAAGACGGAAAGACCTACTGCGCTGACTGGGGAAGAGCCGGAATAATGGATTATCTGATGGATTTTGTAATCCTTGATCTCAATAAGCCATATCTTCTGGTTCCGGAAAAGCTCTATGAATATGCAAAGAAAAAGAATATTAAAATTGAGAATTTCAAAGAGCGTTTCTTGTGCATGGCTTATTACAAAGGAATTGTTACACTCAGATGGCATGCTTCAATAGATGACCTTGAATCCTGCAATTCAATCGTAAAATCCATAAATGCTCTTGAAGAAAGAATGAATAAGCTTGTATGAAATACGAAAATGCCAAAAACATTTTGCCTGAAAAACTATTAGAGGAAGTTCAAAAGTATGTGGGCGGGAAAGTGATATATATTCCTAAGAAAGAATCCGCTAAGGGATGGGGCGAAGCATCCGGCTATAGAGAAAGACTCAATAAGCGAAATGCCATGATCTGCAATCGCTACTCTGCGGGACACTCTATCATGGAAATAGCAGAAGAATTCTATCTTTCACCTGAAACCATCAAAAAGCTGGTATATGGAAAGAAAGTGAATCTTCCGATGTTTTCGCCCACCATCACCTCAGCAGAGAATTACGCATCACAGGGACTTGGAGAAGAATGGGTGCGTATGTATCTGAGCTCAATGGATAAAGATGCTCCCGATTACTCAGAGTATTTTATGTCTGAGCTTGTCAGAATTCCATTAAGGCTCATCGGCACAGAAAATGATGAGCAGATATATTCAAGAGCAGAGGACTTTTCTGATCTTCCGCTCATAGTATTATATGAAAATCATGTTTTTTCTGTGCCATATCAGCAAGACTATCTGAATTGTTTGAAGCAGGCAAGACGAAATTCTCATTACGCCTTCGTTTTTGCGAGAAATGGGGAATACAGTTTTTTCTGGAATAATTTTGGGAAGAATTTCCGGAGATAGTAAATGAAAATTGCACCGTTGCATGAATTGAGCAGTTTTTTCTATTTGTTTAATATGTGATATACTTTTTATAGTTGCAACAAAAACGCAATACAGTTTTTAATGAGGGTTTTAGTATGAAGAAAAAGGTTGTTACTATATTATTGACGTTATCTATGGTCTTATCAGGATGCGCGGGTAGCACCACTCCGGGAAATAGTGTGAGTGACCAGACTGATCTTGGTGATAAAGCAAAGAACTCAGAAGATACAACAGAGGCTGCTGTTGATGAAAAAACCGAGAGCAGCGACGATGATGCTTCTGTGAAAAATGAGGAGCCGGAAGAAACGACTGATGAAACCACAGATTCGCAGGAAGATGAAGGCGGATCTGATTATGATGTCATCAATTTGTCTCTACTTGGAGACAAGGAAGAAATCTATTACGACGAGAACCTTGTTCCGTCCATCCCTGCATATTCCGTGGCAGAAGATTTTTCAAATGTAGAATATCATAAACGTTTTGCAGGACTCTTTGAGACTGAGTATGAGGACGAATACAATAATGTAACGGATTTCAGAAACATGCTGATAAAGAATTCTTTTGCTGTGACAGAAAGCAATGAAGATGAATTCTTTGATGTTTATGAAGATAATCGTTACGACTATTTCCCAAGCTTTGTAACAGTGGATTCACTGATGCATACTTATCACCTGTATTTTGCATTCCTTATGAAAAATACGGAAAAGAAGTTTTTGTCGGATAAGCTAATGAGCCTTACTGACAATATGCTTGAAATTACTCAAAAACAATATGAAGAATTAAAGGGAACAGACTGGGAAAAAGCAGCATTTAATAATCTCGCCTTTTTCTATATAGGATCCCTTCTTCAGGGTGGGAATAATAAAGCTCCTTTAAGTGATAAGAATTTCGAAGATATTGTAAGCGTCGAGTATGACAAGATCATGTCGGCTGACGGCATCAGTGTATGCGGACTCACTGAACTTAACGAGGATTATTCTCAGTACAAGGTAAGGGGTTACTACGAAGGAGATGAAATTCTGGAGAAATACTTCAGAGCCATGATGTGGTATGGACGTATTCCGTTTGAGCTTGAATCCGAAGAGAGAGTTAAGAGCGCAGTACTCATGACTATGGCGATAGATGAAAAGCCTGAGGAATGGGCTGATATCTACAGTGTAACAAGCTTCTTTGCAGGAGCTTCCGATGATCCGGGATATAACGTTTTTGCTGATCTTGTAAAGACCTGCTATGGAAAAATGCCGGCAGCAGCAGATTTATCTTCCGATAGTTCATCATTGGATAAAGTCGTAAAGGCAGCAGAGAAACTGGATCCTCCGCAGATTAATTCGGTTCCCGCTTACGAAGATGAAGAGGTTGTTATACCTTCCTTCAGATTTATGGGACAGAGATTTACCATAGATGCTTCAATAATGCAGCGCCTTGTATATCGAAATGTCCAGGAAAACAGTAACGGAGATAACAGATATCTTCCGGATACGCTTGATACGGCAGCAGTCCTTGGTTCTGATACTGCTTATTCAATTCTTGATGAGAATGGAGCAACGGATTATAAGAATTACACCGACAATCTCACTGTCCTTAAAGGTTTCTTTAGTGGTGACAACAATGAGCTCTGGAACGCAAGCCTTTATTCCGGATGGCTCAATACGCTGAGACCGTTGTTCGAGAAAAAGCCTGAAGGATATCCTTCATACATGCTGTCAGACGAATGGGAAAAGAAAGACCTGGAAACCTTCGCAGGTTCATATGCCGAGCTTAAGCACGATACCATTCTGTATGCCAAGCAGATAATGGCAGAGATGGGCGGCGGTGAGGATGATGAGGACATTCCGGACGACAGGGGCTATGTAGATCCTGAACCCGTTGTCTACAGCAGATTTTTATTCCTCTCAAACAAAACAAAAGAGGGACTGAAAAATATGGGAATGCTTGAGTCTTCCGCAGAAAAAGACCTTGATCTGCTTTCCGATATGGCTAAAAAGCTTCTTGATATTTCCGAAAAAGAGCTGAAAAATGAATCCCTTAGTGATGAGGACTACGAATTTATCAGATGCTACGGTGGTAACCTTGAGCATTTCTGGGTTGAAGTAAATAAAGATACGGTGGAGGGACTTGCATACAGTTACCAGGCACCATGTCCCATTGTTGCTGATATCGCAACTGATCCCAACGGATCGGTTCTCGAAGTAGGTACCGGCGGAGCTGACCGTATATATGTAGTATTTCCTATTGACGGAAAACTTCATGTCGGACGAGGCAGTGTTTACAGCTTCTATCAATTTGAGGTACCGATTTCGGATAGAATGACAGACTCAGAGTGGAGAGGAAGACTTAACGGCGGATATCTGGATGATGATTGGAACTGGGTTGAAGCGGAATCCACACCTGACAAACCGCAGTGGACTATGAGTTATCGCGTGAAGAGATGAAAAAAATTTTGAGTTCAAAAAAATCAGTGTGGCTGCTGCTTGTAATAGCGGCAGCCATTTGCTGCATATATTGGGCGCTGCTCTTACCCTCGTGGGTTTCCTGGCAGGAAAAGGAATTCACGTCAGATGCCGGAATCGAATGTCACCTAAAAAGAAAAAAGGTTACGCTGACTGACAGAGACGGAAATCTTTTATGGACAAACAAAAAGGAATTAAAGATTCAGGATGCCTTTATTACTGATATAGACAGAAACGGTGACGAGGAACTGATTCTTCTTTTATGGAAGAGAGGACGCTACGGAAATGAAAAACCCTTCTGGGTTACAGGGGATGAGATCAGTTATTCTCAGCATATTTTCATATATGATATCTCGGAAGACGGAGATATAGATTCCAAGTGGTTTGCATCGGATATAGGCAGACTTGTGACCAGAATGAAACTGCTTGAGAGAGATGAAGCGATAATCCTCACAGAAGACAGAAATAATGATAATACTCTATGGATATGGAGCTCGTTTGGCCTTAAGAACATCGATAATGAGGTGAAATTCGCGGCTTTCGGAGACAACATTATCCATAAGAGTATTTATGAGTACGCGTATACCAATAAGCACGGCGATTTCAGCTTTCTCTATGAGCCTTTTATAAAGGAGATAGAATCTGCCGACATAGCTTCAATTCAAGCGGAGACCATACTGGTGGATAAGCCCTCCGCTGTTTCCGGGTATCCGCAGTTCGGATCACCGATTGAGGTTGGCGAAGCCATAAAAAATGCGGGCTTTGATATTGCGGTATGCGGGAATAATCATGCTCTTGATAAGGGAATTTACGGCATAGATGTAACGACTTCATTTTATAAAAATAATGACATAACCTGCATTGGAATACAGGGGAGCAGCGACAAGGCATACAGACCTTATGAAATAATAAGTAAAAACGGTATCAGGTTTGCACTTTTCAGTTATACCTACGGAACGAACGGGATGGATATGTCTGAAAAATATCCCTACGCAGTTCATTATATTCCGAAGACGGAAAAGGATAAGGAACAGTGTGTAAGTGATATACAAGATGCGAAAAAGGAAGCGGATTTTATCGTTGTCTATGCTCACTGGGGAGATGAATACACAAAAAGTATAAGTGATGACCAGAGAGAATTTGCCTATCTTCTGTGTGATGCGGGAGTAGATGTGGTAATAGGAACACATCCTCACGTACTTCAATACGTTCAGACACTTGAAAGAGAGGATGGCGGTGAGACGCTTGTGTACTATTCTCTTGGGAATTTCCGTGCAGATCAGAAGCAGGATGAAGCTACCAGACTTGGAGGAGAGGCATATTTTACTATAGAGCACACCTTTGACGGAATAAGGATAAAGGATTATGAGCTTAAAGAAATAGATGCCGTAGTACAGCGGAAATAGGCATTATTTGTGATATACTCATAATAGTAGTGATTATAGATTCTTGTGGGGGAGTCTTATGAACAAAAAAAAGAAAAAAGGATTTAAGTGGGTAATCGTTTTTCTTGTACTTTTGGTAACAACATTTACCGTGTCCATGGTGGCCTGCGGCCTTTTTAAGGAAAAACAGGAAAAAGCCGCACAGGAAGAGAGCGTAGAAGAATTTGAGGAGGCATATATCGAAGAAACTTCATCTGATTCCTCGGAAAAAGTAAGTGGGATTCAGAATGAAAATAGCATTGATTTTAATCTTGATGCTCTTCCGGATACCGTTGAACCCGGTGGAATGTGCGTGTTTGAAGGCGCCCTTTATGTAACGGACTCCTACTCAAAGTGTGTATGGAAGGTTACTGAGAGCGGAGCAGAAATATTTGCCGGTGCCGACAGTGAGAAAGATGCGTATGACAAACCGCAGGGAGGCTATAATGATGCAGATCCTGCACAGGCTCTTTTTAAACTGCCCTGGGATGTGAGTGCTTATGGAGCCGGAATAGCTGTATCGGATACAGACAACGGAGTTATTCGTATAGTAAGCGCAGATAAAGTCGAAACTGTGCTGAATTCATCCGGTGATTCGGAGAGTTTTGAGTTCCCGACAGGCATGGCATCAGATGAGAACGGAAACCTCTTTGTTTCAGATACACATGCCAATAGTATCAAGGTGATAACATCAGGAGGAGACATCATAACTCTTCTTGATGATCTTAACTGTCCCATGGGACTTGGATATAATTCCGGATTTCTCTATATTGCTGAGACCGGGAATAACAGAATTTTAAGAGTTAACGTATCGGATGCTTCTTCAAAAAAATCCTCCGGGGATATAGAGGTTGTAGCCGGAAGTGGAACCGAGGGATTTACGGACGGGGATGCATCTGCAGCGACTTTTTCTTCACCCAAGGCTGTTGCGGTTGCAAATGACGGTACTGTTTTCGTTGCTGATACGGTAAACGGCGCAGTAAGAAGAATCAGTGATGGTCAGGTGACAACAGTGGAAGTAAAGGATGAAAAAATACCTGATGCAGAACTGGTATCTCCGATGGGAATGTGCATGCAAGGGGGAAGATTATATATTGCCGACAGTTTTGGCAAAAAAATCTTTGTAATAGAGTAAGCAAGAGGAAAGGTGGAAAAAATGTATGGCGGATCAACCGATCAGGAGAAAGAAAAACATTGAAGAAGGGGGAACCGGTGTCTATAAAAGAGGTGACGGACTTGGAGGAGGACCTGTAGGATCTTCTGATGGTTATTCGGGAAAAGGTGGCGGATCCGGAACAACAGGAGGAGGCGGACCTCAGAGAAGCGGAGGTGGCAGAAGTCCTCTTTCCATAATAATTATTCTGGCGATATTACTTCTTGGAGGCGGTGGCGGTATCGGAAGTCTCATGGGAGGATTTTCCGGAGGAAACGATACTGCTTATACGAATACTCAGTCACAGACTAATTCTACCCCGCAGACAACAACTACTACCTCGGGGACACAGAATACAACGCAGCAAAATGACACTACATCTGCACAGAGTGGCAGTAACAGTGCCGGTAGCTCACAGATGGGTTCTCTTTTGGGAACACTTCTTGGCGGAGGCACGGGATATTACGGTCAGGCAAGCAGTCAGTGGAGTGAAACTCCCAATACAGGTAATCTGAACAAGGATGTCGCTGATGGCTCCAGAGATAAGAGAACTGTTTTAAAAGGCGACGGAACAGACACCACCACAATTATGGTGTATATGTGCGGAACAGATCTTGAGTCCAGAAGCGCTATGGCGACGAAGGATCTTCAGGAAATGATGGGCGCGGATCTTTCCGATAACATTAATATTATTGTTTATACGGGTGGTTGTAAGAACTGGCAGAACAACCTTATTTCCAGCAGAACCAATCAGATATATCAGGTTAAAAAGGGAGGACTTGCTCTTTTGCAGGATGGCCTTGGCGAGAAGCCTATGACAGATCCTGCTAATCTGACTTATTTTGTAAAATGGGCGAGCGAAAACTTTAAAGCTGACAGATATGATCTTATTTTCTGGGATCACGGCGGCGGCTCGGTCAGCGGTTACGGTTATGATGAAAAATTCGCACGAAACGGCTCAATGGATTTGTCTCAGATTAACAAGGCCCTTAAGGACAGCGGAATAACCTATGACTTTATCGGATTTGATGCCTGCCTTATGGCAACAGTTGAGACGGCTCTTGTTGCATCCAATTATGCGGATTACATGATTGCCTCAGAGGAGACAGAACCCGGTGTTGGCTGGTTTTACACACCCTGGTTAAATGAATACTCCAAAAATCCTTCGATGGAAACTCCTGATCTGGCTAAACTTATAATTGATTCTTACACTGATGAATGTGCAAAAACCTGCAGAGGCCAGAAGACGACACTTTCGCTGATTGACCTCGCCGAGCTTCAGAATACTGTGCCCGGAGAGTTAAAGGATTTTGCGACAGAAACGTCGGAAAAAATATCCAATAAGGAATATAAGCTTGTTTCAAATGCGAGATCCGAGGCCAGAGAATTTGCTGCTTCCTCAAGAATAGATCAGGTGGATCTCATTCATCTTGCAACAAACATGGGTACGGAAGAGTCAAAAGAGCTTGCCGAGGCACTTAAAGGGTGCGTAAAGTACAACAGAACCAGTCAGAGCATGACAAATGCTTATGGACTGTCGATTTATTTTCCTTATAAAAAGACTTCGAAGGTGGACAACATGGTCAACACCTACGAAGCCATCGGAATGGACAGCAGCTATGCTGATTGTATTCAGAAGGCAGCATCCATGGAGGTTGCCGGTCAGGTTGCAGCAGGCGGAACAACTTCTCCTGCAGGAAGCCTTTTCGGAGATGTAAGTGGGCAAGGACAGAGTGTTTCCAGCGCAGATGTGCTTATCCAATTATTCGGAGCCATGATGTCAGATGGTGTTTCAGGTGTATCGGGGCTTGATGCATCCAACTCCTCATTCTTTGGAAGAGGACTTGACGTTGAGACTATGGCTGAGTATGTCGCAGAGAATCACTTTGACTTAGACAATCTCATGTGGACTGAAAATGCAGATGGGGAATCGGTAATCCAGATGTCCGCGGAGCAGTGGGAGCTTGTTTCAGACCTTGATGTAAATATGTTCTATGACGATGGCACAGGATATATTGATCTCGGACTTGATAATTCCTACGACATTGATGCAGACGGAAATCCCGTAGCTCCTTCAGACAGAACCTGGATTTCCATAGATGGTCATCCGGTTGCATACTATCGTCTGGATACCCAGGGGGATTCAGACAACTACGCTATAACAGGAAGGGTTCCCTGTGAGGTAAACGGAGTAAGGGCAAATCTTATTCTTGTATTTGATTCTGAAAACGAGGATGGCTATGTTGCAGGTGTAAATTATGACTATGTCGAAGGAGAGACTGAGACTGTAGCAAAGAACCTCACTGAACTTGTAAAAGGCGATACAATAGATTTCCTTTGTGACTTTTATGATTATGATCAGGTATTCCAGGATAAATATCATCTTGGAGAGACCCTGACTATTGAAGGTGATATGAAGGATTTGCATATTGCAAACACTTCCGTGGGAGATGGAAACGTTCTCGTAACCTTCAAATTCACTGATATGTATGGTCAGGAACACTGGACACCTGCCAAAGAGTATTAATGCTGATGAGGATTTAGGTAAAGAATGGGTAATTACATTGTCTTCGACCTTGAGTGGAATCAGGGGAAAACAGTAAAAGAGCGAAACGGCAAATCCCTGCCCTTTGAGATTATTGAGATCGGTGCGGTTCGTATCGATGAAAATATGAACAGGACAGGTGAATTCAGCAGACTCATAAGACCGCAGGTATATAAAAAGATGCATAAGATAACAGAAGATCTTATCCATATATCAATGGAGGATCTTCAGAAGGGTGATGATTTCGTTACTGTTATTACCGAATTCCTGGAGTGGTGCGGTGAGGAACCGACATTTTGTACCTGGGGACCTCTTGATCTTACTGAGCTTCAGCGCAATATGGATTTTTACGATCTCCCGCTACTTTCAGACAGGCCGCTTCCGTTCTATGATGTTCAGAAGCTTTTCAGCATTCAGTATGAAGACGGAAAAATGCGAAGATCGCTGGAGCATGCTACAGACAGCCTCGGAATGGAAAAGGACGGGGCCTTCCACAGAGCTTTGTCGGATGCGGATTATACAGCCAGAATATTCTGTGAGCTGAGTCGCAAGGTCTTTTATAACTACTCATTTGATAATTATGTGACTCCCAAGACCAAGGATCAGGAAGTTCATATAATCTTTGAGCATTATGCAAAATATATTTCAAGAGAATTTAAGACGAGGGAAGAACTGTTATCAGATCCCGAAGTAATGGGGACAAAGTGCTATATCTGTAATAAGCCCATAAAGCGGAAGGTGAAATGGTTTTCCAATAACGGAAAACACTTTTACAGCGTATCGCTTTGCAAAGAGCATGGATATATGAGAGCTAAAGTCCGTGTTAAAAAGGCGGAAAGCCAGAAGTATTATGCGGTTAAGACTCTTAAATTTATTACAGATAAAGAAATGCTGGAAATGAAGGCAAAATCCGAAAAGAAAAGCTTCAACAGGCTTTCGGACCATAAGAAAAACTCATAATTTCGGACCGCTTCTTTTCCTTGCTTCACGTTTTCTTCTGTTAAGTCTTTTACGATCTTCTCTGCTTCCACCAAAGCTATAAGTGCTGATTAGTGAAGATATATAGATAAGAAGAATTAATGAAAAGCCGGCAAAGGCAAAATATGTAATGATCTGTTTCATGTTTAAATATATGGTTTTAATGTCTCTGTCTTCAGAAGCTGCCTGAGAGGATGATGCCTGAGAGACGAGAATATGTCCGGAACCTATAGGTACATCGTTAAATGAGTAATTAATGGTGGCTATCACATTTGATGAACCATCTTCATTATCATAGGATACTGTTGATGTGGCATCCGAGAGTGAGGAATTAACAGGAAGGATCACATAATCCGATTTTCCAAACTCAAGAACAGAAGTGGGGGCTTTGAAAATATCGTTTCCGGATGAGAAAAAGGCGTTATCCCTCGGGATATATCCGCTTTCTTCACTTTTAATATTTACTGTTATAAAATTGTTGAAACCATAGTCAAATAAAGTTACCGTATCCGTAAACTGTGAGGGAGATTCCTCCATAAAAACGACACAGACAAGCTTCATGCCACCGCGCTCTGCACAGGTGACAAGAGTTTCTCTTGCCAGATCGGTATAACCAGTTTTGCCGCCGATGATGCCGGGATAAGACATTTCACCGGATATCAGTTTATGTTTATTATTAAGATAAAAATCATCGGGTTGTCCGGCGCTTGGCTCAAAGTGATATCTTGGCGTATTACCGACTCTGCAGAGGAGCTCATTTGAGAAAAACTCAGAGGAGATTAAAGCAAGATCATATGCGCTTGTATAGTGATCGGAAGCCTGAAGACCGTTAGTATTTGAGAAGTGAGTATTTGTGCATCCCAATGAAGCGGCTTTTTCATTCATAAGATCGATGAAGCCGTCAATGGATCCGCTTACATGCTCCGCAACGGCATTTGCAACTTCGTTTGCACTACCAACCATGATTCCGTAAAGGCATTCTTCAAGTGACAGATATTCACCTGCATCCATGCCGATTTTTGAACCGTCGGCGGGGACGGAGTGTATAGCTTCATAGGAAAAATCAACTCTGTCATTAAGTCCTGCATTTTCAACCGCAAGAAGACAAGTCATTATCTTTGTGGTGCTTGCAGGGTAGAGCTCTTCATGAATGTTCTTTGCATAAAGAATTGTCCCGGTGTTGGCATCCATCAGAATTGCAGCCTCTGCACCTATTTGCGGACCAGCAGGCCATCCCGGAGTGTCATTACTTTGTATGGGCAACTCTTTTCGTGCATTCTGCGCAGCCTCAAGGTCTGTCTCCGCATGGCAAAAAGACCAGGTCTGAGTAAGCAGAACAGATATAAGAACCATGGAAATGATTATATTAAGTTTATTTATAAAACCTTTGTAATTCATAAAACTCCTTGTAGCGACAGTCTGCTAATCTATGATACACTAAAAGTGGATAAAACCAAAGATGAAGCTGCAAAAACTTTTCAATATGTAGCATTTGGTATTATAATTATTATATTGAAAGGTAGAATTTAATTTATGCGGCTTAGAAATGTAGCAGGATCCAGAGAAAGGATTGCAGAGAGCCCCTTCACAATAGATAATCCGGAGGAGCATAAGGGAAAATGGAAGGAAGTGTTCGGAAACGATAATCCCGTAAGGATAGAAGTCGGAACGGGAAAGGGACGCTTCATAATGGATATGGCAGCAGCCAATCCTGATATAAATTATGTAGGAATAGAAAAATATTCCAGTGTACTTTTAAGAGCAGTACAAAAGCAGACTGAACTTGAGCTTACCAATGTTAGATTCATAAGAATGGAAGCTGAGATCATTAATGAGGTATTTGAGGAAGGTGAGGTAGACAGAATTTATCTCAATTTCTCGGATCCCTGGCCCAAGGAGAGACATGCTCAGAGACGATTGACCTCCAGCACTTTCCTGCGGCGTTATGACCGCATTCTTAAAAAAGACGGACAATTGGAATTCAAAACAGACAACAGAGACCTTTTTGATTTTTCTTTGATGGAACTGAACACGGCCGGCTGGCATGCCGAAGCTGTGACCTATGATCTTCATAATGATGCCGTAATGAACGACGGCAATATAATGACAGAATATGAGGAGAAGTTTTCCGCTAAAGGGAATCCGATCTTCAAATATATTATTAAGCGCTAGGGTTGTTACATTAATTTACGCAAAGCGATACCACAATATCGCGGAAAGAGGTGGACGATGGCTGAGTACACATTTACAACAGACAACTTTGAGGAAGAAGTTCTCAACAGTAAGCTTCCGGTTCTTATCGACTTTATGGCTGACTGGTGTGGCCCGTGCAAGATGATGGCACCCATGATCGATGAGTTTGCTAAAGAATATGACGGAGAGCTCAAGGTTGGAAAGATAAACGTGGATGAGCAGCCTGAGATTGCTCAGAAATATGGCGTTATGTCTATCCCGATGTTTGCATTTATTAAGGACGGAGAACTTGTGGATCAGGCGGTTGGAGCTCAGAGTAAAGCTAAGCTTCAGAGTATGATTGATAAGGTTGTATCATAATCAAATTTTTGCTTATAACAAATATGTGCTATTATAGTTTCGGGTAGGCGATGCCTACCCGATTTATATTTTCATTTATAGGGGGAGATGTTGACCAAGGGATTTCCCAAGGAGAAGTCATGGCGGACAATATCAGAAATTTTAACGATTACAGAAGAAAAAACAGAAACGATGAATACTTTACAGAGGAGATAAATATAGAGATCCAGGATCCGCTGGATTTCCTTTCAGCTGATGAGAGGGAGGAGTACTACAGATCAAGACAGGCGGAAATGGATAGAGAAAGGGAGAGTCTTGCTGAGGACTCACCTGAATTTTATCTTGATGATGAGGACCTTGAACCTGTAAGTGTTGAACCCGAGAGTCCAAAAGAAAAGCCCGGATATATCAGAAAAAGGGCAAGAGAGCTGGAACGGGAAGAGCAGGTACGAGAAGAGAGAGTAAAAAAAGAAAAAGTCAAAAAAGAAAAGGTGCCAAAAGAGAAAATACATAAAGAAAAAGTGCGAAAAGAGAAGGTCCACCGGGAAAAGGTACGTAAGGATTATCGTGAAGAGGACGATAATGAGGGCGGAGTTGATCCGCTTATTATTGTAAGAATCTCTTCGATAGTTACAGGACTGATTATACTTGCTCTTATTGGAATGATATTTAAGGCTAAGGTTTATGATAAATATTTAAGACCCGATCCTGATGAAGAGCAGACTGAGGTTCAGGTAGGTGAACTCGCGGGATACACAAAGACAGGTGATAAGATAGTTACGACGGCAGACCTTAATCTGCGCAACACTCCCAGTACAGCCAGCGATGATTTTATCGTTGTTCAGGTGCCGGAAGGAACTACACTCGACAGAGTCGCTGTTAGTGATGACGGAGAATGGGCGCAGGTAAGCTATGATAATCAGCTCCTTTTTTGTGTCATGAAATACGCGACAGTTCAGGAATAGAAGGCGTGAAGCCAACCGTAGAACGGATCCAGTGCTTCAAGTATATCCTCATAACTGTCACAAAGATTTTCGATTTTCTCCGTGATAGCCCCGGCCGAGACTTTTTCATTAAGAGCAAGTGACAGGCGGGCAGCTGTTTCGGATTCAAGAGGTCTTATGTCCATGTGAATAAGGATATCCTCATAAAGCCCCTCAACACTGGCGAACAGATGAGGATATTTTTTATGAATATAAGAGAGCTCATCCAGCAAGGTTTCCCTTCGCTGAAGAAGAAACAGAGTATATACGGGTTCCACTATTTCTGAAGGTTCAATCTCTTCTCTGTCGGAGCCATCGCCGTAATCGGCTTTTGATGCGTAATACTCGCAAACCTCCTGGATAAAAGGGCTTACATGCGGATCATCATATAATTTTTGAAGTTCAAATGTGTAGGATTCATTCATAATTAATAATGATACAACAACGAGGAATGATATGCGAATAGGAATTTTTGATTCCGGTGTCGGAGGCCTTTCTGTATTGAATGAGGCTTATCACAGATTTCCGGATCAGGAATACATATTTTATGCCGACACAAGGCATGTACCATATGGAACAAAGTCTGAGGAAGAGATAAAAGGCTATGTTGATGAGATTGTAAGATTTCTCATCAGCAAAGATGTCGATGCCATAGTGATTGCCTGCAACACAGCTACCAGTGTGGGTGCATCCATGGTAAGGGAAAAGTACAAGCTTCCAATTCTTGGAATGGAGCCTGCAGTGAAGCCGGCTGTTGAGGAGTGTCGTGACGACAGTAAAAGAATTCTTGTGATGGCTACTCCCGTTACCATAAGAGAGAAAAAGCTTGAGAGACTTCTTTCAAGAGTGGATTTGCAGCACAAGGCTGATTTACTTGAGATGCCGGGGCTTGTGAAATATGCGGAGAGAGAAGAATTCGACACAAAAGAGGTAAGAGATTATATCAGTAACCGCTTTTTGTCAGTTAATGCTTCCTATGAAAAGTACAGTGCGCTGGTTCTTGGATGCACACATTTTAATTATTTTAAACCTCTTTACAGAGAACTGCTGGGGGACAGCATTCATCTGATAGACGGAAACCACGGGACAATTAATCATTTGGGTGATGTTATGGGGCTAGAAGTTAAAAATGATGAAGATAAAGAGATCATTTTTAATGAACCACAAGATATTGTGGTTGGCTTCAACACCACATACTATGAGTCGGGAGACGAAATTACGGATAACGATAGATTGTCAAAATACCTTAGAATGCTGAACAGGCTTGAATTTGTAAGGAAGTTTTGATAACGGAAAATTGTTACTTGATTTATACTATATAATGTATTATAGTTTAATTGTAGCCACAAGATATAGTTTCGGGTGGCTACTATTTATCTAAAAATATAGGTATTTCCATATAAATGTACTTAAATAGGGGGTTCGCCAGTGAAGATTATTAAGAGAAGCGGTAAAGAGGTTACTTTTGATGGTGCCAAGATTTTGGCTGCCATTGAGAAAGCAAATAAGGAAGTAACTCCCGATCAGAGCTTGTCTGAAGATCAGATTAAGAGCATAGAGGCGCAGGTAGAGGATAAGTGTAACAGGCTTACCAGGGCTGCAAACGTAGAAGAAATCCAGGATATGGTTGAGGATGGCCTCATGGAGTCCGGGAAGTTTGAGGTTGCCCGCAAATATATCACTTATCGTTATCGCCATGCCCTTGTCCGTAAGTCAAACACAACGGACGAGCAGATTATGTCTCTTATCGAGTGTAATAACGAAGAGGTTAAGCAGGAGAATTCCAACAAGAACCCCACAGTTAACAGTGTTCAGAGAGATTATATGGCAGGAGAGGTCAGCCGTGACATTACACGCAGATTCCTTCTTCCGGATGACGTAGTTAAGGCACACAAGGACGGAATTATTCATTTCCATGATTCCGACTATTTTGCTCAGCACATGCACAACTGCTGCCTTGTAAACCTTGAGGATATGCTTCAGAATGGAACGGTTATTTCCGAGACAATGATCGAACGTCCCAAGAGCTTCTCCACAGCATGTAATATTGCAACTCAGGCGATAGCACAGATTGCAAGCTCTCAGTACGGCGGACAGAGTATTACATTGTCCCACCTTGTACCGTTTGTTGATGTAAGTAGACAGAAATTCAGAAGAGAAGTTCGCCAGGAGTTTATCGATGCTGGTATGGATGCAACTGATGAACAGATAAACGATATCGCCGAGATGCGTGTGCGCAAGGAGATAGAGCGCGGTGTTCAGGTTATTCAGTATCAGGTAATCACATTAATGACCACCAATGGTCAGGCACCTTTCATTACAGTATTCATGTATCTTGATGAGGTACCTGAAGGTCAGCTCAGAAACGATCTTGCTCTTGTTATCGAAGAGATGCTGAAACAGCGTATAGTCGGTGTAAAGAATGAGAAAGGCGTTTATATAACTCCTGCATTCCCGAAGCTTATCTATGTTCTTGATGAGGACAATATTCACGAGGGCACACCATATTGGTATCTCACACAGCTTGCTGCCAAGTGTACAGCAAAGAGAATGGTTCCGGATTATATCTCCGCTAAGAAGATGAAGGAATATAAGAACGGTGACGTTTATCCCTGCATGGGATGCAGAAGCTTCCTCACAGTTGACAGTGAAGACCTTGCCGAAGGTCTGTGCAACAAGGGTAATATTGCCAATGCGCAGAACTATACCGAGGGTGATCATAAGTATTACGGACGCTTTAATCAGGGCGTAGTAACCATAAACCTTGTTGATGCAGCCTGCTCATCAGGCGGAGACGAGGAGAAGTTCTGGGAGATAATGGAGGAGCGTACAGAGCTCTGTAAGAAGGCTCTTATGTGCAGACACAACCGTCTTCTTGGAACACCTTCCGATGTAGCTCCGATCCTTTGGCAGTTTGGAGCACTTGCAAGACTTAAGAAGGGTGAGACAATCGATAAGCTCTTATATGGCAATTATTCAACAATTTCTCTTGGATATGCAGGACTTTGCGAATGCACAAAGTTCATGAAGGGCGTAACTCACACCGATGCTGCAGGAAAAGACTTCGCACTCAGAGTAATGCAGTTTATGAATGATAAGTGCGCAAAGTGGAGAAAGGAAACAAATATTTCGTTCAGTTTATACGGAACACCCCTTGAGTCCACAACCTATAAGTTTGCAAGAGCACTTCAGAAACGCTTTGGAATTATTGATGGTGTTACAGACAAGAACTATATCACAAACAGCTATCACGTTCATGTAACCGAGAAGATAGATGCCTTCACAAAACTGAAGTTTGAGTCAGAATTCCAGGCACTTTCACCCGGAGGAGCTATCAGTTATGTAGAGGTTCCCAATATGAACAATAATCTCGAGGCTGTCCTTGCAGTGATGCAGTATATTTATGAGAACATCATGTATGCAGAGCTCAATACAAAGAGTGATTACTGCCAGTGCTGTGGATACAACGGAGAGATTCAGATTGAGAACGATACCGATGGCAAGCTGATCTGGAAATGCCCCAACTGTGGCAATACCGATCAGTCCAAGATGAACGTTGCAAGACGTACATGCGGCTATATCGGAACTCAGTACTGGAATCAGGGAAGAACACAGGAAATCAAAGAGCGTGTATTACATCTTTGATGAATATATGTAAAAGGGTTTAAAAGGGGCTATCAATAGGTAGCCCCTTTTTGAGAATTATTAAAGGACAAAGTATTTATGAATTACGGAGAGATAAAAACAACAGATATTGCAAACGGAACAGGTGTCCGCACCTCACTTTTTGTTTCGGGATGCACTCATCATTGCAAGGGCTGTTTTAATGAAGAAACCTGGGATTTTAATTTCGGTAAGCCTTTCACGAAAGAAGTGGAGGATGAGATAATCGAATCACTAAAACCGGCTTATGTTAACGGTCTTACAATTCTTGGCGGTGAGCCAATGGAAATTCAAAATCAGAAAGTGCTTAGACCATTTATTGAAAGGGTTAGGAGGGAGTTTCCCAATAAATCGATATGGGTATATTCCGGTTATTTATGGGAAGAGCTAACCGATGAGGAAAATAAGCGCTGTCACAGCGAAGACACGGAACCGATTTTGTCGATAATAGATGTGCTTGTGGATGGTGAGTTTAAACTTGAGCTGAAAAATATTTCTCTGAGGTTCAGAGGATCTTCAAATCAAAGAGTCATTAATGTTCCTGCTACCAGAGAAAGTGGCAGCGTAGTACTCAGTGAATTCGGAGAAAATGATAATTAAGAAATAAAGAAAAAAAGCTGTCACTTTGGCAGCTTTTTTTAAATTATAAGTTATATAGTTTCTTTGCATTTAATTCAGTAATTTCAATAACCTTATCCAAAGGCAAGTCTTTAATTTCGGCAATCTTATCGGCAACGAATGGAAGGTTTAAGGAAGAATTGCGCTTTCCTCTATAGGGTTCGGGTGCAAGATAGGGCGAATCGGTTTCTATGACAATCTGCTCTATGGGGGCGTATTCAACAACTTCACGCAGCTTCTTTCCATTCTTAAAGGTGATGACACCACCGACACCTATATAAAATCCCATACCCAGATATTCCTTTGCAATTTCAACGGGATATGAGAAGCAATGTATATCACCGCCGATTTCCTCGGCTTTCATGCTTTTCATAATATCGAGGGTGTCTTTTGCCGCATCACGTGAGTGAATTATTACCGGGAGTTTAACCCTTTTGGCCATATCAAGCTGCGCTTCAAACCATTTTTTCTGGATATCTCTTGAAGGTTCATCATAGTGATAATCAAGACCGATTTCTCCTACAGCGACAGCTTTTTCATAGGAGCACAGGCTTTCAAGCCAGGAGAGCTCTTCTTCATCCATTTCATCGCAGTCACTGGGGTGAACACCGATTGTGGTGTAGATAAAAGGATATTTCTTAGTAAGTTCAATGGACTTCTCGACAGTTCTTTTTGATGCGGTTGCATTTACAATTGTTCCGATTCCGTTCTCAGTCATGGATGAGAGAAGAGAATCTCTGTCACTGTTGAAAGCTTCGTCATCATAATGTGCATGTGTTTCAAAAATCATTTCTTTCTCCGATCAAAAGGTTCGAAAGCTCGGCAAACTCGGAAAGAGACAGCTTTTCGCCCCGAACCGAAGGATTTAATCCCATTTTTTCGAGAGCAGCTACTACCTGCTCCCTTGTGAGTCCAAGATTCCCGTTCGCAACACCGTTGGAGAGGGTTTTTCTTCTCTGGGAAAATGCGGCGCGGATTATTGAAAACATAAACTTTGAGTCTGTGACCACTACGGGAGGATTTTTGTGACATTTTAAATGAATTACTGCCGAATCAACGCCGGGCTGAGGGATAAAACAGCTGGGTGGAACTACCTGAACCATGGAAGGCTCAGTGTAATATTGCACGGCAAGGGATAAAGCTCCGTAATCTTTGGACCCTGGCTTTTCAGCCATTCTGTCCGCAACTTCTTTCTGCACCATGACGGTAATGCTGTCTATTGGTAGCTCACTCTCAAGAAGTCTCATTAAAATTGGAGTTGTGATGTAGTAAGGAAGATTAGCAACGACCTTAATGGGCTTTCCGCTGTTTTCCTCACGAACAATTTTTTCTATATCAACTTTTAGTATATCCTGATTGATAACTTTGACATTATCATAAGCAGAAAGTGTATCCGCCAATATGGGAATAAGCATTTTGTCTATTTCCACGGCTATGACTTTACCTGCGCTCTCTGCAATATACTGAGTCATTGTTCCGATGCCGGGTCCGATTTCAAGTACAGTATCATCTTTTGTGACACCTGCAGCCTCTACGGTTCCTGTCAGAACAGAGTCATCTATAAGGAAATTCTGTCCGAATTTTTTCTGAATACTTAAGTTGTATTTTTCTAAAACTGCTTTTGTTCCGGATGCACATCCAAGTGTAGGCATTTTTTTATTCTCCGAATTCATAAATATTGGGATTTCAGTAGTGAAAAACTCTGAAACAAATGGTTTTGTTAATTAATTGTATCAATTCAGTAAAGATTTTGCCATATTTTAAAATCAAATGCGAGGAAAACCGCGAAAATACGCGGATTTTTAGCTGTGATTTTTTGACATCAAAAGACCTCTATGCTAAAATTCTACTAGATGTAGTATGAAAAAGTTTTAGAGGACAATATTTTGGATAAAACAGAATATAAAATTCGGGCAGAAGAAATTAAATCGCTGATAAGAGCACAGCGTTTTGCAGATGCAGTTAAGATTGCCGACACAATTGACTGGAAGAGAGTTAAGAGTGTCGGTATGCTTTGTGCAATCAGTGACCTTTACAAGGTAAACAGAAGATTGGAGGAGAGTAGAGATATCCTGCTCCTTGCATATGACAGAAGTCCTACAAGGAGAGAGATAGTTTATTCTCTGTGTGAACTGGCTATTGCCATGGGTGAATTTGTTCAGGCAGTTGAGTATTACAAGGAGTTTGTAAGACTTGCACCCAGGAACACCGCCAGATATATTCTCCAGTACAAGCTCTACGAGGCTCAGGAAGTTAGTCTTGAAGAGCGTATTGCTGTGCTTGAGGAGTATAAGAAGCATGATTATAACGAAAAGTGGGCATATGAGCTTGCTTATTTATATCATAGAGTAGGCCTCACAACAGAATGTATAGAGGAATGCGATGAGCTTTTCTTATACATGAGAGAGGGACGCTATGTTATTAAAGCACTTGAATTAAAAGCCCTTCATGAACCTCTTTCTCCTGAACAGAAGGCAGTATACGCAAAATATAAGGCAGAGACAAGCGGAAACATTCATGCACCGGAGTTCAAAGAGGCTGTTCCGGGGATGGATGCTGTTGATGGGAAAAAAGCTCCTACGAGAGAGCTTCCGCATATATCTGAGGAGGAATTGCAGGCGCAGGCACAGCAAAACTATGTAGCTGCGCCCACACAGGAAGAGCAGCTTTACAACCAGCCGGTTTATGAGAGCCAGCCGGTGGAGGCACCTGTTCAGCAAGCGCTTATATATGAGCAGCCCGTTCAGGAGCCTGTAGCAGAAGAGCCTATCTATGAGGCTCCGATAAATGAACCATTTTCTGTTCCGACAGTAAATGTTGATACTTACAACACAGTAGATCTTCAGAAGGAAATAGCTGAGAATCTGAAGGAAGTACTTACGGAGAATCCTGATGCCGCGCTTTTTGCAGATGCGCATGGCCCGCAGGTTATAAGAGAAGAGGAAGAAACCGGTAATCTTGATACCGGAGATATGTTTGAAACTACAGGTGATATTGAGAAGCCTTCAATGTCAGAGCTTTTCTATGAGGACAAGACATATGGCACAGAGGCTGTGCAGGAGGAGAGAGCTGCAGTAGAACCTGTTACAGAGGCTCCGCAGATGCAGGAATCTGCAGTGGAACAAAATGATGAGCCTGTAGGGGAACAAAAAGAGGAAATTAGTACTGAGCCTGTACCCAGCACAGATACAAAGGTATGGAATACGGAATCTATGGAGCAGGTAAGGAAGCAGATTCCTGAACCGGTACAGACTAAGACTCCTATAGCAGAGGAATTAAAAGATAAGGAAATTGCCGCAAATATCGCGCAGACCACCATGAATGATCACACTATGTATAAAGGTGTTGTTTTCATGGATGAGCCACTTCAGGATGAGGTTCCGGGTGCGGTAATAAAACCGAATATCAGATATCAGATCAATAATCACTTTGATAACATGCTGTCACAGGAATATGACGGTCAGATCAGCATGGCTATTGATGATGCCAAGCAAGTTGAGAAACAGATCACCGGTCAGATCAGCATTAATGAGTTCATGAGTGACTGGGAGAGATATAAGAAGGAGCAGCAGAAAAAGCAGTATCAGAGTGTCAAGAAGCTTGCAGCGTCCGAGACAGGTGAGTTGTTTAAAGATTTCGATAAGGACCTTCTGAACTCGGCACTTGGTGAGGAAAAACCTAAGGAAGAACCCGCAATTTCCGGAATTTTGAAACCCGGGGATGAGGAAATTACTCCTGTTGTGAAGACTGTAAAGGAAGAAATTCCTGAAGAAATCCCAACAGAAGAGCCGGTGACAGATGAGGGTACAGAGCCTATTGAAGAGGTAATATCAGAGCCTGCACAGGAAGAAACCGAGCAGGTTGAAATTGCTAAAGAAAAAGAGGCTTCATCTTCAGAAGAGGATACCTTTGCAGAGGCGTCTTCAGAGGAGATTGCGCCCATAGATGATCTTCAGAATACAACTTCGATGGTACAGATTACAGGAGAGGATCTCGAGGAAGAGGTCTCAGAGCCTGAAGCAGCAGAGGAACCGGTGGAAGAGTCCGAGGACGAGGAAAAAGAGGCAGCAGAAATCGATCTTGGAGAAACCACAGAGATAGAATCTGCTGAGATCGTGAGAGCCGAGGCAGGACTCAAAGAACTGACATACGAGAAAAAAGAAGAACCTGTTGAAGAAGAAATACCGGAAGCTTCTGAAGTCATTGAAGAGTCGGAAGAAATGCCTGCAACCGAGGAAGAGCCTACAAAAGAAGAAGTACCCGTAAAGGCAGAGACTCCTAAAGAAAACATTTCCAAAGAAATTCAAGATGAACCTGAATCTGCTGAGGATGATGAAAAAGAAGACAGAGGAATAGAAGAAAGAGTACGTGTAATGACTCCTGAGGAGAAAGGACTCTTTGGCCCTTATATTCATTACAAGAGATCCAGAAGGCAGATAGTACGCGCAATCGACAACCTGAGCATGGCTGCATATACAAACAATGCGATAGTTACAGGTGAGGAAGGCGCCGGTACCGTGAATCTGGCAAAGGGTCTGATAAAGGCAGTACAGCAGACAGATTCAAACTTCTCAGGAAAAGTTGCTATGATTACGGCGATTAAGCTGAATAAGAGTTCTGTCAGCTCAATTCTGGATAAGATAGTCAATGGTGCTCTTATTATCAGAAGAGCAGCTGATCTTAAGGAGGATACGGTAGTTACTCTTCTTAAGCAGTTGCAGAGTGAGAATAAGGGATATATTTTAGTCATTGAAGACACAAGAGATGATATTGACAGGCTGCTTGATAAATATCCGGACCTCAAAAAATGTTTCAATGTCCGGGTTGACATAGAAGCACTTGATGATGATTCTCTGGTTGCTTATGCAGAGCAGTACGCACTTGAAAAAGAGCATGTTATCGATAATCTGGGAATACTTGCCCTTCATCAAAAGATTTCAGAGCGACAGACACTGGACCATGAGGTGACAGTTGCAGAAGTTAAAGAAATGGTTGATGATGCTATCTACTATGCTGATAAGCATTCAATTGGTCATTACTTTGACGTAATGCTCAGAAAGCGCTTTGACAGTGAAGATATGATCATCTTAAGAGAGAAGGATTTTCTTCATTAAAGATTTTATTATGCTATAATATTTTTACATAAATTTTTTCTAAAAGGGGATAACATATGGGTCAGACTGTTTTCATTTCAGATGCGGATGAGTACCTGTTCGGACAGGGAACGCATTACGACATTTACAAAAAGCTGGGGGCACACGTCTCTGAGGAAAATGGTGTAAAGGGCATGTTTTTTGCTGTGTGGGCACCGAATGCCGCAGCAGTACATGTTATTGGGTCGTTCAACGGATGGGATGAGAGCATGTATCCCATGGAAAAAATAGGAAATATGGGTATTTATCAGCTTTTTATTCCCGGTGTAGGAACCGGTGAGCTGTATAAGTATTTGATTCACACTCCGGATGGAAGAAAGCTGTACAAGGCCGATCCATATGCTAATTATGCCGAGCTTCGTCCCGGCAATGCTTCAAGAACGACAGATCTGTCAAAATTCAAATGGAGCGATGATAAGTGGTATGAAGGCAAAAAAGGCAAGGACATAAACAAACAGCCAATTGCTATTTATGAGTGCCATATTGGTTCCTGGATGAAGCATCCCGACGGTACCGAGGATGGCTTTTACAGTTACAGGGAATTTGCCGATCGTATCGTAGAATATCTCAAAGAGATGAAGTATACCCATATTGAGCTCATAGGAATTGCCGAGCATCCCTTTGACGGTTCATGGGGGTATCAGGTAACAGGCTATTATGCACCGACTTCGCGTTACGGTGAGCCTACTGATTTCATGTATCTCATTAATTTACTTCATAAGAATAACATCGGAGTTATTCTCGATTGGGTTCCGGCTCATTTCTGTCCGGATGAATTCGGACTTGGATGCTTTGATGGCACCTGCATCTATGAAGATCCCGATCCGAGAAAGGGAGAACATCCCGATTGGGGAACCAAGATTTTTAATCTTGGTAAAAATGAGGTCAAGAATTTCCTTATAGCTAATGCGCTGTTCTGGATAAAAGAGTTCCATGTAGATGGACTCAGAGTAGATGCTGTGGCATCCATGCTTTACCTTGACTATGGTAAACGCGATGGTCAGTGGGTTCCAAATAAGGATGGCGGAAATAAGAACTATGAGGCTATTGAGTTCTTTAAACATCTTAACAGTGTTATCAGAGGAACATATCCTGATGTTATGATGATAGCTGAGGAGTCAACGGCATGGCCTAAGATCACTGCGCCTGTTGAGGATGATGGTCTTAACTTCAGCTTTAAATGGAATATGGGATGGATGCATGACTTCTGCGAGTACATGAAGCTTGATCCCTATTTCAGAAAAGGTGCTCATCACATGATGACTTTTGCGATGAGCTATAACAATGCCGAGAATTATATTCTTCCGCTTTCTCATGATGAGGTTGTTCATCTTAAATGCTCAATGGTTGAGAAGATGCCCGGATATAAGGTTGATAAATATGCGAATCTTCGTGTAGGATACACTTTCATGTTCGGCCACAGTGGTAAAAAGCTCCTCTTTATGGGACAGGATTTTGGACAAGAGCGTGAGTGGAGTGAAAAGAGAGAGCTCGACTGGTTTCTTCTTCAGGAAGATCTCAACAGAGGTATGAAGGACTATGTGAGAGACCTGTTGGAGATCTACAGAAAATATCCTGCTCTTTATGAAGTGGATAACGATTGGGGCGGATTTGAGTGGATTAATGCTGATGATGCAGATCACAGTATCTATAGCTTTTATAGAAGAGCTTCAAACGGAAAAGATAACATTCTGTTTGTTTTGAACTTTACTCCTATGGAGATAAAAGACTATAAGGTTGGAGTACCTTTTGCCGGAAATTATAAGCACATCCTGGATAGTGCTGATAAGAAATATGCCGGCTGCGGAAGTTCTGTTCCCGCAAGTATAAAGGCAGAGCCCGGACTTTGTGATTACAAGGATTACAGTATAACTATGACACTACCTCCATATGGAGCTGAGGTATTTGTTTTCCAGAATCCGGAAGTAAAAGAAACGGCTAAAAAGACAGCTGAGAAGAAGATGGCAAATAAGGCAGTTACTGCCAAAAGGGCTGTAAAAACTACAAAGAAGACTACTTCTTCAAAAAAGACAAAATAACGAATCTTAAAGAAATTCGAAAATAATCCGAAATAAAAGGTGATAAGCACAAAGAGTGTTTATCACCTTTTTCTTGAAATCGGAGAAATATATGAACGTGAATTTAAATGCTATTAATGGAATGGAATCCGATATTGATAGTACAAGAAAGAGCATGGATGCAGGAGTAAATTTTACTCTTTCAAATGTAAAAAGCACGCAGCCAAGGGGCGCGGTAGCAGTTGACCTGGCAGGAAGCCTTAGCAATGAGCAAGGGCTTGTTAAAGCCGGAAAAACACAAAACGATATAATGACGGAGGCGCAGAATACAGATGCGGCTATTCGTCATAATTATATGTCGGTAATGGCCAATAATATGTCTTCAGAGGATTTTGCAAAAGCAGCTGCTGAAGGCTTTGATTTTAGTGATATGAAACCGGAAGAAACTGTGACTATACTCGACAAAATCAAGGCTACACTTGCTATGTCAGGGACAGAAGTTATAGGCTATACGGATACTATATCTGCCGAGGAACTTACGAAGATAACAGGAAGCAGATCCTTTGCCAATGATATAATCTCTTCTTTTCAGGAGAATGACATTCCCATTACTGAGAATAATGTTTCGGATACAATGGCAGTTTATGACAATATGAAGGAAATAACTGCTCTTAGTGATGGTGCGGTCAAATTTATGACATTAAATGAACTTGAACCCACCATGGAAAATATCTATCTTGCTGAGCATGCGACAAACGGACAAAACAGAAAGTCCGGAATGTTCATTGCACTTGAAGCAGAGGGGTATTATGGCCAAAAAGCTGAGAAAATCGAATGGCAATCCTTGGAACAGCAGGCAAAAAAGGTAATTGAAGAGGCTGGTTTTGACCCATTGAAGAAAAGCGTTCTTGAAGAAGCTAAGTGGATGATAGAGGAGTCGATTCCTCTGACAAAAGAAAATCTTCAAAAGGTAGATGAGCTTAAAAGCCTGACTTTGCCAATGACGCAGGAAGAAATAGTAAAGTCTGCAGCAATATCCATAGTAAATAAGAACGGTGCAGCCAAGGGTAATATAAATGAGCAGGAAAGCACCATTGATAAAGCTGTACGAATTGAAAAAGCAGTGGACAGGATAAGCACTAAGGCAATTGAAAGAGCCTTCCTGGACGATAAAGAAATAAATATAAAAAATCTATCCGAAGCTGAGAGAACAGTTGAAGAAGATAGCGGTCTAGGCACGAAGAAAACAGAAGAAAAAAGAATTAGTGTCGAAGATAATCTTCTGCCGGAGAAAAAAATCCAAGTACTTGAGGCCAGAAAACAGCTTGAGGAAATCAGGCTAAAAATGACAGTTACAGCAAATGTAAGACTTCTTGATAAAGGATTTAATCTGGAAACAGAGCCGATAACAAAGGTTATAGAGGCTTTGGATAAAGAAATAGATTCTCTTAGCAGGGAGCTTTTCGGAGAGACTGATCCTTCCAAATATAATCTGTTTGAAGAAACAACCGCAAAAATCTCCGAATTTAAAGAATTGCCAATAGCATTCATTGGAAGACATGATCTCTCAATGAAAGAGAGTCTTGGTGAAATCTATGATGATGCTAAGGCAATCCAGCATCGCTATGAAAAAGCAGGTGCTACATATGAAGCTGTCGGAACCGAAGTAAGAGCAGATCTCGGAGATAATATCAAAAAGGCTTTCAGAAATGTTGATGACCTGCTTAAAGACATTGGACAGGAAATTAATGAGGAAAACAGAAGAGTAGTCAGAATACTCGGATATAACCGGATGGAAGTGTCGGAAGAGAATATTGAGCGGGTCAGAGCAATGGATGAAAAGCTTATGAGTACCATAAATAAGCTAAAACCCGGAGCGGTTCTCAACATGATACGTGATGGACATAATCCGCTGAAAATGACGCTCGATCAACTATCAAGCGAGCTGTCAGATCAGGATAAGAATTCGGGAAAACAGGAAGAAAAGTACGCCAGATTTCTTTATAAACTTGAAAAAAATGCCGAAATAACACCTGAGGAGAGAGAATCTTTCATTGGCATTTACAGACTTTTTAATACGCTCAAAGTTACAGATAATGCCGCTATAGGCGCGGTATTGGAGACCGGAGCCGAGATGACTCTTGAAAATTTGTTATCGGCGGTCCGCTCATCCAGAACTGAAAAGAAGGGAATGGATTTCAAGGTTGATGACAAATTCGGCGGAGTGGAAGGAAAGAAAACTCTGGCAAAATCCATATCAGCACAGATAGAAACAGCATTTATATATTACAGTGAAAAAGCGGATGTGGTTTATGACAACCTCGAACCTGAGAAACTTCATGCAGCGAAGGCAAAAGAAGAAATGCTTCTGGACGAGCTTGCAGATAAACTGACAGAAGCAGAAGAAACCCCGGAAGGAACGGAAGCAGACGAAAAATACTACAGCGAAAAAGCCTCAGACTTAAGAAAAATAGCATCCGGACAAATATCGGAAGAAATGGCTAAGGAACTTGCAAGATATAGTATTGAAGCAAATGTAGAAAATGTTCAGGCATATCTCAATCTTAAATCCGGACGAAAGGGGAGGGAAACCTCTGTATGGGATCATGCAGAAAAAATTGCAAAGCTGGCATTTAAGGAAACCAGGCAGAAAATGCTGGATGATCTCATTAATGAAGACAACTATGAAGAGGCTTACGTTGAGAAAATGCTTGAGCTATCGGAAAGTCTGGATAATATTTTGATGAATGAAACCGATACATACATAGATGTCAGAACCATTCATCTTATGCAAAAACAACTCACGGTAGCAACAAACATGGCAAGACAGAAGAGTTTTGAGATTCCGGTTGAGCTGGAAGGAAGAACCGTATCCATGCACGTAACTTTAAGAGAGACAGCTCTTGATGGAAGAAAAGTAGAAGCGGAAGTTGAAACTATAGATTACGGACACATTTCAATGGCCATGACAATTGAGGATAACGTGATAAAAGGCGCATTTGCTGCAGCATATCCGCATACAGGTGAAATGGCCGAATATATGACAGAGCTTAGACAAAGATTTATAGATGGGCTAAAAGAAGCAGAGCCCGAACTTTTAACAGATAGTACAAATATCGGAATATTCTATCGCAGACAGGAAGCCGGAAGCGCGATAGCCGGATCGGAAAACGGAGTTTTCGAAAATCGCACATTGCTAAGGATGGCAGAGATTTTTGTACACGCAGTATAGGAATATACAGAATCGGAGGTCATCATGCAGGTTAACTACAATATTTCAGCAATGATTGCGAACAATGCCCTTGTTGCAAATGATAACAAGCTGGCGGAATCCATTGAGAGACTTTCAAGTGGATTAAAAATTGCAAACGCCAAGGACAATCCGTCCGGCCTTGCAATATCAAGGCGCATGAATGCACAGATTAAGAGCCTTGGTGTAGCAGGCGGCAATTCAGGAGACGGCGTATCCGTGATTCAGACCGCTGACGGTACTCTTCATGAAGTTCACGACATTCTTCAAAGAATGAGTGTGCTTGCCGTTCAGGCAGCAAACGGAACTAACAGTCAGACAGATCTAGATATTATCCAGGATGAAATCGTACAGTTGAAGGATGAAATAACAAGAATATCAGAGGCTACCCAGTTTAACGGGCAGACTCTTCTTGATGGCACCTTTGATTTCAGAGGCTATACTACTGTTGACGATGATACCGATCCTGACATAACAATAAACAGTTATAGTGATTTGATTGACGGCGGAAACTATTATATCGAAGGGCTTTACTGCGACTATGATGAAAAGACAGGTAAGGTAACACTTCTTGATGAAGACGGGTACAAAGCAGAATCGGTTAAGATTGATGTTACAAGGATTACCCTTTCCCAGGGCAGAGATAAAGAAATAACCTATATGTCGGAAGCCAACGTTACTGTAGATGGCGATCTTATTAAGATTGCCACCAGGGATGGCAGAGAGATTGAAATAAAAGCAAATAAGAAACTGGAGGGAGAACGCATTGACATGGAACTCACAAGAAAGGGTGCCATGACTATGCAGATTGGTGCTAACGAAGGTCAGACGCTTGACATCAGAATTCCAAAGATAACCCTGAGCAATTTGGGAATTGAATATGCAGATGTTAGCAGGACCTTTAAAGATGACCTTATAGATGCTGTAGACTATTTAGATGCTGATGATTATATGTCATATTCTGAAAAACAAAGAATCATCGATATGACATATTATGACAGTACGAAACAAGCTATAGATGAAACCAAAGGTATAGAAGATGGCTCATCATATTATTTCATAAATAGAGATGATGCACGAAAGATATCTGAGGAATACAGAAAAACGCAGGATGCAATCAAGGATTATTACGATGCTGAGGCTGAACAGATTCAGAAGATTCAGGATAAGGCAGCAGCTGATATAGCAGCAAATCCTGCAAATCAGGCGGCGATTGAGGCACAAAGAGATCTGGATATTGCAATTACACAGGCCAATTATGATGACCTTCGAACAAGAGCCCAAAATGATTACGAAACAAAGGTAGAGGACATCATGAAAGCCGGAGATGAAAGAGGAAGAAATGCTCCACATACCGGTGCGGATCAGTTAATTGAGGATATTGGCAATGCCATTCAGAAGGTTTCTGATATTCGAAGCAGGCTGGGTGCGTATCAGAACAGACTGGATCATACAATCAGCAATATCAATGTAACCAGCGAGAATATGACTGCTGCTTATTCCAGAATAATGGATGTGGATATGGCAGAGGAAATGACCGTATATTCCACACAGCAGGTGCTTTCTCAGGCGGGAACCAGCATGCTTGCACAGGCTAATGAAAGACCTCAACAGGTTTTGCAGCTTCTCCAGTAATTTTATGGTGAATTTTTGAGGGAATATCTATGACAAAAGAAAAGAAACATGCATATACAAGAAGAATAACGTTAGCCAATAAAACCCAGATGATAACAATTCTGTATGAAATGGTACTCGACTATATCAGCGAAGCGGAAGAATGTCTGGAATATGATGATAAAACAGGCTTTATTGAAGGGCTCCGCAGAGCCATGAACTGCATTGATGAATTGATTCATTCACTGAATGTGAACTATGAACTGGGAAATAATCTTCTTGCTCTGTACCTGTTTGAGAAGAAACAGATTATCAGATCTATAGGAAAGCTGAGTAAAGACGGGCTTTCCCATGTAACAGGAACCTTTGAAAAACTTCATGAAGCATATCTTTCGCTGGAAAAAGAGGACAGAGAAGACGCACTAATGACAAATGTACCAAAAGTCTATGCGGGACTTACATACGGAAAAGGGCGTTTACAAGAGAGTATAAGCGGAGATCTGGTATCACGGGGATATATGGCCTGAGAAATTAAAGAAAATTTAATAATTCAATTTTGGCGATTTTTTTCTACTATATATTAATCAAACAGCCGAACTGACAAAAATAAGGGATGTCAGTTCGGCTGTTTATATGTCACACGAGCGAAATTAAAACTTTCTTAAGAAAAAAATCGAAGGAAAAATTCAGGCCGGAAGCGGTATTGCGCCGCTGATTTTTCGGTGATAATATCGTCACCGACAGCGACGGAATGGATAGGAATTTAACGCTGTCCAGAATTTTATAAACATAAATATGCCGGTGCGGGCGTTCATCGCTTTCTCCAAAATCAATTATACGTACATCCTTAATGCAATCGCATTTACACCGGCATGTTTATTACTCTTTCAGAAAGGATTGAAACGAAATTATGACAATTCCGATTTTGTATTGCCTGGTCTCCGGATCGGCAATTACAGATATATTGAAAAATAAAATATTTAACAGCTGGCTCCTTATGGGATGTTTGGCAAAATTTGCTTTTTGCTTAACAGGCAGCGGTATGCAGGAACTTATATTTATACCAATAGCAAAAGCGCTACTGACTCTTATGTTTCTTGTTCCGGTATATATAGTTCATGGCATAGGAGGCGGAGATCTGAAACTTTTTGCGGTTCTTTCAATGTTTCTTACCACGGGAGAAACTGTGAGTTCGATAATAATTGCATTTATCATAGCTGCTGTGATCGGAGTGCTGAAGATTTTTATCCAAAAGGATCATAACTGCACCATTCACTTTGCCGTCCCTATTATGATCAGTGTCTTTCTTGTGACAGGCGGTGGTGGTCTTATATGCACTTAATGAAGAGGAAATGAATAATTATGAATAAGAATATTTTAATAATATGTGATAAGGACAAGAATTATTGTAAAAAACTGGACAGCTTTATAAGAGATAATCTCAGCATCCCATTTGACATCTTTGAGATAACGGATATGAAGCATTTATCAGGCTTTAGGGATGAGACACAGAATGTTTTACTTCTAATATCGGAGGCTCTGTTCAATATAGAAAGTGTAAGCGGTTTTCAACACATAATCGTATTAAAGGAAAACGAACGGGATCTTGCGGAATGCGATAAGTCCTATGGACTAAAAGATGTGGATATAAGATACATGGATAAATACCAAAAGAGTGAGCATATCACAGATAGTATCCTCAGCATGTGTCTGGACATCCCCGGAATAGTTGTAAAGAGTAAAAAGGGTGATACCGGAAAGAAGATGAAAATAATAGGCTTTTATACACCGGTACCTAATACTGATCAGACCAGCGAGGCTATTGGTTTTGCAAGGCGGTTATGCGAAAAAGAAAAGGCTTTATACATTAATACAGACAGCTTTTGTACTAATAAAATCATAAGGAGTGACACATATTCCGAGACTTTGCTGGATCTTATGTACTTTGCTGAGTGTGGTGGCGATAAGTTTGGTATTTATCTGGAGAGAATAGTAAGACATGATAAAGAACTTGATTTTGTTCCGGCTTCTTCCAGTGCATGTCAGAGCCGACTTATAACCGGAAGAGAGTATGAAAAGCTCTTTGAGCAGATAGAGGATACAGGAAAATATACCAGCCTCGTAGTGGATATCGCGGAGGGCGTAAGAGAACTGTTTGAGATGCTTCGCCTTTGTGATGAGGTCTATATGTTGTCAAATGATGATTATAATGCACATATGAGAATTGAATTATTTTTAAATGAGCTGCACTCCGATGAGGAATTTGACATGAGAAATTTACATAGAATAAGCAGAATCGGAGGTGAGAACCTTGGAACGTGAGGCTCTTAAAACAATGATTCGTGATCAGATACTTGAAGGAATGGATTTTTCACGAGATGTTGATGACGAAGAAATGCTTGAGAGAATAGATAAAGGAATAATATACGGATGCAGAAAAGAGCAGCTTTCGCTTGATGAAAAAATACAGCTGCGAAAAGAACTTTTTTATTCAATCAGAAAACTTGATGTTCTGCAGCTACTGGTAGATGATCCTGGGATAACCGAGATCATGGTTAACGGTGTCGACCATATTTTTATAGAGAAAAACGGGAGATTATACAGACATGAAATGAAATTTGAATCTCTTCAAAAACTTGAAGATGTAATACAACAGATAGTCAGTAAATGCAACAGAGTAGTAAATGAGGCATCGCCGATAGTTGATGCCAGACTTGAAAACGGTTCACGTGTCAATGTTGTTCTTTCGCCTGTGGCGCTTAACGGTCCAATCCTTACAATCAGAAGGTTCCCGGACAATCCCATAACAATTAATAAGTTGATAAGTATAGGTTCAATTAAAAAAGAGCTTGCAGAATATCTGCAAACTCTGGTTAAGGCCGGCTATAACATCTTTATTTCGGGTGGGACAGGATCCGGTAAAACAACATTTTTAAATGCACTTTCGGACAGCATACCTGAAGACGAGAGAGTGATAACGATTGAGGACAATGCTGAATTACAGATAAATCATGTCCCGAACATAGTCCGGATGGAGACCAGAAACTCAAATGTAGAAGGGTGTAAGCCAATTACTATCAGAGACCTTATAAAATCCTCTCTCCGAATGCGTCCTGACAGAATAGTGGTAGGAGAGGTCCGCGGAGATGAGTGTGTTGACATGCTTCAGGCTATGAATACCGGACACATATCTATGTCAACGGGGCATGCAAATACAGCAAGGGACATGCTCTCACGTCTGGAGACAATGTTTCTTATGGGAATGGATCTTCCTCTTGCGGCTGTAAGAGGGCAGATAGCATCGGGGATAGACATCATTGTGCAGCTGGGAAGACTTCGCGATAAATCTAGGAAAGTTCTTGAAGTTTGTGAACTAACAGGAAGGACCGTGCCAATGACCGGAGAGATAGAAATAAGAACATTGTACAAGTTTTATGAAACAGGTACGGATGAAACAGGAAAGATATTAGGAGAATGGAGGTGTGAAAATGAACTTGAAAATGTATCAAAGCTGGAAGCGGCGGGTCTTGGATTTAAAAGTGACAGCCTTTGATATACCGCTTATAGGTAGAAATATTCTGGTTCTTCTAATGATAGGAAAACTATTTTATGGCAGTTTTATCGCATCAATTCTGATATTTCCTTTATCTATCCCATGGTTTGTTATTCAAAAAGAGCAAAAGATAAAAAAGGAAAACCATGATCTCGGAATTCAGTTTAAGGATGCCATGATGGCGGTTTTGGCTGCTCAAAAGGCAGGATATTCCATAGAGAATTCTTTTAAGGAAGCAATACACGATATGAGAATTCTGTACGGGAAAAGTGCACCTATCTTCAGAGAACTGCAGCGCATAGAACAGGGAATAAAAAACAGCGTAACCATAGAAGTCATGCTTAGAGAACTGGGGAGACGCAGTAATAATAAGGACATTGAAGAATTTGCGGCTGTGTTTGCGGTTGCCAAAAGAAGCGGCGGAAATATGACTGAAACCATAGAAAGATGCATAGATCTGATAGGAAAGAGAATGGATGTTGAAAATGAAATTGATATCCTTATTGCCGCAAAGAGAATGGAGGCACAGATAATGGAGGTTGTCCCTTTCGGAATAATGACTTATGTGGGGCTGACCAATCCGGGGTTTTTTGATGCTTTATATGGCAATCCGCTCGGGATAGTCATCATGACAGTTTGTCTCGTCATATATATTGCTGCGTATTTGCTGACCCAGAAAATTGTGGATATTGAGATCTGACAGGAGAAACTAATGAGAATACTAATGGTGATATACATGGTAATTCCGGTTTTTATAGGACTATTACTGATATTATCCTTCGACGAAAGAATACCGGATACCGAAGGGGAAAAACCGGAGGGAATAGAAAAAATCTTTTTAAAGACGGCCTCTTATATATTCAGGAGATTTGTCGAAAAAAACAGGCTTTTTCTTAAATCCCATGGAAGGCGCCGGGTGAGAGAAAATCTGCAAAAGCTTGATTCAGAGGCAGATGTACAAAAAAGATTGAGTGATTACTACATAAAGAAAATAAGTGTCGTTCTGATAATTGTATTTCTCGGATCGCTTCTATCGCTATTGTCCTGCTTTTCCTCAAGGAGAAATACTTCTCTTAATAGCGAGGGAGAGGTTATAAGAAGCGACTATGGGAAGGGTGACAGAAAAACGCAGCTGGTGGCCATGGATGAGGAGGGAGAAAAACTTGGAGCTTTTAACGTCTCTATCGCAGAAAAAGAATATTCAGAGAAAGAATCGGAAGAACTGTATAAAGAAATGCTAAAGGCGTTGTCCCAAGAAATACTCTTGGAAAATAAAGACTTAAGACATGTGAAAAGCGACCTGAAGCTTCCTTCGCAGCTCAAAGGATATCCGTTTGAGATTTCATGGAAATCCGACAACATCGATGTAATTCACTCTGACGGAAAGGTAATGAATGAAGACATTTTCTTTGAGACATCCAGAGTTTTACTGACTGCCAATATCACGTATCGCGACTATGAATGGGAAAACGATTTTGAGATCACTGTTGTTCCAAGGGACTTTACCGATGAAGAAATCATTAAGCAGGAGATTGAAGGAAACATCAAAAAAACCGAGGAAGAAACACGGACAAAAGACAGATTTATGCTTCCTGCAAATGTCGAAGGAATAAAACTCTTCTGGAAAGAGGCTACAGACGAAAACAGCATAATGATCCTTATGCTTTCAATTATAGCAGCGGCAACGATTTTTATAGCCGGAGACAGAGATCTTACAAAGAAAGTGGAGTACAGAAGAAGGCAAATGATTCTGGAATATCCGGCTTTTGTATCAAGACTGGTGTTGTATATGGGAAGCGGCATGTCTGTAAGAGCAATATTGAAAAAGTTTGCTAACGAGTATAAAGCCCATATTAAAGATGGCGGAAAACGAAGTTTTTTATATGAGGAAATACTAAAAAGCTGCAACGAGCTTGAGAGCGGAGTTCCTGAATTAAATGTATATGAGAGACTCGGCGTAAGATGCGGCTCGCAGCAATATGCAAGACTTGTGACGCTTTTGTCACAAAATTTAAAGAAAGGAAATTCTGAGATGATGGCTCTTCTTAGGGAAGAGTCAGATAAGGCAACAATAGAGAGAATGTCCTATGCAAGAAAGCTTGGAGAGGAGGCGGGAACAAAACTTCTTGTTCCGATGATTCTCATGCTTCTGATAGTTATGGTGGTAATTATGATACCGGCATATCTGTCATTTTAGCGAAGGTAATCACCACAAGGTGTTACTGAAATATAGTTCATTAAATGAAGGAGGAAAAATGAAAGAACTGATTTTAAACAAGAAAGACATGCTGGAGGCAAAACTAAGATATGTGGTTTCCAGCGCAAAAGACAAGCTTAAGGAACTGCTTTTGGATGAAGCGGGGATGGGAACGGTGGAAGTAATACTGATTATTGTTGTTCTCATCGGGCTTGTAATTATTTTCAAAAAGGAGATAGACGGACTTGTTACCGAGATCTTTAAAACAATCAATTCGGATGCGGCAAAGGTTACAGGCTGATGCCTATATAACGGTTTATCTTTCGTTGTCACTGACAATAATCCTTGCTCTTATTCTTGCACTCTTGCAGGGTGCAAGGATCGGAGCAGTGAGAATGAAATCTGAACTGGTGGTAGATATTGCTATGAACTCAGCTCTCGGAGAGTACAACAGAGAGCTGTTTGAAAAATACGGACTTCTTCTGATTGATACAACCTATGGAGGGACAAACGGTTCTGTAATTCATACAAGGGATCACATTGAGAAGTATTTTTCTAAAAATTTTGAATTATCTCCGGTGGGATTAGTAACCGGGAGAAGCACAATGATGCCCGCCAGGCTTTCGTCAGCTGACATTACCGGATACTCGGTTGCAACGGACGGTGGCGGAGCTGTGTTAAAAAGACAGATTCTCTCCTACATGGGTTCTGAACCTGTTGAGGCAGCGATAAAAAGTATACAGAATAATGCGGATCAGCTGAAAAATTCCGGGTTCGAGGAAATGAATGTGGAAAATGAGGCACAGAGTAATGCAAATGATATAAATACCCCGAGGGAGCTTGATCTGGACGGAAACGGAGAAAATGAGACCTATTACGTTGATAATCCGGCAGCAGGAGTAACGGCTCAAAAAAGTGTAGGAATTCTCTCGCTGGCAGCACCTGACATTAATGTAATTTCTACAGCTGCTATTGATTCATCTACCTTAGCCTCACACAGAAAACTACTGAAAGGCACCGGCCTTGACGAAACTGTGGCAACGGGAGCAGGACCGGATATGCTTTTTGAGAGATATCTCCATGAAAAGTGCGGATGTTACGGACTTGAAAAAGATGATTCGCACCTAAAATATGAACTGGAATACATATTGGCGGGCAAGGACAGCGATTACGCTAATCTTGAGAAGGTCGTGGAGAGACTGTTCCTTATAAAAGAGGCTGCGAATTATGTATATATAATGAACGATCCTGCAAAACTTGCGGAAGCGGATGCATTGGCACTAACAGCTTCAGTACTTCTTACCCTTCCCGAACTTCAAGAGGCGATAAAGATGGCAATAATATTTGCCTGGACGTTCGCAGAAACAATATCAGATCTTCGAATTCTCTTAAGCGGCGGCAAAGTACCACTAATCAAGACTGCGGATAGCTGGAATCTTTCCCTCGAACATATGCTGGAGTTCAGGGATCATCTGAAAAATGGCGGAGGATCGGGACTAAGCTATGAAGATTACCTGAAGATGCTTTTAATATTGGAAAAGAAACAAAAAAAGACCATGAGACTTATGGATATCATTGAGATAAATATAAGAAAACTCAGTGGCAATGAGGCTTTTTCACTGGATAGATGTGTAGACATAATAAGCGTCGATTTCGATATTTTGGGAGCTTATAACAAAAAGATAGAAATAGAGCGTATATACGGCTACGAAATGTTTGACTGATAAACAGGAGTGGCCGGCGATGGCCTTTTTCATTTATAAGGAAAATAAAAAAATAAAATATGGAAAAAATAAAATATGGGAAAAATAAATGAAAATCGTTCGAAGAACTCAAAAATAAAATTTAATACAAAGGATTTGCTTCTTCGGGCAAATAGAAAAAGGCCGTCGCTGGCTGCTTCTGTCACAATCGAAGCATCATTGGTATTACCCTTGTTTCTCTTTTTCTTTGTCAATCTGCTTGGCGTCTTTGACATTTTAAAATTCCAGTGCGATTTGGAAGCAGCCCTCCACCAAACAGGCAGACAACTTATGATAACCGAAGCCACCACACGATCTTTTGCAAAATCAGAGGATGGTGATTCTGCATTGGGAGCTGCGACAGGAGCATTAAATGCGGCGGTTGCAGGCAAGATGGTAAAAAACTATCTCGGGGAAGAATATCTGGACCACAGTCCTATAAACGGTGGAGCCTCCGGTCTTAAGCTTGGCGAAACAACCTTTTATTCCAATGGAGACATAATTGATATTGTTGCGACCTATAAGGCGCATCCGCTTTTCAAAATAGCAGCGTTTACCGATTTTTCGGTGGAAGGAAGGTTTTACGGACATGCGTTTACCGGATACAGTCCGGGGGAAAGTCATGAAAAGAATGATGAGACGGATGAACTTGTTTATATAACGGATCATGGAACGGTTTATCACAAAAGCCTTGATTGTTCACATTTGAAGCTTAGTGTGAAACAGATTTCAAAATCAGAAGTCAGCGGAAAGAGAAATGCGGACAGAGCAAAGTATTACCCTTGCGAATACTGTGGAAAAAAGGCAGGGAGTTCGGTGTATATAACCAATTTTGGAAGCAGATACCACTCAAACAGAAACTGCAGTGGTATTAAAAGAACAATAAGAACGGTGCGACTTTCGGAGGCAATAGGGAAAAGTCCTTGCAAAGAATGTGCCGGATGATAAGGAGATAGTATGGATTTTTATGAAATTATTGAAAATACGGTAATAGTAAGCCTTTTCTTTAAGGTTTTTGCATTGATAATTTTGATGATCGCAACAATCATGGACATAAGGGAGAAAAAGATTCCTTTATCAATTCCGACCGTACAAATGACACTTTCCGGACTATGTTTTATCTATTTGTGGTCAAAGGGAATTACACAGCCGGCGGATTTCTTATACTCGCTTATTCCCGGAATCGTTTTATTGACAGTAAGCTATTTCACCAGGCAGGGGATTGGGCTAGGAGATGGATTAACGGTACTGGCGCTTGGGCCATTGTTTGGAATAACGGATACCATGCTTATTGTACTTATATCATTTACATTTTCGGCCGTCATCGGAGGAATTCTTCTTATTATGAAAAAAGTATCCGGCAAAAGTGTGATGGCCTTTATGCCATTTCTAACAGTGGGAGTGGGGGTGATGAGCTTTGCCTTCAGATAAGAAGCTGGAACTACCGGCATACATGACAGTAGAGGCAGCTCTTGTAATTCCTGCAGCTATTTTTGGAATTGTTTTGATCATTTACATGGCGTTTATGGTCTATGGGCGATGTGTTCTATCACAGGACGTGTATATTTTGGGTTTCAGAGCGTATCTGCTCTATGAAAAACAGGGTTATTCATCGCCGTGTGATTATGTGACAGACCATTCGGATGAAAAGACCGGAAGCAGATACTTTGGAAGCAGCAAACCGGAAATAAAATCGTCAGTCTCAGGTAAAGACATAAGAATTGACGGAAGTATAACCACAAATCACAGAGCCCTGTTTGGTTACTTTTCAAAAATACCCGACATATGGAAATCCGAAGCTGCTGCAAGAGTAAAGATCATAACACCTGCAAAAACCATGCGGAAAATGAAGAGAGCGAAGGACATTATCACTCAAACGGCAGAGAAAAACAAAAAGAAAGGAAAACCGTAATGGATATTCAATATTATAAGGATGCAAAACACAATTATCTTATATTGGAGGCAGAAGTTAATGAAGATAATATTTTCCAATACAAGATGCTTGAAAACAACAAAATAGATGGCCTATTGCCTTTTAGTCTGAGGAATACTGATGAATGCTACTACTTATATTATGAAATTGATTCGAGGCAGAGCATAAAAAACAGATATGATCGCAAAAAGATGTCTTATGAAAAGCTTAAGCGGTTTTTGTCGGATATGGTTATAACCGCAAAGAACCTGGGAGATTTTCTTCTTGATCCAAGCCATATTATACTTCTTCCGGAGGCAGTCTTTGAGGATTTTTCAACAGGCAGATTCTATTTCATATATGATCCGGTACATGAAAAAACCATAGATCATGCGTTTTTTGAAGGACTTATGGAATATGCTGATCTTGAGGACGGACGATGCTCACAGCTGATTTTCGAACTTCTGGATACAATATGTGATGCCAGCGGAATTGATTTCAGCGTACTGGAAAGAGCGGTTCGAGCAGAACCGGAGGAAGCCTTTATGGAAGAAATGTCCACAATACACACGTCTAAGGATATCTATGAGACAAGAATAAACGCGAATGAGAAAAAAGAGAGCTTTGAAATGAATGATGATGAGGACTTCGAGGATGATGAAGATGAGGCGGAAGCAAAAGATAAATCAGTAACTGAGAAAAAGATAAAAATAATGTTACCGCTGGGAGTGAATTTCCTGATGGCAATGTTGTTTGCCATTATAGCGGGAGCCTTGTGGTACCTCAGATATGCTTATATCCTGACGTATGAGGAAAACATACTGGATATCGCCGTTTTCATGATTAGTGTCATGATGTCTCTTTCCTGTTTTATTTTGCAGCTTAGAAAAAATACAAAAGTATTTGGTAACAAAGTAAAAGAACCAGTGCCTGAGAGTACAACTGATATGGATAAAAACGTAGAAGCTCCACCCTCGGATTTGGTAGAAATGCCTCTATACAGTGCAGATAATAAAGCAGGTTATATAAGAAAAAGAGCGTATGAGCATAATGTTTTGGCGCAGACCGACGAGGATGAAGAAAATGAGGAAACAGTCTTGCTTTCCTTTGATTTTGAGGAAAAGCTTCACAAACTTTACGCAGAGGAGGGAACCGGTCTTGATAATATAGGGCTTCAAAAACTTCCAATGGTTGTCGGAAAGCTATCATCCTGTGCGGATGCGGTAATAAAGGACAAATCGGTTTCCCGAATGCATGCAAGACTGTTCAGAGAGGATCGCAAGACAAATTCTCTGTGGATACAGGATTTAAACTCAACGAATGGTACTTTTGTTAACGGCAGAAGACTTATGCCGAATGAAAAAGTTGAGCTTTTTGAGGATGATGAAGTCTCTTTTGGCAAGTGTGTCTATGCTTATCGATGATGGTGAGGTCAGGTGTCTCAAAGCGCTGATTTATGGTACAATATAGGTTAGTTTGATTCAGCTTACATGGAGATAATGGTATGAAAATCAATATTTATTATGGTGGCAGAGGAATCATAGATGATCCCACTCTCCTGGTCCTGTCCAGAATGACCGGGGTATTCAAGGAACTTAATGTTCAGGTGGAACAGTTTAATCTTTTTGAGCAGAAAAACGGTATCACTGCGCTTCCCGGAACTCTTAAAAATGCAGATGGAATACTACTTGCTTCAACTGTTGAATGGTTTGGAGTAGGTGGATATATGCATCAGTTTTTGGATGCATGCTGGTTGTATGGTGATAAGGACAAAATCGCGGGCCTTCCTATGGCTCCCATTGTGATGTCAACTACTCATGGTGAACGTGAGGGAATGATGGAACTTGCGTCGGCTTGGGAGATACTCGGAGGAGTTCCCCTTGATGGTATTTGCGGATATATTGCCGATACTTCTGCTTTTGAGCGAACTGAGAGTTACCAGAATTATATTGAGAAAAAAGCTGAAAATATATATAGGAATATGAATCAGAAGATGGAGACGCTGCCAACGAGTAATCAGGCAGTTAAGAACAGAGTCTCTATTACTAAGATAACGGATCTCACTCCCCAGGAAACTGAGCAGCTCTCAAGATATGTTTCGAATGAAGAATATGTCCAGAAACAGAAGGAAGACATTCAGGAACTTAGCAGCATTTTCAGGGATAAAATGGATAAGGACCATGCTGCGGAGCACGCAGAAGACTTTATCAGCAGCTTAAAAAGTCATTTTAAGCCTATGCCTGGGATTCACGCAGCTTACCAGATTACACTTCTTGATCAGATAAAAGACAAAGATATTTGCATCAAAATAGATAACCAGGATATGGAATGTAAACCGGGAGAAGCACCGGGCTGTAATGTACATGTGTCAATGAATACATCGGTTTTTGAGCAGATTATATCAGGAAGAATAACTTTCCAGAGAGCATTCATGGAAGGCAATCTGAAGATGAAAGGGGATTTCAAACTGCTGCGAACAATGGATCAGCTGTTTGAGTTTAAATAATTAATCATAAGGGAGAAATGACTATGAAAGATTCAAATTGCATTTTTTGTAAGCTTGCAAACGGGGAGTTTCCCACAAATTCAATTTATGAGGATGATAAGTTCAATGTAATACTGGATAATGGCCCTGCGACAAAGGGGCATTGTCTTATCTTGCCCAAGGATCATTATACGGATATTTTTGAGCTTCCCGAAGAAACAGCAGCAGACGCAATGAAGCTTGCAAAAAAGCTGGCTGGACATTTTATGGAAAAGCTGGGAGCTGACGGAATAAATATCGTACAGAATAATAAAGAGGCAGCCGGCCAGACAGTACCTCATTTTCATCTTCATGTTATTCCCAGATACAAGGATGATGGACAGCATATTTTATGGAATCCCACATCTCCTTCAGCAGAAGAATTAAAAGCGCTTTGTGAAACAATAAAGTTTTGATGACAAATTTCTTATTCATATTAAGAAGTTCTATTCGGAGGAAGAATTGAGAACTATAGATGTATCAGAAATAACCAAAGCTGTAAAAGAGCTTTGCATAGATGCCAATTATACGCTGTCTCCAGACATGAAGGAGGCTATCTGCAAGGCAGGACAGGCTGAGGAATCTGATCTTGGAAAGAAGATTTTTTCTCAGCTTGAAGAGAATCTGAGAATTGCAGAAAAGGATAATATACCCATTTGCCAGGACACGGGAATGGCAGTGTTTTTTATAAATATCGGTCAGGACGTTCACTTCGAGGGTGGGGATCTTACTGATGCCATAAACGAAGGAGTCAGACAGGGATATACTGAGGGATACCTTAGAAAATCAGTGGTAAAGGATCCTCTTATCAGAGAGAATACGGGAGATAATACCCCTGCGGTTATTCACTATAATATTGTGCCCGGAGATAAAGTAGAAATAACTATAGCGCCAAAGGGATTTGGAAGTGAAAATATGAGTAGGGTTTTCATGCTAAAACCCGCTGATGGCGAAGAAGGTGTCAAGGATGCTGTTGTTCAGGCTGTAAAGGATGCGGGCCCTAATGCGTGTCCGCCCATGGTGGTAGGCGTAGGAGTAGGTGGCACCTTTGAAAAGTGTGCGATCATGGCAAAGGAAGCATTAACCAGAAAAACAGGCGAACATTCAGAGATTCCTTATGTGGCAGATATGGAAAAAGAGATACTGGACAGGATAAACAAGACCGGAATTGGTCCCGGCGGACTTGGTGGAACAGTTACTGCTCTTGCTGTGAATATCAATACATATCCGACTCACATCGCAGGACTTCCTGTGGCAGTAAATATATGCTGCCATGTCAACAGACATCGAAGTGTTGTGGTATAAAAATACTTTTTTAAATAAAAACCACTATATATAGAAGAAACTCATTCAAATTATATTTCTGAAAGGGCTGTTATATGGAATATAAGATAACTGCACCATTTGATAAGGACACAATTTCTAAACTCCGCAGTGGAGATATGGTATATATTAGCGGCGATATATATACAGCGAGAGATGCTGCGCACAAGAGAATGAAGGAAACTCTGGATAGAGGAGAGGCTCTTCCTATAAATATAGAAGGAAACGTAATATATTACATGGGACCTTCACCGGCCAGAGAAGGCAGACCTATAGGATCAGCGGGGCCCACAACAGCCAGCCGTATGGACAAGTATGCCCCGGAGCTTCTTGATATGGGATTAAGCGGCATGATAGGAAAAGGAAAACGCAGCAAGGAAGTACTGGATGCTATTGTGCGTAACAAAGCAATATATCTTGCTGCTATCGGTGGCGCGGGTGCGCTTCTATCTAAAGCAATTGTTGAATCAGAGGTTGTAGCATATGATGATCTTGGCACAGAAGCAATACGCAAACTACGTGTCGAAAACTTTCCTGCCATAGTAGTTATAGATTCAGAGGGAAATAATCTGTATGAGACTGCTATAAAGGAGTTTTGCAGAGAATAAAAAACACTTGTTGACAATGCTCTGCTGAATTTGTATAATAACTTTTGCGTTAATGATATAGATGATCGTTAACAGACAACCAAATACCGTTTGGTAGAGGTTTTCAGGCATGGAGAAATACTCAAGTGGCTGAAGAGGCGCCCCTGCTAAGGGTGTAGACCGTTCACGCGGTGCGAGGGTTCAAATCCCTCTTTCTCCGTTAGCAAACCCCGGCAATATATTGCCGGGGTTTTTGTTTGCATTTTTTCAATTGTAATTTACGGAAAGCCCCATTACATCCGGCTATTTGAGAAATTTTTATAAAAATTGAAAAAAATTAAAAAAAGTAATTGACACATAGGGGGACGGGTGATATATTTATATTCGCTCGCTGCGAGTGACAGATGACTGACCGGAAGGATTCAGCGCTTCACAAGCCAGAGCAAAAAAATAAAAAAGTTCTTGACAAGAAGTTGCAAACATGATATTCTATCAGAGTTGCGGCTGACAAGCCAAGACAAAGCACTTTGACAATAAAATAGTAATGCAACCCTGAAAATTCCAAAAAGAATATTCAGAGAACAAAACAACCTAACTTAGGTAAAAACGGACAGAACAAAGCCAAGCAATGTTCTGGCCAGAGAGAACTTGATTGCTGAGACCC
>NZ_FOBE01000071.1:0-1962 GCF_900109475.1 Butyrivibrio sp. ob235
TCCTGTCTTTGACAGTTTAATACCAACTAAAGACGCCAAAAGCCTTAATACATCAGGCTCTTGGCGTTATTTTTGTGATTCTTGATATATAGTAATATTACCTTTGCTTGCTTTGTTTTTCTATAGTTCTCATATCAGCTTTAGTAATGAATTCGTAATCGGTTCTAAAACCGCATACTTTATGAAGGGCATCAGTAAGTTTATCACGAATGTAAGTTGGCATGTATCCCTGTCCTTTAATGTCTGCAAATTTCATTGATTTCAATTTATCCAAGATTTCTTCACAGGTGTATTTGTTTTCAAGTTGCTTTTCCAATAAACGATAAACAAGTAATGACAGGAAACATATCAGGAAGTGGGCTTCTATTCTGTCATCTCTTCTGATATAGACAGGTCTTGCAGCGAAATCTGTTTTCATGATTCTGAAGCATTCCTCGATCTGCCATCGTCCCTCGCTTACTTTCAAAATATCCTTAACATCATCGTCTATAAGATCTGTACAGACAGCGTAAAGACCGTCATATCTAGCTTCTTCGGCAACCTTTGTCTCGTCAAGATAGTAATGGATATCGGCAACTTCGCCATCTTCAGTACATGCATCCTTCCCTATAAAACGGGCTGGATCATTAGGGTTTTTGCGATTCTTTTTTAGCTTTCCTTTGTTGATCATAGCCTCGGCACGTTGCACCTGAGCTTCCCTGATTGCCTTTTGATAAGCTGCATATTTGGGCGAATAGGTGATTATGAGTAGCTGATCGATATTTCCGCTGATATAAGGGATTTCTTTGTAGTACAACTCATCAGAATCAGTACTTTCAATTTCTGCAGCAGAAACCTTTTTATTATCCGAAAGCCTTTTAAAACCATCTTTACTCAGTGCGAGTTTTTTGTTTTCTGCATCGAGCTTTTTTATTGCCTGGGTGACGATAAACGCTCGTTCTCCTAGGTGATTAAATTTGCGATTATCGGTTGAACCAAGGCCGGCATCGCTACAGTAAATAAACTTATCATGACCGAACTGCTGAAGGATTTTTGATTCTAAAGGCTTTAATGATTTTTGCTCATTCTGATTCCCACCAAAAATTGAAAATGCCAGAGGAATACCGTCTCCATCAATGAAAAGGCCCATCTGAACGATTGGGTTAGGCCGATGTTCCTTGCTTTTGCCATACTTTTTATTACCATCTTCTTGCTCAATTTCGAAATAGAAGTTAGAGCAGTCGTAGTAAAGTATTCGATCATTTCTTTTACCAAAATAGTTGCTGTTCTTAAAAACTTCAGACTGGATAAAATCCGATTCTTCTGCAAGTACTGATAATGCTCTGTAGATATCATGAAGTTCGTATGTAGGAGCTTCAAGGTATGACTGGGCAGCTTTATATGCAGAAAGTTTGCTACGTGGATCAAGGATGCGGTTATAAACCAGGTCAGAAAGAATGGCATTTAAATCGTATTCGTACTGATGACGTTGTTTGATTGTCTTACAGATCTTATCCAGCTGGAGCTTGTAGTAAACAGCCTGAGGAAACAGATAACCGCCTTCAAATAGTTTGCGCTGTGCATAGTCTAATTCTTTATCTGCGTGGAAAACAACCTGAACAGACTTTGTTTTGCGTGCCTGTTTGTACTTCTTGGTTTCGGCAGCAACTTCGCTGCGGCACCAGGCAATAACATCATCACGAGTTGGGCCATGATCCTTTAGTAATTCTGAAAGTGTGCCGAGTTTACGGACAGTAGCAGTGGTGCTTTTTCCAGAATTATCAATAAAGGATTTGGAAATATAGAATGATTCTGAATTCTTGGACTTTGATATTGTAAGTTTCATGAATAGTATCCCCCAGCCCTTATTATACCACAAATCACTATATATCACTATATATTAAAAAATAAAATTTGACAAAAAAATACAGACCAGATGTGGTCTGCAACTATTTTTGATATGATTTAGGTGTCAAACTCCCG
>NZ_FOBE01000064.1:0-3542 GCF_900109475.1 Butyrivibrio sp. ob235
CCGTTTGGTTATTTTGGCTTGGACACCGTAAATAACTATATCACGAAGGAAATCCCCTTTTTCAATTAATCCTACAAAAACTTTACGCTAGCTTGCTTAATTTTGGAGCACCATGAGAAAAAGTAAATAAAATGCGGTTTCCGGCGTTTTGGTATACTTGTTTTGAAAAATCATGGGTACCAACTCCTCGAAAAAGCCTTCTTATTTACAAACGTTCATAAATTTTTCCCAGAATAAGCCAAAAATGTATACCAAAATGGAAAAAAGCCGCAAATATTTACTTTCATCATAGAGCCTGCCACATACTCTTTAGGAAGATTTATGCAGATAAACCTTTGTAATAGTTCCTTCGTCATTATCCGAAACAAATTGTATGGTATGGAAATCTTCTTTAGTGCTATCTGAAAATTTGATTATTATGTTCCTCAAAGTTTTATCAATATATGTAACCTCTCCATAGTGCCAATTTTCATCTCTTGTTTCAGATTCTACATATTGTACTGTCCCGTTTTGAAAGTCTACAGTTTCGTTGCGGAGAGTCAGCTCATAAAGATCTGGGTAAAGAGAATTAGTTACCTCTTCAATATTATTTCCAATGTAATCGCACATTATGTATTTGCCCACAGGCACATACGAACCGGAATTTAGTTTTATAGACTCATTTTCATCTCTGATATCTTGTATATAAATATACTCTTTTTCATCAGAATACTTCGTCCATAAAAATCGTTCTTCATTATCTTCAACTGTCAAGCTATCAAACGTTAAGCCACTTGTATTATTCACTATATTCTTTTCATACATACAGTTTTCATATAAAGGCGTCCACTCCTCTTCACTTCTTCCTGTAAGGAAGTAATCCTGCAAAAAATCTGATTTATGTTCCTTAATATCAACGCCATCATTATATTCCCATTTTGAAAAGCGCATATTCTCCGCCATCCAACTTTTTTTATGAGCAATATTTGCACCTGATACTGGTCCGTCATAGCTTTCCAATTGGTAGTTGCTGCCGTCATATTCGATATAATATTCAGGTTCTGCCTTAGCATTATACTGAGCTTCAATATCTTCCATATGTCCTAATATCTTTTCAAAGCTGAGATCTTCCAAGTCCATATCATAGACTTTAATATCCTGAATAAGTACAGATGGCTCTATTCTTACATCTACATAATTTGTAGCCCGATTATTATAAGCTATAGTTCCAGCCACCGCACCAACCACTACCGCAGTAGTCGTTGCGCCAGCTATAAACTTTGTTTTTGCAGAGAATACAGCAACTTTTTTCCCTATGCCACCAACTGCATGAGATGCTATAGCACTACTAAGCGACGCACTCATTGCTGGAACAGTAATATCGGCAGCAAATAGTTCCATCTCTTTTCTGAAAAAATAGAGCATAAATGGAGCAAAAGAATACAATTTTATCCCCTGCTTCTTCTCTACATCTCCAACCGCTTCTTTTATTTTTGCTTTGGCTCTGTTCAAATGTGACTTAACAGTATTTACCGGAATTCCAAGTTCTTCTGCTATTTCATCCTGTTTTTGTCCGTTATAGTAGAACCCAATAAGACAAGCTCTTTGGACATCCGTTAGACCATCAATCATTTCGCGAATCATCATGATCTTTTCACGATTATCAATTATATTCTCCGGTATGATATCCTCATCATCAGGCAAGTCATCAAAGAAATCGCAATCAGACTCATTTGCATCTTCAAGTACAAGAATATCCCTGTTCTTTTTCTTCAATAGAGCAAAGGCCTTTCGATTCGCTATTGTAGACGCCCATGAAAGAAAATCCTTAGGATTTTTCAGCTGTCCTATGCTTTTGTATATCTCCGTATATGTTTCCTGAAGGACATCTTTGGCTATTTCTTCATTTTTTACAATATGGATTACACAAGTGTAAAGATATTTATAACTATCTTCGTATATTTCGTTAAATGAATCTCTGTTGCCATTTTGCAATTCGCCAATAAGTTGCTGTAGTTCTTCACTTGTCTTCATCTGTTATTTCCCCACTGCATTAGCTAATAGTCTCCCCCTATGTAATCCTATACCTGCTTATATTTTTATGAATACTATTTAATTAAACTATATTCTCCGTAATATACGTTCTTTATAAACAAATAATATTTGCCTACATTATCACCCAGTGCTCCATAAAAAAAATCTTCGTATGGAACATTTTTTACGCATACAATTTTATCATTATCAAAATCTGAACTTGGAGATAAGTCAACCATTTTATATTCATTCCCTAATCCGATTTTCTCCATAGCTGCACTATTCCATAAAACTGCATATGTATCAATGTCTCCTTCAAACTCCAGTCTCAAATCCCCCGGGCTTGGAGCAGGCATTAAGCTAAGGCCATTTTTATTCTCATTAACGTATAGAACTAACATTTCATCACTTTTATGAAATTCATAGTCTGCTATAATATCCTGCCGCTTCGCATCATCAAGACTTAGTATATTTTTACCTGCATCCTGAAAATATGCGTTGCCATCAGTACAATTTCCATCAGTAATACCTTCTTTGGAATATAAAAAATGTACGATATAAGGCTTATACCCTTCAATATCCTTTAGTCCTATCTCAACTCCATCAACTTCTATTACATGATCATAATTCTCATTATTATCTGTCACATCGGTAGATAATGGCTCCTCTTTAGTCTCTTTAACATATTCCCGCAAAGGTGTTTCATCTTTTGAATTACCACACCCCATAACGGCAATTGCCACAATCACTATTATTATTGCTACTATTGATGTTCTTTTCATTTTCTATGTCCTCTCTTTCTGTTTAGATCTTTTGACCTTTACATTTATATAGAGAACGTATCTATTCAAAAAGTTGCAGATAATAAAAATATTTTTTCCATACTAATTACACCTTCATTTTCGTAATTCATCTCTAAAGGGTTATATCACTCTGCAACATACATGTCCACATATACATCACATTCTCCATCAGTAGATGAATAACAATTCATCCGCCATCTTTTTGTACTTGTTATTATTGTTTCTGCTTCATCGCTAAATGCACTAATTCCGTCTTCATCCATTCCTGTTCCAAGTTTTCCTATTACTGAATTTGGTGTCATTTCCGGACGATATCCTAATTCCGAACCATCACTATTAAAGTAGAAAAAGTAGCACCATTTTCCTGAAGCTGAATATATATTTGTCCCCGTCTCAACAATTTCTTTCACTTCAATTATCTTTGAAGCATTCATATTTTTATCAATTACGCTATCAAGATCAAAACTACCTGTTATATAGATTTCTCCTGAATCATTGTTTTCTTGTTCTGAATTGTCTGACTCGGAATTCTGTTCATCCGGATTCTCACTATCCGATTCTTCTGCTTCATCCGTTTCAGTAGTTGAATCATCAGCTGAATTCTGATTTTCATCATCATTCACATCTACAGTACTAGTAGATTGTAATTTAAATAAATAGACCAATATGCTATACTGATAATATAAAACCTTTGGAGGTGATTTCAGTATGGCAAAAGCGCAACCA
>NZ_FOBE01000016.1:0-102049 GCF_900109475.1 Butyrivibrio sp. ob235
AAGAGCAATTATGCGGTTCCGGGACTCTATTTCTATGATAATGACGTAATTGAAATAGCAAAAAATGTTAAGCCTTCAGCCAGAGGAGAGATTGAAATTACAAGTGTTAACAATGAGTATCTTCGCAGAGGTACTCTTCGTGTTGAGACTATGGGCCGAGGCTTTGCATGGCTTGATACGGGTAATCATGACTCTCTTCTTGATGCCGCTGATTTCGTATGTGCATTCCAGAAGAGACAGGGACTCTATGTATCCTGCATAGAAGAGATTGCATATAAGAGAGGATTCATCAATAAGGAGCAGCTTCTTAAACTTGCTGAGCCTTTGATGAAGACTGATTACGGTAAATATCTTGTTGAGGTAGCAAATGGCCTTTAAGAATTGCAAAGAGTTATAATACGGAGGATGAAAAAAGATGGGACAGTTAAATGTTGAGACATGTGAGATAGAAGGGCTTAAAGTAATTACCCCGCAAGTATTTGGAGATAGTAGGGGATATTTTATGGAAAACTATTCAAAGCGTGACTTTGAGAAAATAGGTATAGATATGGAATTTGTTCAGGATAATCAATCCGCTTCCAAAAGAGGTGTGCTCAGAGGACTTCATTTTCAGAAAAAATATCCTCAGGATAAACTCGTTAGGGTAATTAATGGAGAAGTTTTCGATGTTGCCGTAGATTTAAGAGAAAGTTCAAAAACGTTTGGCAAGTGGTTTGGTGTAGTGCTTTCAGCTGAGAATAAGAAACAGTTCTTTATTCCCAAAGGATTCGCTCATGGTTTCCTGGTTTTGTCAGATTATGCCGAATTTGCTTATAAATGCACAGATTTCTACCATCCGGATGATGAAGGCGGACTTCTTTGGAATGATGAGGAGATTGGAGTCAAGTGGCCTTATCAGGATGGAGTAGAACTTATCATGAGTGATAAAGATACTAAATGGGGAACACTGGCAGATTATAAGAGAAATAGAGATGGTTGTGCAAAGGAAGATATAGATAATGGACAAAACAGATTATGCTAGAAATGAATCAATAGATAAATTAAAGGGAGTGGCTTGTCTGGGGGTGGTTTTTATACATATACCTTTCCCTGGAATGATTGGCAGTATAGTTTCGTATGTGTGTGCATATGCAGTTCCTGTCTTTTACATGATAGCAGGATATTATGCTTATAATAAAAATGAAAATGTCATACGAAGGAGACTGGTTAAAATATGTAAAATAGCAATGTTTTCGTTTGCACTTTTCTTCCTGTATTATTTCGGAATGGCATGTTACATCAATAGGATATGGGAGTGGATAAATAGTATTTTTAACTTTGAAACAATTGTAAAACTTATTGTTTTTTGTTCTGTAGATTTTGCGATACCTCTATGGTATCTAATTGCCCAGATTGAAACATATCTTTTTTGGTATTTTGTTGTTAAATATAAAAAAGAACAAATTATGGTTAGAATTATGCCGCTACTATTCATTATACAGGTTATTATTACAACAATCTGTGAAACAATAGGGGCTAGTTGGTATTTGAAGATAAATTTTATTACAAGGTCTTTATCATGGTTTGTTTTAGGCTATTATATAAATTCAGTTTCAGAGAAGAAAATACAGTACATAAAGAATAGAATTTTTAGCAATAATTGTTGCTTGTGGAATTATATTGGTGATAGCACCTGCTGTTTTACATTCACGCCTAAAAATTTCTTGCGTAGGATATATCCCGTTTTCAGTAGCAATGTTTATTTTTTCGATAAAAGGATGGAAAATCAAGAACGATGGGATATTCAGGGTTATAGGTAATAAACTATCACTGTGGATATATATTTTTCATGTATTAGTAGGCGAAATAATTCAAGACATATATGAAATGATAAAATCTAATCCTTACCAAGCTGTATTTGTTTGGGGGAAACCAATAATAACTTTGATGGTAACTATTATTATTTCATATATATTCAATATCTTCTTTGAAAGAGCTATAGGCAAAAATAAAGTATGTATTAAAGTGTAAGGCATAGTAATGGAGTTAAGAGTGAATGCAAGATAGATAGTTTGCTTCACTCTTTTATAATGTGCACTCATTTTCACAATTGTTACTGTATTAACAATTATGTAAAGTTGCACATAATATACGGATTTATAAGAAATTATTCTTTCTAACTGTCAATTGTTATCTGTGCTTTATCACTGTAAAATACTATATTGAATGTTTTTAGACTTAAAATAGGAGAATTATGTGTATGATAAGGGTTTTGCATTCAGTTAGTAATCTTGATAGAGCTGGAATAGAGACAATGCTCATGAACTATTATAGGCATATAGATAGAGATAAAGTTCAGTTCGATTTTATTTGCAATAAAAAAAAGCCGGGTGCTTATGATGAAGAGGTCAAGAGACTTGGAGGGAATATATATCATTCTCCGGGATTAAATCCAGCCAAAATGTTCAAATATAACAGATTCATGAAAAATCTTATAGAAGAACACCCAGAATATCAAATAGTTGAGGCACATAATGGGGCATTTGGAGTATATGCTCTGCATGGTGCTAAATTATGCGGGATTCCCAATAGAATATTTCATGCTCATGGGGCTTCAATTACTAAAGACTGGAAGATGCCATTAAAGATTATTTGCAAAAAGTTTTTACCTTCAAATATTACACATTGCTATACATGTGGAACAGCTGCCGCAAGATTCTATTTTGGAGATGAGATTGTAGATTCCGGAAAATATGAATTTATACCAAATGCGATTGAAGTGAAAAGATTTATTTTTAATGAGGATATTCGTAATGGAATTCGTGAAAAGTATGGCCTTCAAGATAAGCATGTTTTGGGACATGTTGGTAGATTTATGACTCAAAAGAACCACGCTTTTCTCTTGGATATATTTGCTAAGCTTGTTAAAAAGGATGAAAAGGCGATATTAGTTCTTCTTGGTGATGGAGAGCTTATGACAGCCATGAAAGAGAAAGCAAAGAACTTAAATATATCTGATAAGATTCTTTTTATTGGAAATGTGGGAAATGCGAATGAATGGTATCAGGCTTTTGATGCTTTTATTCTGCCATCTATATGGGAAGGTCTTCCTGTAGTAGGAGTAGAAGCGCAGGCTGCGGATCTACCATGTGTTTTTTCAGATACAATTACCAGAGAAATCGGATTTTCAGAAGACGCAGAGTTTATTAGTTTAGAGGCATCTAAGGATAAATGGGTACAGGCTATAGAAAAGGGATTTGAGAAAAAACAAAGAGTGGATAAATCTAATCTTATCAGAGAGAATAATTACGATATAGAGACGGAAGCAGGTAAATTACAGGCTAGATATTTAAAACTTGCTGGGGTTAAGGAATGAAAATAGGAATATTGACACATCAATATATAAATAATTATGGGGCCTTTTTACAAGCTTATGCGCTTCATCAGGCTGTAAGCAAATTATTTCCCGATGACCAGGTGGAAATAATTGATTATGTAAATATTAAGCATTTTATTATTAATACCGGAGGTTGGTTTAGATTTTATAAAAATTATGAAAATTTTGCTTGTTGGATGCAAAAAATAAAACTTCCAGGAACATTTGCTAAAGCCAGAAATACACATATGGTTTTATCAAAAACTGTTTATAATGCAAAGCAGATCAATGCCCTTAATTATGACTGCATTATTGTTGGCAGTGATGAAGTTTGGAATTTTAAGGATTCAAAAGGTAATGCTAAGCTGAAGTTTGGGGAGGGATTAAATTGTAAAAATCTTATAGCATATGCGCCAAGTGTTGGAAAGACATCACCGGATGATATGCTTCCTGATTATGTAGTTAATGGCATAAAGAGATTCAAGGCTCTGTCTGCAAGAGATGATCTGACTTTTGAATTAGCTAAGAAGATTACAGGAAAAGAACCAACCCGAGTTTTGGATCCTACTTTTCTTGGCACATTTCCAGAGACCAATCTTCCTGTTAAGAAAAAACCATATATTATGTTTTATTATTGCGAGAAGCTTCCGGTGGAGATTCACGATCAAATTTTTGAATATGCCAAAGCACACAATCTTGCGGTTTATGGTGCGGGAGAATGTGACAAGAGGTATACAGAAATATCAGTAAATCTCACACCGTTTGAATGGGTAGAAATGTTCAGAAATGCTGAGTATGTTTTTACAGGAACATTCCATGGGGCTGTATTTTCGATACTAAATAGACGTCAGTTTAAAGTTTACCTTACAAATGAAAGTAGAATAAAAAAAGTTGGGGCATTGCTTTCTGAGCTGGAGATTCCCAATAGAAAAATAGGTATGGATTACATTTTTGACCTTGAGTTACAAAAAGAAGAAATTGATTATGATAAGGTGTTTCAGCTGATTGATTTGAAAAGAAAACAGAGCAGAGAATATCTCAAGACAGCTGTAGAGAAATAAAAGAAAAATGACTGAGAAAGAAAAGATAGTACTGTTTGAAAGTAAAGAAAAATGTTGTGGATGTGGGGCGTGTATGAATGTATGCCCTAAGCATGCTATTTCTATGGAAACAGATGAATATGGTTTTGTATATCCCAATATAGATTATTCAAAATGTGTTGGGTGTGGCCTCTGTAAAAAATCATGTGGATTTCAAAATTTACCACAATTGTATGTTCCTCAAAAGGTATATGCAGCGACATCAAGAGATAAAACTGCGCTTAAGATATCTGCTTCGGGTGGTGCTTTTGAAGCTATTGCAAGAAAAGTGTTAAGTGATGGAGGATGTGTATATGGTTCTGCAATGGATAAAAAAAATCGAGGTATGCTTATTCATCATGTAGAAATAAATAATATAGATGAACTTTATAAGTTGCAGGGATCAAAATATGTACAAAGCAGTATAGGGAATATTTATAGAACTGTAAAACAAAAGTTAACAAGTGGCCAAAAGGTACTGTTTTCTGGTACGCCCTGTCAGATAGCTGGATTGAAAAAATATATTTTGAATGAATATGACAATTTATACACGGTAGAGATAATATGTCATGGTGTTCCAAATAACAAATTGTTCAACGATTTTATTTCGTATGAGGAGCAAAAATTAGGTGGTGATATTTCTGAATTCTATTTTAGAGATAAAACCAAAGGACAAGGGTATACTACCAAAACTGTATATACCAAAGATGAAAAAAAAATTATTAAAACTTCAGTTGGAGAGTTAAAAGCATATATCAGGCTTTTTTCCAAAGGATTGACTTTAAGAGATAGTTGTTATTGTTGTCCATTTGCACAATCTCACCGTTGTGCAGATATAACAGTGGGCGATTATTGGGGATTTCATGTTGAACATCCTGAAGTAAAAGGCCTAGAAATGAGCAATAGGCTTGGTGTATCGTGCGTTTTATGTAATACCGAAAGAGGTAAGGAACTAATTAGTGATTGCGAAAATATGTTTTATTTAGTTGACTCCTCTTATGAAAAGGTGGCTAGACATAATAAACAAATGAACGGACCATGTATTAAATCTGATATGAGACGTATTGTGCTGAATACATATAAAGAAGGTGGATACCAGGCATTAGAAAAACTATATTGGGCTAAGTGGAAACGGGATAAGGTTAAGTACTTCATTAGTGGTATAATGCCAAAATCATTAAAGACAAGTATAAAAAGTATTCTTTCTAAGAAAGGAAAAAATTTGGGATTATGAAAAAAGTGCTTATTGTAATGCCTACATTGTATAATGGGGGCGCTGAAAAAAGTTTAATTAACTTTTTGAACGAATTACCTAAGAACAAATATGAAATAGATATTCTGTTATTTAAACGAAAAGGTTTGTTTTTGAATCAAGTACCGGAAGAGTATACTGTTTTAAAAACTCCCAGAGATGTTCAAAGAATGTATGGGACCCTGTCGAAATCAGGTCTTTTGCTTCCTTGGAGAGTTATAGGAAATGCTATTTCTGATATTTGTACACAAAACTCGAGAGAAAAGCGAGGCCATAGATGGAAATATTTTTATGGCCCTGTGATTAGAAAAATCGATAAAGAGTACGATATTGCTTTAGCGTATATTTCAGGTGAGGTCTTATATTATGTAGACGAAAAGGTTAGGGCAAAAAAGAAAATAGTTTGGATACATAATGATTATAATTCTGCAGGCCACCCTAAAAAGTATGATTATGATCATCTAAAAAATATGGATGCTATAGTTTCTATATCTGAATCTTGTGTAGATATTTTAAAAAAAGAGTTTCCTGAGTTTTCCGAAAAAATTTATATGTTGGAAAATATTACATCTTCAAAAGTCCTAAAGCATAGAGCATGCGAATTTGACCCGCTAGAATTTGAAAATAATGATTGCAATATTTTGTCTATTGGTCGTTTGCATGAACAAAAAGGTTTTGATATGGCGATAGAAGCAGCATCAATACTAAAGAGTAAAGGAATTGTTTTTAAATGGTTTATTATTGGATCAGGACCGTTGGAAGAAGAACTAAAAAAGATGATAAAAAAATTCCATGTAGAGGATTGCGTATTATTGATAGGTGCTAGAAGCAATCCGTATCCATATATCGCAAAATCTACAGTTTTTGTTCAGCCATCCAGATACGAGGGAAAATCAGTTGTCTTAGATGAGGCAAAAATATTAGCTGCTGCGATCATAACTACCGCATATCCAACTGTGGGAGATCAGCTGAATGATAAAGAAGGATTGATAGTTCCTATGACACCGCAAGGTATTGCTGATGGATTATATACATTTATCAAAGATGAAGGCTTGCGCAATGAATATACACAATTTCTGGCGCAGCATGAATATGGTAATCAAGAAATAATAGGACAATATATTAAATTAATAGATGCTTAAATGGTAGATATAAAATGGTTAATGTAAATGTTTTTGATTGGGATGCTGCTGATAATAATACACTGACAAGTGAATTGAGAAATATCGTAGGTGGTACCTGGAAAGTTGTAGGAATGACAGATGAGGATAGGAAGAGTATTATTCTTAAGATTAGGTTGGTCTTGTCGTTGTTCTTTAAGCGAAATATAATGGATGAAATTGTTTTTTGGCAGCAGTCACATGGTTTGATGTATGCTAATTTGCTTGAACTTTTACGGGTGAAAAAAGTAAACAGAATTACAATAATGACATTGATTTATAAAGAATCTAAAGGCTTTAGAGGCAAAATTAAGTATAATTTTTTTAAAAGAGCATTACAGTCAAAGCATGTTAATACTATTATTTGTTATTCAGCTAATGAATGTGAGCTATATAGTAATATATTTGAAGTGCCAATAGAAAAATTTGCGCATACTATGCTTGGGGTTCATGATTTTAAACAAGACATAAGTAAATATTCATCTGATAAAGGATACCTGCTAGCTGCTGGAAATAGTAATCGTGATTATAAATTTTTAACAGAGGCTTTAAATGGAACTAACTATAAATGCTACATAATAGACAGAACATGTGAGTTGAGCGATACAGATAATTGTAAAATAGTTCGAAATGTAAATTACGGAGAACAATTATATTCATTTATTGAAAATTCCCAAGCCATTATAATTCCGTTGGTTGATGAAAATATTTCTTCTGGTCAGACTGTAATTATACAGGCGTTTATGTTCGGAAAGCCTGTTATTGCTACGTATTCTAAGGCAATAGATGAGTATATTACAGATGGTGTTAATGGATACATTATAAGTAAGAATAAACAGGATCTTCTAAATAAAATTGAAGACTTCTATTCAGATGAAAAGAAATATGAGAGTATGTCAAAGGCTGCACGAAAGCAATATGAAGATAATTTTTCATATGAGGCTTTTTCAAAAAATGTTGCCAATATTATAGCTGCCAGAAAAAAGACATATTAAATGCAATAAGGGGAAAAAATGGTTAGTATTATAATGCCGGTGTTTAATGCACAAATGTATATGCGAGAAACTATAGATTCTGTTTTAGCACAATCATATAGTGACTTGGAATTAATAATTGTTAATGATGGCTCAACAGATGAATCTTTAAGCATAGCATTAGAATATGAAGCAATTGATTCTAGAGTAAAAGTTATAACTCAAACAAATATGGGCGTTAGTTGTGCACGAAATATCGGTGTTGGTGAGGCAAAAGGTGAGTATATAGTTTTTATAGATGCTGATGATCTGTTGGCAGAAGATATGATAGAGTTATTATTTTCGACAGCAAATAATAATAAAGCGGATGTTGTTTCGTGTGGGGCAGGCGTAATATCTGACGGAAAGCTTATAAGAGAAGAGTTTGGAACAAATAGATTTGTAAAATTTAATCATAGAGAGGCATTAGAATTTTTTCTTAAAGGGAAAAAAGTAAACATAGGTGTATGGTCAAAAATCTTTTCAAGGGATATTGCAAAGCAAATCCAATTCCGTGAAGGCATACGGATTAATGAGGATAAGTTATATATTTTTGATGCCCTAATGATTTCAAATACTTTTATTTTGAATGATGTTACGAAATATTATTACATGAAAAGAGAGGGATCTGCTACTACAAGAAAATTTGATGAAAGATGGTTTGATTCTTTGCTTGTAGCAGATGAGATAAGAAGAAGAATAGATACAGAACAAAGAGAATTGAATGTATTTGCTCGTGTGAATATGGTAAAAGCGTATTATTGGGTTTTGCTTTTATTCTATAAGAATCCATGGGCAATAAAACAGTATAACGATAAGTATAGAGAAGTAATTAGCGTTATAAAGAAAAATACTAGTATCGATATATATAGATATTTAACAAGAAATATGATAATTAACATTTCTTTATTAAAGTTGTCTGCTGTTCTGTTGGAAAGAATAAAGGTTAAAAGATGAATAAGCTACTTCTTGGTAAAAAAGAATTGGTAATGTTAGGTGTTGCACTACTTGTTGTAAGAACCTATATGCCTTTTATGAAAGTGCCGGTTCCGGGTATTGTAAATGCTATGATTTGGTATACTATATTAGCATCTTTTGGGATGGCTATAATTATGTCAGGAGAATATGAATTAGGTCATTTTTTTGCAGTATTTGTTATAGGAGTACTCGGAATAAGTAATGTAGTTGCTGGGAATTGGACTGTTTTAGTAGCTTTTTTGTTATTGTATGCTTCAAAGGACATATCAATAAAAGAAATTGTTGGACTTATGTTCAAAATGTCAGCTACCATATTAATAGTAGATACTATATGGTATTTTTTAAATTTTATGGTCGGACGAGTATCCTTGACAGTTACACGTGAAATTGGTGGTGAAATTATATATAGACATATGTTCTTTTTTAGCCATGCTAATGTATATTCTTACTGTGTTTTGTTTACAGCTTTTATGTTTATATATTTATATTATGAAACAATAGATAAAAGAATAATGTATGCTATTCTGTCAGCTATTGCTGCATTTATATATGTTTTTCCGAATTCTAGAACTACTGCACTTGTACTGATTTTGTTTATTGTTTTTGATATAAAGAAACCTATTGTTATTCAAAATATAATATATTTTATCTGTGCAAATATATATGTATTATGTGCGGCTTTTGCGGCAATAGTGATTGTTTTAATGGCGCTAGATCCTAGTGATGTATTTCCTGCTACAGTGAATAAAATTCTTAATGGAAGACTATCGATGGTTGTTGCAGCATATTTGGTTTATGGAATTCAACCTTTTGGAAGTGATATTATACATGAGCAGCTCATAATAGATGGAATTGGATACCTGACTTTATATCTTGACAATTTCTACGGTACGATTCTTATTAAGTATGGCATTTTCTCTGCGATTATTATTTCATTATGTTCGATACGAACTTCATGGATACTTTATAAAACAAAGCATTTTAAGGAACTGATTTTATTTTCTATGGTTTTTATCTATGGGTTATCTGAAGGTTCAGCGTTAAGTATTGTTCCTGTTTTTCAATGGCTATTTATAAGAGACTCATTATTTTTTGATAAAAAGAATCATGTATATGATATTTGATGAGGATTAAGACACGTGTATAAGGTAGATGGTATGAAAAAGAAAGCTATTATTATAACAAGACATGCAATTTCAAATTATGGATCACTGCTGCAATCGATTGCTACCGAAAGGGTTTTTGAAAACAAAGGGTATGAGTGTGAAATATTAGATTACATAAGAAAAGACGAATATAAAAGCAATTCATTATTAACGGCTGGAAAAACAAAAAAATATGTAAAGAGGTGCCCACCTTTGTTATTTGCATATTATATTGCCAGATATAAAGAGTATTTGATTGCAAGTAAGCGTTTTGACGATATGAGAAAAAAGTGGTTAAAGACTACAGCATTATATCATACGCTGGATAATGTACCTGATGCAGATGTTTATGTTAGTGGTAGTGATCAGGTATGGGGACCGCTACTTGGAAATGAATATGATTGGAATTATTTTTTGAAGTTTGTATCAGATGACGTTAAGAAGATTGCATTTGCTTCTTCGTTTGGGAAAATGGCAATCGAAAAAGATGTCAAAGAAGTTATGGTTAAGCTCTTTTTGCGGTATGATTATATTTCTGTAAGAGAAAAGCAAGCAGTTGATTTCTTGAAATCAACTGGTATTGAAGCGAAGCAAATATTGGATCCGACTCTTTTTTTATCAGGTGATGAATGGAGAGACATGGTAGGTTCTGAAAAAAAATCAAGTAAAGGGAAGTATGTGCTGGTTTATCAAATTCATAGAAATAAAGACCTTTGCATTTATGCTGAAAAGGTTGCCGAGAAGTTAGACTTGCCACTGATAAGAGTATCAGCAATGAAGCATCAGAAAAATTGGGGGGGTAAATTTGTTCTGGCACCGGATTTGAAAGATTTTATTGAATATATTGATAATGCAACGTATATTGTAACAGATTCTTTTCATGGAACTGCATTCTCAATTAATCTTAATACTCCATTTACTACGCTAATGCCTAGAACAGGTACGAGTTCTAGAAATGTGAGTTTGCTGGAACTTGTAGGACTTACATCCCAAATTGCTCAAAATGTAAATGATTTACATATGCTTGATTGTGAAATTGACTTCACTTTATGCAATAAAAAACTGAACGAAGAAAGGATAAAATCCAATTTAATTGTGGATGAAATGCTAAAGATATAAATTGTTATATTATTATGCATTTTTTTGGAAGGATAGAAAAAGTTGGAAAGTTCACAGTTTACTAAAAATGTTTCTATAATAATGCCAGTTTATAATGTTGAGGAATACTTGCCGAATTGTCTGGAATCTGTTAATAAGCAGACTTATAAAAAAATAGAATTACTAATTATTGATGATGGATCAACAGACAGCTCCGGAAGTATATGTGATTCTTTTTGCGCTAAACATTCGTATGCCAAAACTATACATTTGAATAATGGGGGAGTAAGCATAGCTAGAAATACTGGATTAGATAATGCAAGTGGAGACTATATTGTATTTATTGATTCGGATGATATATTAAGCGAGGTATACATAGAAGAATTAGTAACTTTGATGAATAAATCCGAGGATGAAATGGGAATAGTCGGTTATGATTCGACTGATGTTAGCAATCTTTCAAGAGCTACTGATATCTCTTCTTGCTTATGCGAATCTAGTTTTATTATTGATAATTTAATAAAGGACAGGGACGTTGGTGGATATTTATGGAATAAAATATTCAAAAGATCAATTATCGAGCAAGAAAATATTCGTTTTTTGAAGAATGTACTAATTTGGGAGGATTTATATTTTGTTCTACAGTACTTAAATAATATTTCACAAGTTTGTTGGTGTAAATCAAAATATTATTACTACAGAAAAAGGGAGTCTAGTGCAGTTAGAAGTATTACTCTTGAAAAGAAGTTTAACAAGGTAGGCATAGCAAAAAAGATATGTGAGTTTGAAGTCGCAGGATGTGATCAATTTCATAATGATTCGGAAAGAGTATATATGATAACTTATTATGATTATTGCTGGTCAGCGTTCAAACTAAAAGGGTTAGATAAGGGAATAAAGAAAGATTATTTTTGCGAAGTAAAAAAATATAATGGGTTAAAACACTATTCAGCCAAAGATTCTCTGAATATTCTTTTTTTATGGCTTTTTGGTTGATAGAGTAATCAATACATTTAGAAGGGAAATAAAGATAGTTCCTAATGAAAAAAGCAGCTATTATTACAATTTGGGATTTATGGAATTTGGGTAACAGATTACAGAATTATGCTGTTACAAGTATCTTATCAAAGAAAGGATTACAGCCAATTACTGTTATAGAGAAGAATATAACAGAAAAAAAATGGTTGGAATTTTTGAAATTACAAATTTATAAGATTATTTTTCTATTTTCAAATGGCAAAAATCAAAGAAGTATGCTGTTCCTACGTGCAAACAGCTTCAAACAATTTACAAAAAGACATATTTGCTTTGAACATATACATGATAGTAAGGAGCTAAATAAATATGACTATATATTCATTGGAAGTGATCAAATCTGGAATGCTGAAATAGTATGTCCTAATGATTTTTCATATGGACAAGTAACTGATAAGGATAAAATAATATGTATGGCGCCGAGCTTTGGAATATCAGCATTTGAACCCTCAATTGAAGAAATAATTAAAGGTTATCTAAATGAAATTAAGTATTTAAATGTTAGAGAATTTACCGGCGCAAATATTATTAGGAGATTGGCTGGGAAAGATGTTCCTGTATTTGTTGATCCGACATTGTTGATATCTGCTGAGGAATGGCAGATATTAGAAAGAAAGCCCAAAAGACTGGGGAATAGAAAGTATATTCTTAAATATTTTTTAGGAGAGGAGAGTATAGAAAGTAAATCGGAATCAGAAGAATTATACAAATTATATGGATATGAGACTATAACTATTATGGATAAAGGAAATCCATGGGCTTTTATTACCGGGCCTGCAGAATTTTTGTATTTAATTCATCATGCAGAAATAATATTAACAGATTCTTTTCATGCATGCGTTTTTTCAATATTATTTAAAAAACCATTTTGGGTATATAGTCGTGTGGGGGAAAGAATGAATTCTCGGTTGGATACATTATTCGATATTTTAAGGATTGACAATAGGTTTATGCATGATATGTCTAATCCGTTTCAAGTTGATTATAGTAAAGCGGATGATAGATTAGTTGATGAGCGTAGAAGATTTAATGAATTTATAGAAAAAGCAATATATGCTGGATAGGGGCTTGGTAATATGAAATTTAGCAGAGCGAAAAATGCATCAAGAAATGCCTTTTTTGGGGTGATTTTAAAAGTATATCAGATACTTATTCCCTTTATAATGAGGACTGCATTAGTATATTTTATGGGAATACAGTACTTGGGATTAAATAGTTTATTTTCATCAGTGCTACAGGTTTTAAATCTGGCAGAACTTGGAGTCGGAAGTGCTATGGTTTACTCAATGTATAAACCTATTGCAGAAGATGACAAAAACAAAATCTGTGCATTAATGAATATGTATAGGCGTTATTATAGAATCATAGGTTTGATTATTGCAGTAATAGGTTTAGGGGTAACACCATTTATTCCCAAACTGATAAAAGGAAGTATTCCTGCTGAGTTAAGTATATACATTTTGTACTTTCTGGAATTAGGGGCGACAGTTTTTTCTTATTGGTTATTTGCATATAGAAATTGTCTTTTTTATGCGCACCAGAGGGATGATGTCAATAGTAAAATTAATATATGTGTAAGTACGTTTATGTATTTGGGACAGATTTTAGTGCTGATTTATGTAAAGAACTATTATGTTTATATTATTACTACTTTGGTTGCTACAATAATTCGAAATTTGTTAACTGCCTATTTGTCTAAAAAACAGTTTCCTGAATATGTACCTAGAGGTGCGCTTAGCAAAGAAGAAACAAAAATTATTAACAAAAGAATACGTGACTTATTTACCTCTAAGTTGGGGTTTGTTATAGTTGGATCTGCAGATACGATAGTTATTTCAGCATTTTTAGGACTTGAAGTTTTAGCTATTTACCAAAATTATTATTTTATTGTTAGTGCTATTATGGGGATTATGACAGTTGTCTATAATAGTTGTACTGCTGGAATAGGGAATAGCCTTATTACTGAAACTAAAGAGAAGAATTTTGAAGATCTTAAAAAAATGACGTTTTTAGCTTGTTGGATAGCTTGCTTTTGCTCAACATGTTTCTTGGTTTTGTTCCAACCTTTTATGACAGTTTGGATGGGTACGCAGAGATTACTACCATTTAGTATAGTTATATGTTTGGCGGCTTATTTCTTTATATATGAAGTTAATCAAATTATGAACATATTTAAGGATGCAGGTGGTTTGTGGAGTGCAGATAGGTTTAGACCATTGGTGACAGCTCTTACAAATTTGGGCTTAAACCTTATAATGGTACAATTTCTGGGACTATATGGAGTGATTTTATCAACAGTTATTTCGACGCTTTTTGTCGGAATGCCATGGCTGTTTAATAACCTATTTAATGAATTATTTAAAAAAGAACAATTTCCGATTTTATTTAAAGAAATCTTTCTCTTTGTTATCGCGGGGATAATTGTAAGTTCCACGACATATTTTATATGCTCGCTAATTCCATTCAAAGGGGTAATAGAGGTTCTTTCTAAACTTATATTATGTATTATAATAGCTAATTCGCTATTATATTTCATGTTCAGAAAAAATGAAGTGTTTATAAACGTGGTAATGCTTTTGGACAGAATTACGAAAGGAAGATTGCGTTTAACAAGGAAAATTTGTAGGTTAGAACAATAATACCTAAAATAAAGAAGGAGTGTATGATAATTACTTTAAAATCATACAAATAATGCGATGGATAAACATATAGCTATAATAGTTCCATATTTTGGTAATTTGCCAAATTGTTTTAAAGCATGGTGGATTTCAGCTTTAAAAAATCCAATGTTGGAGTTTTGGTTTTTTACTGATAATGAACATATCAAAAGTGAGGGCAACATTAGAGTGGAGCATATGTTTTTTTCTGATTTTGCTAAACTCATTCAGAATAATTATGATTTTACTATACAGTGCCCGCAACCATATAAATTATGCGATTTTAAACCAGTATATGGTGAAGTGTTTAAAGACCGTTTAAAAGATTATGATTATTGGGGGTATTGCGATGTTGATATGGTTTTTGGAAATGTTAAGAGGTTTATAACTGACGATATTCTAGAAAAACATGACAAAATATTTGTTGATGGACATATTTCTATTTTCAGGAATGACAATAGAATGAATACTATATATCGATCACAAGGTAATTACCCTGAATACAATTTTCAGGAAGCATTTACGACTTCTGATTCATGTTATTTTGATGAATATAGGGGGATGGAGTTAAAACTAATCCGTGAAAAATGTAATGTTTTTAATGAGGGAACATTTTATATTAATGCGAATCCCAAAAAACCACATTTCTTTGGGAAAAATGGTAAGAAAATTGTTGCAAAGTGGGAAGATGGCAGCCTTTTTCAAATTGATGAAGAGGGTAATAGGCTTGAACTTATGTATATTCATATATGCAAGAGAGAGATGGTACTGGTACTTGACGAGAAGGATAATCATATTAAAAACATGAATATAGTTCCTGGAAAAATACTGTGCAATGATGAGACATCGTTACCAGGGTTATTTGAGTTTGCATCTGGAGGTAAGCTGTATCCATATTATTGGATGATTAGCCGGCTGAATTCACAACTTAAAAGATATTCTTTGCTAAAAATAATTAAACTAAATATTAGACGAAAACAAATTAGAGAATTGAGAACTAAATTATTATCGGAAGGATAACGCGTGGTAGTAGTTGAGTTTTTCTCTGAATTATACATTGTTTAAGGTGCGTCGGAATAAAAAACAAAGAGGTTTAGTCTCTTTGTTTTTTATTTTTGCAATAATTCTTTAATACAAACATAATATACAATAATTAAGATAAGAAAATTATACATATTTGCAGTTGATAGTGTTCCTAACAGATATGTAAAGGGTGGAAGAATAAATAAACAAAAATGTGTTGAATCTAATTTGTGGATGGGAATGAACTTGAATATACGTATTGCTAGAAACAGATAAAGAGCTATATGTGCAATTAACCCAATAATTCCTTCCGAAATTAGTATTTCTACTAATCCAACATCATAAGTATAGGACACTCTCCATGCATCGTATGAATAATAATAAACATCACCATTTTGCAAAGCGCCATTGCCAAGACCAAATAATGGATTTTTTTTCATGGCGTATCTAATACCTGAAAATTGGTAAGTACGGGATGAAACAGCATTCTTATTACCGCCATTATCATTTATGGGCACATTGTTATCCATGTTTAATTCAATATCAATACCGAGTACGTTAAGGTTCGATTTAAGCGTGGCTTTATAATAATAGTCAAGTTTCGGAAATGCCTTTGACGTTATTAGTAAAAAAACAACTAATGATGTACATAGGATGATTACGTGTTTAATGTATGAAATCGCGTGATGTTTTTTGTGTAATGCAAAAAGACCATATATAAAATTGATAATGAGGAAAAAAATGATATCTGACCTTGATCCGGAGTGTATTATTGCAATGGCATCTAATAGTAACAATCCTAAATACTTTTTGGTGTGTTCAAGATTATATAGATATAAAATGAGGGGCAATAAAAAAAGGCACATATTGCCGAATAAGCCAGGGAGCCCCATTGTGGTAGTGGATCTAAGCAAGCCAAATCTTATGTAATGATCATTTGGCATATATCGGGATATGGTATAAAGATTATCGAATGGCCTGATTGAAGTATAGCTTTCCCAAATACCGATAAAGAATAAAAATCCCCCGACCCATGTGATTACTTTTGTAAGGCTGACCAGTTCGTCTTTTGAAGGGGAAAGTATGTATATAGCAATCAATAAAAAGGCTTGCTCAAATATTATTAAGAAGATCGATTTTATTGATTGTGAATAAGTGAAAATATAACAAATATTGGTAATTATTCGTAATATGAAGTAACATGCAAGAAAGATAAATTCAAGTGGCAGGTTGTTGAATTGTATATTCTTTAAGCTTATATTTTTTTTTCTGTTTTGATACGCGTATATAAAAAAAGCTATATACATTAATCTTGTTACAGTTAAGACAGGAAACGATTTGGAAAAATCTATCCCGTAGAAAGAAGGAAGAAATAGCATACATGGAATAAAAAGGAGTAAATATTTCTTTTTTACAAAAAAGACGATATTTAATGCTAATAATATAAGTGAAAAGAAAAATAAAAACATATCTAAAAGTATAAGCTCCTATGAAATATATATTTTTTTAATTTTACTCCATTTAGAGAAAATTATTGTGGTACCGGTTTTTCTGTATGTTCGAATCCGGAAAAAATACTTTCTATTTGATTTTAATCGACTAATTTTCTTACTACATTTATTGGATTTGGGTACATATTTGTTTTTTACATTTTTTCTGAATTTTCTATTAGTGCTATACTGGATTTGATATCCGGTAATAGACGCTGGGGGCTGTTTCCATCTGATATATAAAGCTTTATTTTTTACAATGAATTTGGTAATAGAAACCCGTTTTATACTTGAATCAACTATTTCATCTTTATATCCGTTAAATAAATTAGGTTCAATATTTCCGGTTACATATAGTTCATTAAGGGAAGAGGTGTTGTATTGCGTGTACTTGCTAGTGGGAACATTATGTCCCCAATGAGTTTTTGTCCAACTTTCTGCAGACAATCCTCGAGATGAATATAGTTGACAAACGCCGTCTAAACCATTTTGCTTTTTTATATCAATACCATTAGTAGCAGTAAGTTTTCCTGCAGCGTTAGGACTTACCCAAAAATCGTATGCACAGGCATAATATAGATAATCATCTTTATCAATAAATGCTGTTTTGCCCCAAAAATGCAAAGCACAATTATTAATTTCTTTGGCAGTTAAATCTATTTTTGCATAGTTTGATGAATAAGAGATTTTTGAACATTTTTTTATTTTGGTGTTACTCCATGGGAGTGTATAAAGATATATACCGGAAGGATAAGGTTGGTAATCTAAAACAATCCAGCGGTTTCTTGATGCGGAATAAGCAAAAAGCTTAATTTTTCCAAGGTATACTGAAAAAGTATCGGGAAGTTTCTTTTGGCTTGTAGTATATAATGCTCCCATAGAAATGACGGTTTTCGCATCGGGGGATGTGGTATCGCCAAGTATTTGTCCATAATCACGATTTGCACTTATCATGAAATTACATAATGATTCTGAAGGCAATGTCATTGAATCATAAACAGGATCATTACTGGAAGCTAATGCCGTAGTTTTTAAATTGGCTATTACATATGCTAAAAGCATAAATATAGTTAGAATATACCGGATATTTTTGTTCAAGAGCCGCACTCCGTGACTTAGTGTGTTTTCATTTTTGTTGGTTTACTCCATTTAGAATAAACTATTTTATCTCCTTTTTCCACATAAGTTCTTATCCTGATATATATTTTATTACTACTTTTAATATTTTTTATTGATTTTGACGCAGTTGCTGCAGATTTAATACTTATAGTCTTGGTGAACTTTGTAAATGATTTATTTGTACTATACTGTATCTGATATCCAGAAACTTTTTGTTTTTTCCAAGTTATATTAAAACAATTCTTCCCAGGACGAACAGAAGATATTTTACTATTTTTTTGAGTTGGATCAATGAGGTCGTCTTTGGTTGGAATGAGATTATTGATAGTTACATCTTTGTTTGTATACTGGGGCTTGGAATCTTTATTCTCTTTTTGGGATGCGTTATTATGAGGAATAACGGTTTCTTTAGCGTTATTTCCTTGAGGCTGATATACACCATTACTTGATTGGTCATAGGTTGACGGCTCAATCTGATTATCAATATTTTGAAAATCTTTTACGTTATCTATAGATGCAGAGCTATTTCCGAATAAAGCATCCTCTGTAAGTGCAGAGCTGCCTATTGGCAGATCTGCTTCGTTACTGTTCGATTGGATATTTTCTTCAACATTATTTGATTGTGATAATGTTAGATAATAATCTTCAGCTACAGTACCAGCATACAATTGATTAAGGATTGAAGCATTGCATGCTTTATATTCGGAATTAGGAACAGTGTGCCCCCAAAGAATTTTGGGCGTGGTACTCGAGGATAGACCTCTTGTTGAGAAAACCTGTGTTCCGCCTGTTCCGTTTAATGAAGTTTTAGTATCGATGCCACCTGTTGCCGTGAATTTATCGACTGAGTTGCTATCTACCCAAAATGTAAATGCACTAGCATAATAGAGATAGTCATCATTATCAATGGGAGCTATTTTTCCCCAAAAGTGAAGACATGCGCTGGACATTTCTTCAGATGTAAGATCAATTTTTGCATAATTTGCAGAATATGTTACATGGTTACATTTTGTTGCTTTGGTTGATGACCAAGGTAAAGTGTAAATAAATATACCTGAAGGATATCTTAGATTATCTAAAGTAAGCCATGCTTTTTTTGATTTAGAATAAGCAAAAAGCTTAATATTTCCTAAATATATAGAAAATGTTTGTGGTAGTTCCTGACCACTGGTTAAATATATTGCACCGATGGAGCACATATATGGATATGAAGTGGTGGCCATATTACATAATATATGACCATTATCTCTGCCGGCGCTTTTCATGAAATCGCTTTGGGATTCAGATGGGAGATTCATGGAACAATAAACTGGATCATTCAATAAAGATACAGGAATTGTTCCGTCATGTACATCACTACTATATTTATATTTGGGAGTCCAATGTATTACATCGTTTGAAGAATATGAATCTGATGTTGCATACAAAATGTTATCTCTATCCAATTCAATTGGTGTTGGATTATAATCTTGCGCATTGACAGGCTGACTGAAAGAAGATAATAAAAGAATAACTATAAGAAGTGTAGATATTGATATAAAGGTTTTTTTAATCATACTGTGTCCTCGTTATAAATTGCATATGAATAATAAAATCAACTTCCATAAACAATAATATACGAATATATGATTTGGTTCAAAGTACTTATGATTAAATATTTGAAAAGAATTTATAAAGGTGCTAATCAAAAAATAAAAAAAATTATCAAATTATTATTTTTTTTAGGAACAAATTTTACAAAAAATGTTCTAAATGTTTGTAGTAATTTATGAGTTTGACAGATATACATCATCTTCTTTTGATGTTATAATTTTTAAGATTTTGTGTTGGTAAAGAATAATTATTTAAGTTTGGGTTTTAGAAAGGATTATTATGTATAGGAACGAAATAGAGATTGATGTTTTTAGGTGCATTAACGCTCTTATTAAAAATATTAAGTTTATTTTGGTTATAACAGCACTTTTTCTATTTATAGGAATTGGTCTTACTTTAGATAAGGGAAGTGATAAATATGGAGCCAGTGCTACGGTATATGCTTCGGCAGATAATTCATATTCAGATGCAGCTAATGCTGTTACGGCGATGAATGCATATATGGATGTGGCTAAGTCTCATAAAGTATGCCAGAGAGCTGCTCTTATATTAGGAAGAAGTGATGTAGAAACTTCTGATATTCAAAATAGTATTTATGTTTCTTCCTCTGCTGAATCGGGGTCTTCAGCTGCTGCTTTAGCTAGAGCAAATTCAGCAACAATTATTTCGTTTAATGCAACAACTACTGATGCTAATCTTTCAATGGAAATGGCAAATGCCATGGCACAGGCATATATGATTGAAATGAATAATATTTTGCATAATGATTCAATTAAGATATTGGATAATGCATATAGTTACTATACAGCTCATAATGCATTTCGAGCAGCGCTTAAGAAAAGAATCCAATTTATGATTATAGGCTTTGCATTAGCATGTATGCTGGTTGTTTTTTCTGATATATTTGATAGTAAAGTTCGTACTGTACGTGAGGCTACGATTCGAGATAATCTTCCTATTATCGGAATTATTCCGGACTATAAGGAATAAGAGGTGTGACATTGAGACGATTAGAAATATATAAAAATGATAATTCTATTTTGAATGATGCTTTTGATCAAGCTGTAATGAATCTCCACATATTGAAAAAGCAAAATAATTACAAAAGCTTTGTTGTTTGTGGTTGTGAAGCAGGGAACGGTGCTACAACGGTAGCAATTAATTTAGCCGCTGCTCTTGCAAGTTCCGGGTGGGATACTGTTCTTATTGATGGAGATATGAGAAAGAAGAACAGATATAAGAGATTAAATGAGAATGCAAAGGAAGGTCTTTCGGATCATCTTTTGAATAGGGAAAATCTAAACAGAGTAATATATCCGACTACAACAGATAATCTTTCATATATACCTTGTGGAGAATTAATAGACAATCCGGTAAGACTTCTTTGCTCACAAAAAATGAATGATGTAAGGAAAGAACTGGAGAGCAGATTTGATTTCATAATATATGATATGCCCGCAATTAATGCCGCTATGGATGCGGAAGTTATTGCTGTGAACTCTGATGCAGTAATACTGGTTTCGGCAATGGGAGATACCAGCAAGAAGGCTCTAATAGCTGCAGCTAATGCGTTAAATGAGGTAAAAGCAAACCTCATTGGGACAATAATTAACAAAGCGGATATGAAGCAATATACTTCATATCATGAGGACTATGATTACTTCCTTAATGAAAGATATGTTAAGAAGAATACAAGGGATAAGAAGAGAAAGAGATAAGGACTTAACAATGATTAAACATACTGAAATGAAGGCATTTGTATTATGTCTAAGCACAGTTGTATTTCTTAGTGCTAACATAAAAATATCCGTGAATGCTACAGGAGCTGGGATTCAGCTTGGTACTGATATTGCTGAGGAGGTTGTACCTCATCCTGATCAAAACAATGGAATTGCTCAGGATGACTTAAACGCAGATTCAACACAGAATATCAATACTGAAAATGGAGAAGTGGCTGAAGCACAGACTGCAGAAGATGATAATTCGCTTTCACAGACAGAAGATGAACTTAATGGCGATTCAAATGTAGCATACATTGAAGTAAAAGAATATTCTATTGATGATGGTTTATTAGAACCGGGTAGTGATATTACAATTGATCTTACCATTCATAATGTAAGTTCTATGGCACGAGCAGAGAGTTTGGTTATGACTGTCTCAAGTGATTCAGGTATGATTTATCCCAAATATGGAACTGATAATCAGATTTTTGTCGGAACTGTTCTTCCTGATGAAACAAAAACTATATCGATTCCAGTGACAGTTAGTAATAAATTCGAAGGGGATGCGGCGGATTTTACATGTTCATTTAATTATATTAGTCTTGATAGACAGATCAGTAATTCATCAACAATGGTAATTACCTCTTCAAGTGGAAAAAGCTTGGTGGTTAAAAGTTTAGATATTAGTACACATGCAATACTAAATGGTAAATCTCTTCTGAACATTAATTATTCAAATAAGTCCAACGGAAATATCACGGATGCAGAACTGTTGATTGAAGGTAACGTATCAGATGATAGTAAAAAGATAAAATTGGACACAGCGTATGCCGGAAAAAGCTATAATAAGGATTACAATGTTACATTTATAGAAGCGGGTACGCAGGACGTTAAAGTTAAACTTGTATATACAGATATTACTGGAGAACGAATGCAGACTGATTTAGGGTCTTTTAACATTATTGTTAGCCCTGAAGCTACATCCGCTACTGTTAGCAAGACCAATACAATACTATTATGGTGCGGCCGTGCATTAGCAGGTATTGCATTTGTTATTGCATTATTTACAGTTTTTTTACACTTAAAAAAAAGATAACTGATGAGTTGATTGGGGGTCACTTTTTATTTTGTTTATAAATTAAAAGGTGGCCCTTTTAGGTTGTTATATGAGTAAAATAGCGATTATTACCCCTTGCTTACTTCCTGTTCCTGCGATAAAAGGCGGTGCAGTTGAGCGTTTGATTACCGGAATTATTGATGATAATGAGAAGTATAATAAATTTGATATAGACCTTTACTGCATCAGTGACAAGAACACTAATGAATTTGCTTTTAACAAAACACATATAATAAATGTATATAATGATGGGGTTGATAAGTATATAGATAAATTCACGGATTCTTTGTATAGGAGAATCCCCAATGTCAGTTCAAAAAGACTTTTAGATAAGCAGATAATTAAGTGCTTTTCTGCCAGATTACAACAGCTTGATGGAATATATGACGCGATAGTAGTGCAAAATGTTATGTCCACAGCGCTCGAAATTGTTGAATTTTGTCAGGGTAAATATGAAATACCTATATATTTCCATATGCACAACTGTGTAGATGTTTACAGAAGTCCATATTATGTAAAAAAGTTAGTTCAAAATGGGGTCCAATTTATTGCTGTAAGTGAATATATTAAAAAAGAAATACTTGAGTGTGACAGAAATGCTGTAGTTCATGTTTTATATAACGGTGTCAGTCTAAAAAATGTTCAAAAGAAGGATGTTGGTGAAGATGCTGCAAGGAAATTCTTATACTCGGGGAGAATCATTCCGGGTAAAGGAGTAAAAGAACTTGTTTTAGCATTTGGTAATTTTCTGGATAAGTTAAATTTGGAAGAAAAAAGGGAATATCGGCTTGATATTATTGGATTCTCAGATAGTTTGACATTGTATGAGCGGCAGGTAATGAATATTGCCCAAAAGTATAGTGAAAACATTTGTTGTTTAAAAAAGATATCGGCAGATGCAATCCTTGAGAAATATTATGATTATGATGTTATTGTTATGCCTACAAAGGGGATGGAGCCATTTGGATTGGTTGCCCTGGAAACAATATCAAGAGGAATACCGCTTATTACAACGAATTCTGGAGCGTTACCTGAAATTGTAGGAGCTGGCGCTGAAATAGTAGATAAAAGTAATAATTTTGTAGATAATCTTGAGAAATCAATATGGAGATTATCACATGACAATAACCTAAAGAAAGATATTGCTGAAAAAGGATTTGCCAGGGCAAGAGAAATAGATGATTTTAATTTAGATAAGTATTACTCGAATTTCATTAGTATTATAAATAAAGAGAATGACACAGGTGTTATTTCTATAATAGTTCCGGTATATAATGTTGAAAAATATCTTGATAGATGTGTTGATTCTATCGAAAAACAGATTTATCGGAATTTGGAAGTAATTCTTGTTGATGATGGATCCACAGATTCATCAGGAGATATCTGTGATAAATATGCTAAACTGGATCCCAGAATAAAAGTAATACATCAAGAAAACCAAGGACTTTCCGCAGCTCGTAATTCAGGGTTGGAAATAGCTAAAGGAGAATTAGTATTCTTTCTTGATAGCGATGATTACATAGAACCTGAAACAATAGAAAGTATGGCCCAAAAAATGGTCAAAGATCATGCTGATATTGTTGCATGTGGAATTAAGCTGACAGGTGATAAAAATGAGATTTTTACGTCTTCTGAGTGTGGAATGTGGAGTGGGCATGAAGCGGTTATTCAAATGATGAGAACTAACAACGTTTGTAGTGTTGCCTGGAATAAGCTTTATAAAAGAAATTTGTTTAACTCCATCCGGTTTCCTGCTGGTATGCTTCATGAGGACGAAGCGACAACATATAAATTGTTGTATAAAGCAAAACTTGTATCATATACGCCAGAGACATTTTATTGCTATTTCCAACGTAGCAATGGGATTATGGGCGAAAAAATAAGTGAAAGAAGCAGACATTTTATTAAAGCAATACAGGAAAGGATTGCATTCTTTGATGAACAGGATGAAAAAGACCTTGTTCAGCATAGTCGCATTACACTGCTGGATGGAATTAAATATGCATATAGAAATGAAAAAGATGTAAAAAGGAAAAAAGAGTTACTGAAAATGTATCAAAGTAATATCGGCTTTGGTAATGCTCCGGAAGTTATGGGCGTTAGAAAAGCAAGTGCATTATTACTTTGGAAGTATTTAAGATATTAAAACCATGAATGAAGAAAAGTTAGTTTCTGTTGTTGTTCCTACTCATAATGGGGAACGTTATATAAAATACAGTATTGAATCCATAATAAATCAGACATATAAGAATTTGGAAGTGATAATCATTGATGATGGTTCTACCGATTCTGTAAACAAGATTTGCCGGGGATATGCAGATAAGGACAAGCGTATTAAGCTTATTACTACCGATAATAAGGGGGTTTCAGCAGCTCGTAACAGAGGAATCGCTGAGGCTAATGGTGATTACCTGATTTTTTCAGATGATGATGATTATCTTGAATATGAGTTGGTTGAAAAATATATAGAAGCTCATGAACAGTGGCATGATAAGAATGTTGCGTTCATCACTTGCGGTATGTTCATTCAAAATGAATATAACAAAAGAGTTGGTGATAGAATCAGTATTCTTGAACAAGGAAGAGGATATATAAAGGGAGAGAACTATCTTCTGACAAGAAATTCTGCAGCAACACTTGCATGGCTTAAAATATTTAATTTTATTACGAATAAATGCTACGATCTTAAGAAGATTAAGGAAAATTCAGTATTATTTGACAAAAGTGTCAGTGTTGCGGAGGACTTAAAATTCAACCTGGATTATCTTGAAGTTTGTGATGGAAACATAGGAATGGTAAATATGCCTCTGTATCATTATATAAAGAGGAAAAATGATGGATTGTCGTTAAAATATCATTCAGATGATCTTGATAATACAAAAGAAATATATAGGCAGTTCATGGAGTGGGAAAAAAAGCAGCCTGGCGTGACGGAGGATAATCTGAACGTTCTTAAGTCATTATATATTCAAGACTGGACTAACAGACTTACGGCAATATACCAAATGCATAAGGGGGAATCGCCATTTTCATGTGCTAAACGAAGTCTGAACAGAGAACTAAGGAGCAGAGAATTTAGAACTATGCTTCATGAGGTACGTAAAGCTAAGAAAATTCGTATGTTTAGATATATGTGTCTTAGAACAGGCAATTACGAAGTTTTTTATTTCTTCCGCGCGTTTTATCAGCTTTTGAAAGGATGAATAGTGTCTTTCGATAGAGGGAGTAGTTATTTTGGAAATCAATCAAGAAAAACTGGTATCAATAATTATACCTGTTTACAATGTTGAAAAATATTTTAATGAATGTATAGAGTCTGTTGTTAAGCAGTCATATAGGAACATTGAGATAATAATAATTGAGGACGGATCTTCTGATTCAAGCGTAAGTATATGTGATAATTGGGCAGAAAACGACTCCAGAATCACTGTGATACATCAGGAGCATAAAGGGGTTTCCGGAGCCAGAAATGTGGGATTGGATAGAGCAAAAGGAGACTATATCTGCTTTGTGGATTCAGATGATTATGTGACAGATAACTATATTGAAGACTTTGTTCGCAAAATCGAAGAAGTCGGATCGGATATTGTTTTTTGCGATATAAATACGACAAGATTGCCGAAACCTATTTATAGTATGCAGTCTGATCAGGTTTTTTCTGCTGATGAATTCAGACGTTTCCTATATAATCCATTTTCACGAGAATATGTTGAAATGGTTGTTATTTGGAATAAAATTTATAAACGCAGGCTCTTTGATAATTTAAGGTTTGAAGAAAACAAAATTCATGAGGACGAAATCCTGATGAATAATTTTTTTTATACCGTTTCTCAAATGGGGTATTTGGCGGCGAAAAATTATTTTTACAGATATAACCGCGATGGTATTACCGGTGAAAACAATGCTTATAAAACGCAACATATAAATGCTGTCGAGGCCTATGAAGATAGGATTGATATTGCAATCAAACATAATGATCGAGAAATGGCTGAGGCAACATTAAAGTGGACTTTTCTTAAGATTATAGACTTTTATAAAAATGGTAATGAAGATATGAAGAAAATGGCTAAAGAAAAATATGTTGATATTTTTTCCAAGTACTCATATCTGCTCAATGCAAAACGTTATATAAAATATCGCTTATTTATGATTAGCCCTGTAGCTTTCTGCAAGCTTTTTGGTTGAAAAAAGTAATTATGAAATTTGATGATAAGCAGTTAGTATCTGTAGTGATACCAGCATACAATGTTGAAAAGTATATAGAAGAATGCATAGAATCTGTGTGCCATCAGACATATAAAAATCTGAATATTGTTATTATTGATGACGGATCTACAGATTTTACCGGAAAAATATGTGACAAAATGGCAGAAACCGACTCGAGAATTGTGGTGGTTCATCAAGCTAATGGCGGACTTTCAGCTGCAAGGAATGTTGGAATAGAAAAATCAAACGGAGATTTCATCTGTTTTATTGATGGGGACGATGTACTGGATTTAGAGTTTGTTGAACGCCTTTTAGATGCGATAAACAAATATAATTTGGATATTGCCTTTTGCAGTTATAAAAGGTTTTGGGATAATATAGTGGCTTCTGATGATGAGGAGAATGCTGGTTTTACTGAATATACAAAAGACGAGATGCTTTCCATACTTTCAGATGTCCGGAATGAAGACAGAGAATTGGCTACTATAGTTTGCAATAAATTATATAAGAAAAGAATTTTTGAAGACTTAAGATTTATTCTTGGGAGAATACATGAAGACGAATTTATTATCCATAAGCTTGTGGGACAATGTAATAAAATTGGATATGTGAAGTTTGATGGATACTATTATCGTACGAGAACAGATAGTATAACGGGTAGTTGGAAAAATTATAGTCTTAAGCATTTAGATGTGATTGATGCGTATGCAAACAGATTAAAGTATATAAAATCAATTGGCAATAATGCACTAATTAAGAAGATGACTTTTTCAATGTGTGAAATTGTTTTGATGGAATACTTTTCGATTTGGGAAAATGGAAATCTAAACGCAGTTGTTCCTGATACAGGCATAACTATAGATAAATATTTAAGAAAGTATATGAAAGGGGTAGTACTGGAAAGATTAGCATATCTTACCCCAAGGTTAATTCATAAATATATATACTTTACTATTTCGCCGGTCTCTTTTTATAAAAAATTCTGGCATAGAGATATTTCAAAAAAACAAATAGACCAATAATTTTGGAGGGAAACATGATACTTGGAATTCATCAGCCTTATTTTTTTCCGTATATAGGCTATTGGCAGCTTATGAATGCAGTTGATGAATATGTAATAGCTGATAATTTAAATTATATGAAGCAGGGCTATATAAATAGAAATCAGATTCTGATTAACGGAGAAGCACAGTATTTTAGATTGCCTGTGCATAAGCCATCACAGAATAAATTGATCAATGAAACAGAGATTGCATTTGATGAGAATGAATATAATAAAATGCTAGAAACTCTGAGAAGCGCTTATGCTAAAGCTCCCAAATTCGAAAAAACATACGAGCACATAAAGGGCATTCTTGAATTCGGTCTTACAGATGAAGGGAAGAATATTGCTGTTTTCTTGGAAAATGCAATCAGGAAAACTGCTGTAGAGCTTGGAATTACTACTCCGATTTATCTGGCTTCGAAAGATGTTATTTTGGATGGTACATATAAAAGAGAACATTATGTAGTAGAGTCCTGCAAGAACAGAGGTGCGACAGAGTATTATAACGCGATAGGCGGCAATAAGCTTTACTGTCAGAAGTTTTTCCGGGAGAATGGGCTGGGGCTTAAGTTTGTCAAGACAAACAGTGATGTTAGTTATAGACAGTATGAGGGGAAAGAATTTGTCCCGAATCTTTCAATAATAGATATTATGATGTTTTGCTCAAAGGACCAGATTGCGGAACTATTGACAGAATTCTCCCTTGAAGAGGGCTATGAAAGTTTTGATGAGTAAACCCCAATAATAGTTTTAGGAAATAGAAATGGTATCAGTTATTATTCCTGCATATAATGCTGAAAAATACATAGAAAAGTGTTTGGAGTCTGTTTGTGATCAGACATATAAAGATTTGCAGATAATAGTTGTTGATGATGGTTCAAAAGATAACACGTTGCAGCTGATTAAACAAAAAGAACAGAACGATTCCAGAATTACGGTAATTCAAAAGGCCAATGGCGGTGTGTCGTCTGCCAGAAATATGGCACTTAGTCTTGCAAAAGGCGAATACGTCTTTTTTCTTGATGCTGATGACATGATTGAGCTTGAGGCTTTGGAAACTCTCGTAAGTTATGCCGGGGACAAAAATGCGGATTTTGTATCATGCCAGTATTCTAGGTGGGATGATACCGGAAAAAGGCTTGATGATTTTAATTTTCTCTCAGGCGAATTTGAGCTATCCTCAGATGGAGCGCGAATGGACTTCGTAACAGGCAAACTATTGCCTTATCATGTAGGATATGAAGTTTGGGACAAACTCTATAAGAATGAAATCATTAGGAACAATAAACTATTGTTTTCTGAAGAGTGTAAGATAGGCGAAGATTTAGCTTTTAATATTAAGTATCTTATATGTGCGGTAAAGGTAGTTTGTGTTCCGGATAGATGTATCAGATATGTGATTCATGAGGATTCGGCAATGGGTGGTCTTAATGATTTTTCTAAAAAAATCAATGAGTCTGTTCTGGTGCTTGAGGATATTTGGCAATATGCAAGTGATACAGAGAACAAAGAGGTTATAGACTCTTTTCCATTAGTTTGTACTAAGGTGTTGGAGAATACATATTATGATAAAACACCGGAAGAAGTTGTTGAGGCCTATAAAAATGTATCAGAAAAGAAGTTTGTAATAGATAGATATAAAGACGTAAAACGAAGTAAAGATTCTGTATTAAAGAGCTATAGTGATGGAATTGGAAAACTAAAATACAGATTCCACATGTATGTTCTGGCCGGAATGCAGGGATTTCCGTGGCCGGATCGATTAAAAATGACATTATATGACATTTATAGAAAAGTAAGACACAGGCAAATCCTTAAAGAGTGGAAAATGACCTATTAAGGTTGAAAGAGAAGTTTTAAAATGAAAAAACATGCGTATCTCATTATGGCGCACAACGAATTTCATATGCTTCGAAAGCTCCTTACAGAGCTTGATGATGAAAGAAATGACATTTTTCTTCATATAGATAAGAAAACGCAATTTGTTGATCAAAATGAAATAACTTCATGGGTACATTATTCAAATGTGTTTTTTGTTAAGAGGAGGAAGGTGTTTTGGGGAACATACAGCATAGTTGAATGCGAACTGGAAATGCTCGCAGCTGCTGTTAAAGGTAATTATCATTATTATCATCTTATTTCAGGGACAGATTTTCCGCTAAAGAGTCAGGATTTTATTCATGATTATCTGGAAGAAGAAGATAGTGAGTTTATAGATTTCCATAAAGAAGGGGATAAAGGTGATCTCTTTTTATATAAAATAAAGTATTATTATCCTCTTTTGCGCTACGTTGGAAAAGGCGAATTTAACGGCGTTGGAAAAAGACAGGATTTTCTGAGATTCCTTAAAAAGCAACAATGGAAATTATTGGAGTGTCAGAAAAAAATTGGAATAGACAGAATAAAAAAGTACAGAAATGTATCTTTTTATAAGGGAAACCAGTGGTTTAGTATTACTCACGATTTTGCCGAGTATATTCTTTCCTGTAAGAAAATGATAAAAAAGATGTATCGTTTTTCGAATGGTCCGGACGAAATAGTTGTTCCTACCATTGCGTTAAATAGCCAATATGCCGGTAGGGTTAAAAAAAAGAGCTTACGTCTTATTGATTGGGAAAGAGGGACTCCTTACAGCTTTATTAATTCAGATTTTGATGAGTTGACAAATTCTCAAGCTTTTTTTGCGAGAAAGATTTCTTATGATGAAGAACCGCTGCTGGTCAATAGATTAGCAAGGAAAATACATGACAATAAGAAACTCGAAAAAAAACCATTAGTAAGTATTGTTGTTCCGTGCTATAATGTTGAAGAATTTTTGCCTAAATGTGTAGAATCACTAATTGGTCAGACATACATTAATACAGAAATTATCTTAATCGATGATGGATCTACGGATAGAACCGGTGAAATAGCAAAGCAATTTGCAGATGAGCATAATAACATTTACTATTACCATCGTGGAAACGGAGGCCTTTCTGCAGCCAGAAATACGGGAATAGATATTGCAAAAGGTAATTATATAGCATTTGTCGATTCGGATGATTGGGTTGATTGCAATTATATAAGTAAATTATATGCAGCAATCAGTGACAGCGATGCGGATATCTCTGTTTGTGGATATCACAAGGAAGAAGGGGAAAGTGGTATAGTATCGTTTGATAAAACTGATGTCATATCACCCAAAAGAGCGATGATGATTTTGGGGGATATATATCCCAAAGAGAATGTACTTCTTGTTATTGCTTGGAATAAATTGTACAAAACATCATTGTTTTCGGATTTGAGGTACACAGAGGGAAGGATTCATGAAGATGAGTTCATAGCTCATAGAATTCTTGGAAAAGCTGATTCAATTGCAGTAATTACAGATACGCTCTATCACTACCGAATACGTGAGGGAAGTATTACAGCTACTGATAATGGGCAAAATATTAAACATCTTGATTTGTTGGATGCTTTTAATGATAGAATTAGCTACTCAAAATGCATGTTATATGGAGATACACTCATTTACATGCTTTATACCTTTGTGGAGGGGATGAAGATATTGATGCTCAAGTATTCAGATGAGGCGATTAAAAATAATAAGATATTGGATTCTTTCAGATCTAAGTCTTTTGAAATATTGTTTTCTAATTATGCATTTTTGAATAAGTATCTAAAGATTGAATTATTGAGAAGTATATTGAAAACAAAAAAATATAGAGATGTTGTTATTCGAAACAACAATGAATATGAGTTAACAGAGGGAAAATGATATATTAGATGGGTGAAAATAGAATGAAAGTAAGTGTGGTTGTTGCAACATATAACCAGGAAAAATATATCGGTCATACATTGGAAAGTATTGTATCACAGAAGACTGATTTTTCTTATGAAGTGCTTGTCGGCGATGATTGTTCGACAGATGGAACAACAAAGATAGTAGAAACGTACGCTGAAAAATATCCGGGAATAGTGATTCCATATATTAGAAAGAAAAATCTAGGTATGTATGCAAATCTTCCGGAGCTTATGACACATGCGAAGGGAGAATACATTGCTCTCATAGAGGGAGATGACTATTGGATTGATGAAAAGAAACTTCAGAAACAAGTAGATTTTCTTGATGCTAATAAAGACTATATTGCTTGTTTTGGACAGTGCATAATTGTAGACGAGAATGATGTCCGCCATCCGGAACGAGAGGAATACAGTCCGTACATAAAGGAGAAAAGGGAATACACCATAAAAGATTTTGAAAAATACGTTTTTCCCGGACAGACTGCGACGGCTATGTATAGGAGCTCAGGTTATGGGATGCTTCAAAAAAAGGTTATAGATGCTAAGATAGATCCCAAAATGATGGTGGATGTAGCGCAGGTTCTATGTATGTTATCGGTTGGTAGAATGTATAATCTTGGGGAAGATTTTGCTGCTTACCGATATGTTTTAAATGAAAACAGTGGTTCATGGTCATCAAAAAATGATGGATATGGAGTTAACCAGGTTATCAATTACTTAGATGGTTTGAAGAATTTAGAACAAGTTGCTACTGCTCTTGGGATGCAGCTGGATTTTGATGACAGACGAACTTATGAGCTGAACAAATTAAATGATAATATTGGTATTTTCTCTAGAGAGGATACTTATAGAATAAGGCAGAGAATAAAGGAGGATTATAACTCAAAGCAAAAGTATTATAAAGCATGTTTAAAAAATGTCTTTAAAGGGCGGAGAAGAACATAACTGCAAAAACAATTAAAAATTCGGGGGATAATTGTGGCAGGCAACATGTTTGATTTATTAGAGGGGGCTTAAATACGCAAATTGAGCTTAATTTATTAAGTATTCCAATTTGGAACTATATATTTTTATTTTAGTAGAGGAGAACATTGGTATGGAAAAATTGTTATTCTTGGGAAACAACTGTCATGTAGATGAGATGATTAAACATGCGAAGGAGAGAGGCGTATACACAATTGTTACGGATAACCTTCCTGTTGAGAAGTCACCTGAAAAGGGTATGGCTGATGAAGCATGGGATATCAGCGTAGTTGACATTGATGCACTTGAGAAGAAGTGCAGAGAAGAAGGCGTAACAGCAGTTCTTGCAGGTGCGGGAGAGACCTGCATAGAGGCTAACAAGGAACTTTGTAAGAGACTTGGTCTTCATTTTTATGCAGAAGATGAGACATTGGCAATCGTAAATGACAAGGCTGAATTCAAGAAAGTCTGCGCTGAGTGCGGAATGGAAGTTCCTATGGATTATAAGCTTGATATTGAGCTTAAAAAAGAGGATATTAAGAAGATTAAGTATCCTGTAGTTGTAAAGCCTGTTGATGGTTGCTCAAGTATTGGCCTTCATATCTGCTACAATGAGCAGGAACTTATTGAGGGCTATAAGGATGCTTATGAGAAGTCTGATAAACATAAGGTTGTTGTTGAGGAGTACATTGAGGGAGAACTTGCAGGCTACATCGTTGTTGTAAAAAATGGTGTTTGTGAGCTTGCCGGCTGCGGCGATGATGTAAAAGAATATCGCAATGGCCAGAGAAGAGTATTTGGATTCCTTCCTTCAAAGCATATAAAGCTTTTTGAAAGCTACAAACCCAATATTGATAAAATGCTTACAAAGATCGGCTGTAAGGAAGGTATTTGTGGTCTCCAGTTTTTAACTGATAGTAAGAGATTTGCAATTATAGAGATGAACTACAGACTTCCGGGTGGAAAGTATCCTTTCGAAGATCTTCTTTGCAATACTATGCTTGATACAGTTCTCGAGGAAAAGAAGAACCAGCCTTGCAATGCAAAAGCTGCTATGCAGATGTATTCATACGCATTCTGGCTCAATCCCGGAACAATCAAAGAGATAAAGGGAATTGACAAGATTAAGGAACAGATTCCCGGAATACAGATTCAGCAGGTTAAGCAGGTGGGACATGTTGTTGAACCTGATACAGCTATGCGCATGATTTTTGGATTTATTCTGTTCTCGTGCAAGAGTGAAGACTATGACAAATGTCTTAATATAATTAACAGTAATTTAGAAGTAATATCAGAGTCCGGTGAAAATATGACCTGTCCTTATGAATATGACCGCAAGGGTTATGCTGTAAAAACAGGTGATGTTGAGAGTGTTGGGCTCGCAGTGTAATAAAGTAAGAGGATAGCAATGAGCATTGGGAAATTCGTTGATAATAGAAAAGGCATATTTGTTACTAAGCCTTCTTTACCACCATTTGACGAATATGTGGAGTACTTAAGGGAGATATGGGATAGAGGAATCCTTACAAATATGGGACCGCTTCACGAGAAATTCAGGGAAAATCTTTCGGAATTTCTTGGCGTTGATATTTGCCTTCCAAGCTGCAATGGGCATATGGGGCTTGAACTTACTATTCAGGCATTTGAACTTCAAGGCGAGATTATTACGACTCCATATACCTTTGCATCCACAACACATGCCATTGTTCGTAACAGATGCACTCCTGTATTTTGTGATGTCAGGGAAGAAGACTGTACAATTGATACGGAAAAAATTGAAGAACTTATCAGTGATAAGACGGTTGCTATTGTTCCTGTTCATGTATATGGATTGCCTTGTAATGTTGATGAGATAGAAAGAATTGCAACGAAACATGGTCTTAGAGTAATATACGATGCTGCTCATGCTTTTGGAGTTAAAATTGGAGAGAGAGGCATAGCGTCATATGGTGATGCTTCTATGTTCTCTTTCCATGCAACGAAAGCATTTCATACTATTGAGGGAGGATGTGTAGCCCTTAGAGATGTAAAAAAAGCTATGCGATTATATCAGCTTGAAAATTTTGGAATCATGGGTGAGGAACAGGTTTCATTTACAGGAGCCAATGCTAAGATGAATGAGTTTGAGGCTGCAATGGGACTTTGTAATCTTTTGCATTTTTCTGAAAATATTGAGAAGAGAAAACGTGTTTACGAGCGTTACGAATCAAGATTTGCAGATTTGGACGGAGTAAGAATGCCTTCTCCTTATCGCGATGATATTACCAGAAATTATTCATATTTACCAATATTTATTGATAAAGATGTTTGTGGTATGAGTAGAGATGATGTTTATGCCTATCTTGCATTAAACAATATTTACTCCAGAAAGTATTTCTATCCGTTAACGAGTCAGTTTGACTGTTATAGAGATAAGGGGTATCGAGGTGATACTCCCATCGCTGAAAGATTATCAGAGCAGGTTCTTACACTTCCTATTTATGCTGATCTGGAACTTGAAAAGGTGGATCATATTTGCGATATGATAATAAACTTTTTGAAATAGGTTGTGCTTTGTTTGTGTTTGTTTTAGGAGTTTTTTGTAATGGTTTTACCCGTAAAAAAAGAGAAGTTACAGATTTTTCGGGATGTTTTTAAGTCATTCAGATGGTCTTTGGGTATATTAAAAGATTTTAGAATAAGGCTGTATCTTTATATTTTCATTTTATTCTTACATGCACTGTATGAGATTTTTTTGACAAGTCGGATCGGTAGTATTGTTGATCTTGCATTGCAGGATAATATGGAAAGTCTCATTACAAGAGGTAGTGCCTTAGTCTTATTTTATATTCTCAATATTATTATCAGTATTACCAGTAACAGGCTTGCAGCTCATAACTACAACGGAATGTATAATGAGTTGGAACTGAAGGTATATAGAAAAATAATGGATTCATCGTGGGAAGATTTGACGGAGTATCATTCGGGAGATCTTATTACCAGATTATCGTCGGACATTAAATGTGTGGCCGGTAATACAAGTGGTCTTGTCCCCACCATGATTTCAACTCTGTCTTTGATCGTTTTTTCTGGTATTTATATTATTTTACTCGACTTTACTATGGTACTTGTTGCGATTTTAGTAGTGCCTATAGTTGTTCTTGCCTCAAGAATTTATATGGGCAAGATATATCGATCCCAAAAAGAAATTAAAGAAGTAGAATCTCGTATAAATTCATACAATAAGGAAACCTTTAATAATATACAGGCAGTGAAGGCTTTTGGCCTTGGTGATATTTTTTACCAAAAAATGAATGATCTTGAAATTACCAGGAAAAATGCAGATTTAAGGTCAAACAAATATTCATTATGCTCATGGGGAATATCATTTTTGGTTGCAATAATCGGTGCTTGTATTTGCATAGGATGGATGTTCTACAGAGTACATTTAGGCGTAATCACTTTTGGTTCGTTGTCCATTATGGCCTTTTTGGCTATGAATGTAGGTCAATCAATGAAAAGCCTTCTTAATCTGATTCCAACAATTATGGAGTTTATGACTTCTGCTGAGCGTGTTAAAAGGCTTATGGAATTACCTGACGAAGAAGATTTTGTTGATGAAAGAATGAATGATTTTTCTGAAAAGATTAATAACGGTGTAGCTGTTAGTATCGAAGATATGTACTTCAAATATAAGAATGGCTATTCAGTATTTGAAGGTGCTTCTTTAGAGGCTAATCCCGGTGAAATAATTGCTCTTGTTGGACCTTCCGGTGAAGGGAAGACAACGATGCTTAGGATCATTCTCGGTATTGTAACTGCTTTAAAAGGAAAGGTCTTTGCTTCAAACGGTATTGACACCCTTAAACTTGGTAAACAGACAAGAGCACTCATATCGTATGTTCCCCAAGGGAATACTATGATGGCAGGAAGCATTTTGGAGAATATGAAGCTAGTGAAGGCGGATGCTACTGATGAGGAAATAAAGGAAGTACTTGAGACGGCATGTATTTATGAATTTATAGAAAATCTTCCTGATGGTTTGAACCATATGCTTGGTGAGAACGGACTTGGCTTTTCTGAAGGACAAAATCAGAGATTATCTATTGCCAGAGCTCTTCTTAAGGATGCACCAATACTTCTTCTGGACGAAGCAACATCAGCGCTGGACGTTGCTACAGAACGTAAGGTCCTTAATAATATTATGATAAAGGATCCTAAGAAGACTGTAATTCTTACTACTCATAGACCTACAGTTCTTACAATGTGCGACAGAGTATATAGAATAGCAAATAAAAAAGTATCAGTTATTGGTGAGAGCGATATTCAAACTCTTATGGATGAATTTTAAAATTCGAATTTATTCATAGATGTTATATTTTACATGGAAGTAAAAATGTCGGAACAAAATATTAAAGTCAGTATTGTTGTAGCAACATATAATCATGAGAAATACTTAAGGCATGCACTTGAAAGTATAATATCACAAGTTGTGAACTTTAAATATGAAGTTCTTATAGGTGAGGATTGCTCAACAGATCATACTGCTGAAATTGTAAGAGAATACTCAGATAAATATCCGGATATAATCATTCCATATATAAGAGAAATAAATTTGGGGATGACTGATAATTCCCTTGATCTTATTATGCGTACAAAGGGTGAATACATTGCTCTTCTTGAAGGCGATGATTATTGGACTGATAATGATAAATTGCAAAAGCAGGTAGATTTTTTGGATTCGCATCATGAATATGAGGCTTGCTTTGGCTTATGTGAAATAGTAGACCAGAATGAAGTGCGGCTACCGGATAGAGAGAAATATAGCGGTTTCATGAAACATGGGGGAGATTATACAGTTCAGGAATTCGAGGAATACCTTCTTCCCGGACAGACTGCTACTTCAATGTATAGGCAAAGTTCATTTACAGGCATCATTACGATGTTAACGCAATCAGGATATGATATGTCACGATTTATGGATCGTCACCTAGTATTGGCGATGCTAGCGAGAGGAAAATTATACAATTCGGGAGAGTATATTTCTGCATATAGATATGTTCTTGTTGAGGGCTCCGGATCATGGTCTTCACAAAATGATAATTATAGCAGTCAAAGCCTTTTAAATTATTTAGATGGACTTAAAGATATGGAATTGCTGGCAAAACAACTGGGATTAGTTATAAATTTTGATGCCAGAAGGAAGTATGAATGGGATAAGTACTGCAAGAATCGTTTGTCATTCAAAGAAAATGAGAGGCCATTGATTAAGAAAAAGATATTTGGGGACAGTAACAGTAAATGTGGTATGTTAATACACGTAATTAGAGTGTTTATTTCGAAAGGTTCTTTATATGAGTGAAGTATTTGATTTCATTGCAGATGTAATCGTAGACATAGCCGATATTGAAAAAGAGAATATAAAAGAGGATAGTGAATTGATTGATTCATTGGATTTGTCTTCTCTTGAGATTTTATCAATTATAGCCCGAATTGAAAAAGAATATTCAATAAAAATAGATGAAAATGAATTATTATCCATTACAACTATTAAGGACTTAGAAGATATAATTTCTTCAAAAAAGCAATAAGAGAGAATATATCTGTTTAACATGTAAGTTTTTGTATTAGCCAGGAGGAAAAGAGTGAAAAAAATACTTATTTTTGGTGTTTCCGGAAATATGGGCGGATATCTTGCTGAGTATTTCCTTCAGAACTGTAGTGATGAATATGAGATAATAGGTGTAGACCTGGTTGAACATCCAACAGTAAAGAAAATGATAAAAACAATAACAATGAACATCAATGATGAGGAAGAATACTCCAAGCTTCCCACTGAGGACGTATATGCAGTTATTGATATGATAGGTCCAATGTCGGCAAGAATGGTCGGATATAAGCCTATTGTATATGTTGAAACTAATGTACTGGGATCATACAAAATATTTGATTACGCTGTACGAGTTAATGCTGACAGAATTCTTTATGCAAAGAGCTTTATTGATATTGTAAAAAGAGGCGAAAAGCAGTTGGTATTGCATGTGGACGATGAGCCATATTTTGATTACGATAACTATCATTCAGTTTACTGTGTAACGCAGAATGCGACCAAAGAACTTCTTAGATGCGTACATGAATTTTACAAGATTAAGACATTTACATTCAGACTTCCGCATATTTATCTGTGGAATACAAATGATCAATATAGTGTAAAGGGCGTGCCTCATAAAATGATGCACAGAATCCTTATTGATCAGGCTACGGCAGGGGAAACAATAGAAGTTTGGGGGGATCCTACAAGACAAAAGGATATGGTATATGTTAAGGATCTTTGCCAGATGTTTTTTAAGGCTTGTTTTGTAGACAGAGAGACAGGATTTTATAATGTCGGTACAGGAATCGGAACACCGCTTCTTAAGCAGATTGAGGGAATGAGAGACGTTTTTGGAGGAGAAAAGAAATCAGAACTTGTTTTTTGTCCTGAAAAGCCGAATGCACCTCAATACATAATGGATATTAAAGAAGCTGTAGATGAGCTTGGCTATGAACCCAAGTATTCATATCTTGAAATGCTTGAAGATATGAAGAAAGAGCGTGCACTGGGAAGATTTTAATTATTTGTAACTGTAAAACTAAAAATATTATTTCTATGAGGGTGGAAAAATGAAAGAAGCACATATTGATGGAACTGACTTCATGGGTGAAAATCTGCGGGATAAGTTAGCATTTTGTGGTGAAAACGCAAGACTTTATCCTTTATGTAAGATGATTCATCCGGGAAATGCTGTACTAGAGGATAATTGCCAGTTATTTGATTTTGTATTTATCGATGCTGGTGAAAAACTGCGAATTGGAAAATATTCGACACTCACCTGGAATGTACTTATAGAAGGTGGTGCAAAGACAGATATAGGGCACAGGGTATTTCTCGGACCCGGTACGAAGGTGCTTACATCGACATATGAGTTCGATGGATATTATTCGATTGAACATCTTCCGGGAGACGCTGGTAAGATAAGATACGGCGATGTAATTATCGAAGATGATGCATATATAGGTGCCAATTGTACTATTTTGCCGGGGACTATTATTAGAGAAGGTGCCTTTGTGGGTGCAAATTCACTGGTTAAAGGTGAACTTGAGCCGTGGACTGTATATGTTGGAAGTCCTTGCAAAAAGATAAGGTTGAGAGAAAAACCTACATCCGAAAGAACTAAAATTGTAAATGCTATGAATTGGGAATCACATGTTCACGAGGAATAATGATGTATAAATTTCTTGATACGTTAAAAAAATACGAGGATGTTATTGCTTTCAGATTTTTGGATGAAGAGAATACATTCGAGATTAGCTATAAACAATATCTTGAAGATATTTGTTCCTGTGCCTTTAGGTTGGAGAGTGCTGTTGGGAATCTGAAGGGGAAACATATAGGAATTATTGGCGTTAATAGTTATGAATATGCAGTTATTATGGCTGCTACACTATTTAGCAGGGCAGTATTAGTTCCGATTAATTATCATGAAACTGACGATAATATTAAATATGTTATAGATAATTCGAGATTGGAAGTACTTATAGCCAATAATCCGAAGAAGTATGCTTGTGATTCAAATATTAAGTGTTTTGATTTTGATATCGCATTAAATCATGGTGATGGGCAGCAAAAGGATCTTCTTGATTTTTCTCAGGAAGAAGCAGACAATCTTTTGATGATTATTTATACATCCGGTACAACAAGTCTGTCAAAAGGTGTTTGTTTGTCTGTTCATAATATTTTTCATGAAGAGAAAATTCTTCTTCCTGAAAAATTTGTCAGGGAATATAATGCTGTTCCGGGATTTAAGGCTTATATAAATTTTCCTTTTTACCATATAGCTGGGATAATTGCCTGGATTGCATGTGCAGAGCATGGCTATACACTTATTCAAAGCGTTAAACCGCAGAACATTCTCAGTGATCTTATTGGGGAGGAAATTAGCGGTGCCGGAGTAATACCTGCTACTTTGAAGCTTTGGCTTAACTCTATAAGGAAAGGCCATATAGAGAGGCTGGGCGGAGTAAAATGTATTATTACTGCCGGAGCGCCGGTAAGTGCTGAGGATGTTAAAGAAATACAATCGCATGGAATAGCGTTTGGACAATATTATGGTATGACAGAAACCGGCGGCAACGTAACATATAATTTTGACATGGAAAAGCATATTGCCTCTGTGGGATGTGCCTATGATGATGTAGATATTAAGATTGTTGATGGTGAGATTTGTATAAAAAGTTCGGGCAATATGATGGGATATTATGAGAATGAAGAAGAAACCATGAATTGCCTTAAAGATGGAATGATTTATACTGGAGACCTTGGCTATCTTGATGATGATGGCTATTTGTATATCACCGGAAGAAAAAAGAATCTTATCATTTTATCCGGAGGAGAAAACGTAAGTCCCGAAGAACTTGAGAAACAATTATATAAAAATCCTCTTATTATCGAATGTAAAGTATTTGAGAAGAACGACAGAATATATGCCGGGATTAACTCAAGAGAGGAAGATCAGGAAAAAATAAGAACATACATTACAGAACTTAATAAGAAAATGCCTATTTATAAGAGAATTTATAAGATAGAATTTCAAGATAATGAATTTGAAAAGACAGCAAGCGGTAAGATCAAAAGATGATCGTACCGCTTGTTTTTGTTTTTTTATTTTTTTGACTTTGAAAAAGCGTTCTTTATATATATAAATAAAAATGTGACTGTTAAGACAAAAGGTATTCGTATGCCAATAATGATTGTGTTTCTTAAGGCCAGGCTTCCCTTCCACCAGTCATTTACAAACATATATTGTAGGTAACCGCCTATAGCAACCATTTCTATAGAGTGGATACATAGGATGTATAAAGAAAGTCTGCCGATTTTCCTGATAAATGACGATAAGAAACCTTCAAATCGGTTTAGTTGTAAAAATATTTTAATGACAATAATTCCAAGGATTCCATATACGATAATCGAAACAGGGCCGAGTGGATATTTGTCATTCGCCATATCAAAGAATGAACTTGTACCTATAATCATTACATATAAGACAATGGCAATGCCAACAAGGACTGTATAATAATTTTTGGAGATTGAAGAAATAAACAATTTGCGTTTTTTTGCATAGTATCCTATTCCCAAAAAGAAAACGGATATCAGGCCTTGTGACAGGGACCAGGGCATTGTACCAGCAAGACTCAATAGCCATCCAATAAAAGCAACCAAGAAGGATACTAAAAGGAGTCTATTGTCTTCAAAATAATTAGCCAAAAGATTGAAAACTATAATTGCAATGGCTAAAGCCAGAAGGAACCAGAGTGGGCCACAACAAATAAATCTAAAATCATTAATGTAAACATCTTTTGGAAAGCCAAATAAACCACCAAGGAAAACCATTATTGTTTGTTTAAGTGATGCCTTTATCCCTGAATATAGAAATAGATAGCTGAAAAAATGTATGACAGTAGCCAGAAACATTGATATAAAATACGGGATTAATAGAGTATGGAATTGTTTTCGGATACTCTTAATAAAAGGGGCTTTTCTAAAACCATATCCGCTTAAAATAAAAAATGCGGGCATGGCGGTTTCGGCAAAAATCTTAAGGATGAGCAATAAAAATAGAACGAATATATTGACTTGCTGCAACAACTCTTCTGAAAAAGTGTTCTCTCCGGAAATCTCTAATAAACCATAAGTATGACCTACCATTACAATAATCATTATGATTCCCTTAAGTAGATCAAACATTCCTAATGTATTTTTTGATATGTATTTCTGATTTTTCATATAAGTTATCCTTTTTATATTGTCCTGAGCAAGGCACTTTGATGTAAACTCACTTTACTAAGAGAGTGGAATATACTTTTTTCAGGTTATTCTCTAAGTCAAATTCACTAATCCCAAATTGTCCATTTTTAGCATGATCTGGCTTGAGCTCACTTATTGTAATGAGAGACTGCGTGATTTTGTGATTATATAATGCTTTGGATATATCACTACCGGCATAATCTGCAAGTGGCCAATTATAAATGACGTCATATGAAGGCACGATGAGTATCATTTCTTTGGATCCGCTGGCTTCTGCATCATGGAATTGGTTGATAATGTCATCAATAAGTGCTTCGCATTGTTGATATGAGATATTTGAATTATTGTAGGCAAAATATATTTTTCCGGGATGAATAAACAGAAGAATTATTGTTCCGGATAAAATTAAAAGTAGCCTTGCGTTTTTCTTATTTAGAATAATTAATTCATTCAGTGCAGCGATGAGTGCAATGAAAACGAAGAATAATATGTCTATTGCAATTTCTGCGCGATAAATATAATAAGGTTCTGCAGTTGCGCTTAGCAGCACAAGGTAAGATATGGACAAAACAAAATAAAGAATAGCTTTGAACGCTCTTTCTTTGAAACAATTACATTTTTTTGCCCACAATATGGCGGTTACTAATCCAAGAATGGTTATGAAAATATTCAAGGCGATTATGTTAACCAATGCATACAATAGCGTTATGGGGATATTTCCTAATGTGCTTTTTCCGATATTGCCGGCTCTACCACCTGTAGTTTCAATTATATTTGAGATAAACCAGCATATTATAAGTAGCAGATGCATAATGTTGCCGGAGCAATATTTTTTCAAATTAAACTGATTATTCTTTACTAAGTAGATGAGCCTCGAAAGTAACTCTGCGCCTAAATATGCAGCAAGTATTATTGAAGAGAACAGATTTGAAAAAATAGCAAAATATACCCAAACTAAAATAAGAATTTTGTGAGGAACAGAACTTTTTCTAAATAAATTATCCATGCCACCATAAGATATAGAGTGCATTACCAATGCGGCATTAAGAACTGCTGATAAAGTATAATTGTAAAAACAAGTAAGATCCTGAGACCAAATTAGAAAAATGTTGCTGTTTCCGCTGTGGATATATGTAATAAAATGTAAAATAATAAAAAGAAATCCATAACCAATACTTAATGGTAATGAGCAGAGCTTTTTTCTATAAAATAATAATGAAAACTCGACAAAATAAAGAGTTAATAATGCACTTCCAAAAAGACCATGAGCCAAAGTAAGAGAATAGCAGTAATTATGTATGATTGGATTAATGAATCGTACGCCCAAAAATGAAACTAAAGGCATAAAAGTTTCAGGAAAGACTTTTATTGGATTCCAATGGCCAATCATAGGTATGGGTTTACGGAACTGCCCAATATACAGCCAATCATCGGTGTCATAAACTACTAGAGGATTAATAGCTGTTAGAAAGAATAGTAGAAAAGAAAAAATAAATATAGAAAAAATAATATAGTAGAGAGTTGCATTTTTGTGTTTTGTAGTCATGAGTACCTCGTTTGCATAAGCGTGTTTTAAGACGTTATGCTATAAAAAATGTAATAATGTATGGATTTTAGACAGTATATATTCCTAGCTTTTCAGAAATGTAAAGGTAAATTAAATATGATTTTACATTTTTAGTCGGAAAATCATATTCAGGAATATTAAATTGCTGGTTTTTGTCTTTTGTCGGAATAGTCTCTTTTATATTGAGTTGGGAATGTATTACATGGTGTTTGTTTAATGTATATGCAATCCGTTCCCCTATATAATCTGAGAATGGCCAATTTCCATCATAGTCAAAATGCGGGACCAGTAAAGCTGTTTCATTTTCACTATCAGCATTTTGACATTGAGAAATCAAATCATTTGTCAGTTCTTCACATTGCTTGTACGAAAGATTTGAATAATTGTAAGAAACATAAAACTTCCCGGGATGTATAAAAACTAATAGTATTGTTCCTGCTAAAATGAGAAGCAGACGGGCATATTTTCTGCTTGTGGAAAGCAATTCACAAAAGCATGCCATAAGTGCAAGATAGACATAAAATAAAACAACTATGAATACGTCGGGCTTCATAATATAAGTAGGGTCTGACGAACTGCAAAGAAACAGTAAATATACAATTGATAAAGTAATATATAATATGAATTTTTGTACAGCGGGATTGGTAGCTCGTTGTTGCTTTATCCATATTATACCTACGGTAATTCCGAAAATAGTAATAAAAATATTCACGATGAATGTATTGAGAATTGCTAATAATATTGTGAAAGGAATTGTTCCTATTATGCTTTTGCCTATACTATCGGCTCTTCCGCCGGTAGTTTCGAGAATGTTGGCGATAAACCAGCTTATGATTACAATTAGACTAAGCCAATTGGCTTTACAGTATTTTTTTAAATCAAAGTTTTGGTTTTTGATTTCTGACATTAGAACTAATAACAACTCTGTACCAATATAAGCTGCCATTATTACAGATGAAAAAAGATTTGAATTAATAGCAAAATATATCCATATAAAAAGCAAAATTTTTTTAGGTAGATTGGAAACGACAAATAAAGCCTGTAAACCGCCATTTGACATGCAATGCATGACTAAAGAGGCATTTATAATAGCTGAAAGGGTATAGTAATAAAAACATGTAAGGTTTAGCGACCACAGTAAATAGTAATTATTGTTTCCGCTGTGAGTAAAAGCAAAAAAGTGCAATAAAATGAAAAGAATACCTATGCCTATGCTTAAATGTACTGAGGCCAACTTCTTTTTATATAAAAGCAGGGAAAACTCAACAAAATAAAAGGTAATAAGTATGCTTCCCAATATACTGTGTGCTATTGTTAATGAAAAATAATAATTATGGATTATGGGGTTGATAAAAAATGCACCGAAGGATGAAACCAAAGGCATGAATGTTTCGGGAAAAACACGGGTAGGATTCCACGCTCCTACCATAGGGAGCGGTATGCGAAACTGACCTATATACAACCAGTCATCAGCATCATATACAGTGAGAGGATTAATTTTAGTAAAGAAAAAAAACAGAGCAAAAAAAATGATTATCCCATAAATTATAAATATGTAATTTGATACTTTATTATTTTTGCTCATATAGCTGATATCCTTTCTCCCCATATCCTTAAAAAGTCTATAAGAAAAGTATAAGAAATACAATAGTATCTTATAACAAGATAATATAGAAAAAGCACAGATTTCATTGTAAAATTTGAAAACAGAGCTTTTAACTACAGTGCATATTTATTATGATTATGAATAATTTAACCAATACAATATCAACAATAATACCTTTTTATAATAATGCAGGGACACTGCCTACTATGCTTGACAGCATTTTGAGCGGAGTTTTAGTTCCTGATGAGATAATTCTGATAGATGATGGATCTACAGATGATTCTGCAGATATAGTAAAGGACTATGTGAAAAGATATCCGGTAATAAAATACTATCATCAGAATCATAAGGGAGTTTCAGCGGCAAGAAATCTGGGTATATCACATGCAAAATGTACGTGGATCAGTTTCCTTGATGCTGATGATTATATTGAGCCGGATATGTATGAACAGATGATTTCAGCTGTAGCCGATGGTGAGTGTGATGGGTGTATTTGCGGATATTTTACACATAAGGACGGAATAATTACATCTTACACAAGGATGCAATCAGATTTGTTGCAATCAAATGATATATTGAAGGCTATTTTTACCGATGATACAGTTAGAGGATTCCTTGTTACAAAGCTTTTCAAAGCTAATATTTTAAAACAGTATTCATTTGATGATAATATAGCGATTTGTGAAGATTTGTTGTTTCAAACACGTTATTTCGCTAACAATGATCTTAAATACAAGTATGTTCCTAAAGCTTTTTATCATTATATTCAGAATAATTCATCAGCTACATCAACGAGAGAGTATTTTGTTAATGGAATATTTATCTATAAACCTGCATTTGATAATATAAGAAGAATTATTGATGAAAACTATGTTTTAGATAGTTATAATTCGATTCTTGAATATAGTATGTATACACTATTAAAAGCCTATAGAGAAGGTGATAATAGCAAGAAAACAGTAAACCAAATCAGGGCGATGCAAAAAGAATTGAAGGCTACTCCATGTAAAAGTAAGTCAAAGCGACGAATTGCATATCAAGTAGCTCCGATATTATTTAGTGGTTTTATTTAATCAGATATCATAAAAATTTTACTAGACAAGTTGAGAAGGGATTGTTAGGTGAACTAAATGAATACAACTAGAAAGGTATTGTCTTTTTTGTCTGTGATAGCAATACTATTTATGTTTTTTATATATTTTTGGGCTGGTGCATATTCAATCTTATCAGCAGATGATTTTTCCCATGGAGTAGGCTTTGGTCTTTATAAGGCTTTTTTTCCGCTTCATTTATTAGGATCATTTTTGTTTATGTGGCATATATATTTCAGTTGGCAAGGAACTTTCTTTGCTATGTTTTTGCAGGCTTTTTTAAGTCCTATTAATGGATTTGGGTTAACCCAATTAAGAATTGTTATGATGCTTAATATTTTGCTCATATTTGGAACGATTATACTGCTGATATATAATTTGCTAAAAAACTTATCAATTGAAAGCAAATGTACATGGCTATTTATCGGTGCTTTATCTTTGCTTGTATTATATGGGTATACTACTTATCAGGAAGTGTTCTTTTGGTTTTCCGGCTGTACATCATATGGATTTCCATTTTCTGCTATGTTAATAGGGTTATCTTTCATACTTCGGTACTATCGGACAAAGAATAATAGAGATGCTGTATTTGCTAAAATGTTTGGATTTTTGGCTTGTGGCGGCACGCTTATGATTGCAGGGGCGGGGTGTTTTTTTGCCTTACTAATAGTTATTTATTATACCCTCATTGAAAAAGAAAATAATAAAAATGGGAGAAGGATATTTTTATGGTGGCTTGCAGGTGCAGTTATAAATACGATTGCACCGGGGAATTATTATAGACAAACGCAAAATGGATCGGGGGGGATACATTTTTTTCAATCTATAAAAAACTCTCTTGGTATTTGTTTGCGGAATTATAAATGCATGTTAAGAGATAGCCTATTATTCGAGGTTTTAGCGATTTGCGTTATAGTTGGAATAGTGATTGGTTTAAAAACAAAGATACAGAAGGATAAAAAAAGAACAGCTTATATATTATTGTTTTCTGTTATTGCACCTGCTGCATCTTGGGTTGCCGCATTTCCGGCTACTCTGGGCTATTCTGCGTCGGGAGCATTAAATAATAGGTGTGATTTTGTTATTAATTCAACGTTTGTTTTGTCGGTAGTCTTTGCGGCGTTTGTTTTTGGATATTTCCTTGCTTCTTATTATCAAAATATTGGTAAAGTCTCTATATGTGTCCTATTTAGCGCCGCTGTTATCTGGGCAATATGGAGACCGTATCCATTTTTGAATAATAAATATTACGAGATCGGGAAGCAATTGGTGAACGGAGATATTCAAGGGTATTATAGAAAGTGTGAGCAATTTCTTGACGGTTTGGAAGATTATCCGGATGGTACGGATGTAAGGGTTTCAATTGATGAAATGCCGCATGGAATTGATAATACAAAGGACTTTTATTATTATGAAGAACCGGCTGATCCTGAGAATTGGTTAAATAGTGCGCTGGCACAATATTATGATTTGAGTAGCTTTGCTGTTGAAGGATATGAGCCCGAACAATAATAGGACATCTTTTGAAATAAGTCATATAACAATTTTGCATGTAAATGGGTAGATATATTATGAAAAATCAAGATAAACAAAGTATTCCCCATATAATCAATTATTTCTGGTTCGGTGGTGGTCAAAAGCCTGAAACTGTTCTTAAATACATCGATAGCTGGCGAAGTAACTGCCCGGACTTTGAGATAAAAGAGTGGAATGAGTCAAATTACGACATTCATAAGCATCCATACATGGAAAAAGCCTACAATGAAAAGATGTGGGCTTTTGTTTCTGATTATGCGAGATTAGATGTTCTGTATAGTCACGGAGGAGTATATTTAGATACGGATGTTGAGGTGATTAAAGACTTTTCGCCGCTATGTGAAAACAAGGCGTTTTTTGGCTTTGAAAACAGCGAACTGGTAAATGACGGGCAGGGCTTTGGATGCGTAGCAGGTCTCCCCATTTTCAAAGAAATGCTTGATCTATACGACAGTGATGAAGCTTATGAGTTCTGGGGCGGAGAAAAACATAATGTTGAGAGCCCAAAACTTCGCACGTTGGTACTTAAGAGACATGGACTTAGACTCGATGGTTCAAGACAGACAGTAGGGGATGTGGAAATATTCCCAACAGATTTTTTTTGCCCTCTGAATTATGCTACGGGACGCATCGAAATTACGGAAAATACTTTCAGTATTCATCATTTTGATGGTAGCTGGAAAAGCGGCAACAGCGGCTTTTACACGAACCTGATGCGGAAACTCAATAGGATTTTCGGGGAGGAAAAAGGGAAGAGAGTTTTTGATTGTATTATACGTATTAAAGATAATATCAAGATGATACTGCGTAAATAATTGATATATCATTGAATTGTATACAAAATACTATTAGTTTTATGCTTTTTACTAGACATAACTACTTATAATAATGTATACTTGTGAACCGAATGGCGTACTAGTTTTATTAACGATTCGCTGGTTCTTGTGGGGAGGAACTATTATAAAAAAGAGTTTAATTGTTTGGAGAGTTTATGAATCGTTCTAATGTTTCTGCGTCTTTTGATGTTGTTCACGCAATACTGGATGTAGTTTTTCAATGTCTTTCGATGACAATTGTATATTGGGTTTGGGGGCACTTGGTGAAGGCCGAACAGCGTGATAGCATTTTCGCTATGCTGTTTGTTTTTATTGTGATTTATGTTGTTTGTAACAGAGCAGCAAATATCTATAATAACACTCTGTTTTTCTATGTTGACAGAATAATACGTCGTAAGACGGTTTCCTTTTTGTGGGCAACTTTTAGTTGTTTTCTCGTTTATTGGTTTTGCCTTGATCATTCGATTGATGCTGATTTTCTTATGGCGTTTTTGACATTGTCTTACCTTATAGTTCTGGTCGAGAGTCTGTTCTTTTTAAGGCTGATCGACAGGCTTATAAACAGAAAACATATCCCAAGATGTGTATATGTGGGAAGCAAGGATTCTTATAATAAATTCAGATATTTCCTTAATAAAACTCCGCTTACATTAAATGAAATAGGCTATGTGAGCTTTGATGATGATGATGATTCCCTTGAATACATCGGATGCTTGTCCGATCTTGAGGAGATTATCAGAAAGTATAATATTGATCAGGTTTATATCATGCAGAAGCGTGAGATGGATATTGCTTATATTCAGAAGTATATCGATCTCTGCATCGAAATGGGTGTTACCTGCAGAGTTATTGTTGATATTTACAGAAGGAGAAAGGCTTTCTCCTATAACAGCAGTATCGGAACTTATCCAGTAATGACCTACCATACTATCAGTATGAACACATGGGAATCACTGATGAAGCGTCTGTTCGATATCATTTTTGCTTTGATTGGCATTATTCTGACATCACCGATAATGATTATTACTGCGCTTGCGATTAAGTTTGATTCAAAAGGTCCCGCTATATTTAAACAGGTCAGAGTTGGTAAAAACGGCAGACACTTCAAGATATGGAAGTTTAGAAGCATGTATGCTGATGCTGAGGAGCGTAAAGCTGAACTCATGGAACTCAATGAGGTTCAGGATGGCATGATGTTCAAGATTAAGGATGATCCGCGAATTACCAGAGTTGGTAAGTTCATTAGAAAGACCAGTATTGATGAGCTTCCGCAGTTCTTTAACGTGCTTTTCGGATCAATGAGTTTTGTTGGAACAAGACCGCCGACGCTTGATGAGGTCGAGAAATATACTGCCGATCAGTGGAGGAGAATCAGCATCAAGCCCGGTATAACGGGTAGATGGCAGACCAGCGGCAGGAGTAATATTACTGACTTTGATCAGGTTGTTAATCTGGATGTCGACTATATCGATAACTGGAACCTGATGATGGACTTGAAGATTATATTTAAGACTGTACTTGAGATATTTAAACGCAACGGGTCTTACTAGAATTATTTGGGAGCTATAATATGAAAATTGCAATGATTGGGCACAAGAGAATACCGTCCAGAGAGGGAGGAGTGGAGATAGTCGTAGAGGAGCTCTCTACACGTCTTGTGCTTATGGGACATGCGGTTACGGCATACAATCGTAAGGGGAAAAATGTTGCCGACAAGAACGCTGATAAAGAGGCTCATAAGCTCAAAAGCTACAAAGGAATACGTATAGTTCATGTACCCACACCTGACCTGAAGGCATTAAATGCGGTAGTTTATTCTTTTCTTGCTACAATTTTTGCACTTCTTGGCAATTATGATGTAATTCATTACCATGCAGAGGGACCTTGTGCGATGCTTGTGATTCCTCATTTTTTCGGAATCAGAACTATTGCGACCATACATGGTCTTGACTGGCAGAGAGCTAAATGGGGCGGTTTCGCCACAAAATATCTTAAATTTGGCGAGAAAATTGCTGCAAGATATGCAGATGAGGTTATCGTACTTTCCCGTAACGTTCAGCAGTACTTTCTTGATACTTACGGAAGACAGACTATTTACATACCGAATGGCGTAAACAGGACCGAATTCCTGGAGCCCGACAGAATTGTTAAGAAGTTCGGACTTGAGAAAGAAAAATATATTCTTTATCTTGGAAGAATCGTTCCTGAGAAGGGAATAACATATCTTCTTGAGGCTTTTTCCAAGATTGATACAGACATGAAGCTTGTTATAGCCGGTGGCGGAAGTCATTCCGGTGATTTCATGCAGGAAGTTATGGATATGGCAAAAAAGGACAGCAGGGTTGTTATGACCGGCTTTGTACAGGGTAATACGCTTACAGAGCTTTTCGGCAATTGCTACATGTATGTACTTCCCAGTGATATTGAGGGTATGCCGATAAGTCTTCTTGAGGCTATGAGTTTTGGCAGAAGATGTCTTGCCAGCGATATTCCGGAGAATACCGAGGCGTGCCGCGAATATGCCAACTACTTCAAGAAGTCTGATGTAGAGGACCTTAAAAAGAAGCTTGAGGAGAGCATCGCGAATCCCGGCAGCTTCCACAAATTCGATGAAATAATGGACTACTGTTACAAGAGATTCGATTGGAACAAGGTTACAGGTGCCAGTGTTAGATTGTACATCGATGCAATCCTGAACGTTGAACGTATTAATAACATTTAATATGCCTTCCCTTGGGTGGTGAAGAAATAAAGTGCCTTCCCCCTCTGGGGGAAGGTGGCACGAAGTGCCGGATGAGGGGATTTAGTCCCAACAAAATTCTATGGGCAGAAAAAAGAAACAAACAATTGAATTCAGATTTTATGAGATACCCCAGGGACAGAGTTGCCTTGCTCTTTTAGGTGAGAAGTGGATCAGGGTTTATGGAGAAGAGGATAATGTTCTTCATTTCCATAACCTTTTTGAGGTGGGATATTGCAGGTACGGTGATGGTAAACTGATCCTCGATGAGAAGGATTGCCACTACGAGACCGACATGTTTTCTGCTATTCCGCCGAACTATCCGCATACCACCACGAGCGAGGAAGAGAATTTCTGGGAGTATTTTTTCTTTGATCCGGAAGCGGTGGTTGCCGAGATCTATCCGGATAATGTTCCCAAACAGCGCGAAGCTATAACAATGATAAATAAGAGAGCTGATTTAATGAATGCTGCAGAGCATCAGGAGATTGCAGAGACCATTAAACGTATTATGGAGGAGATGAGAGATAAAGATTCCTACTACAAGGAAACTACTCAGAACCTCATCAAGACTTTTGTTTTCTTGCTTATGAGGATTCATAAGTCTATGGATGCGGAGCAATCCTCGCTTATAGAGCAGGACACCAGCGGCGTTCTTGTAAGCATAAAGCCTGCAATTGAGTATATTGAGCAGAATTATGCGGATGACATAAGGGCTCTTGATCTTGCAAATGTATGTAACATGAGTGAGACACACTTCAGAAGGAGCTTTGTGGAAATAATTAACATGCCTCCCATGGACTATCTGAACCTTGTGAGAGTACAGAAGGCATGCGATAAGATGAAAAAGACGGAACATTCCATGGAAATTGTTGCTGTCGAATGTGGTTTTGGTAATGTGTCTACTTTTAACAGGAATTTTAAGAAATTCCTCGGAACATCGCCATATCAGTGGAAAAAGAACAGGGACAATTACGCAAACAAGCTCCTGGACTACAATATCCACGCCCTGAAAGGCTGGTAAGGCTTAAAATGGGCAACTTAATTGTTTAAGTTTATTAATAATCTGTTCAAATTTTATTCATAATTGGTCGATAATGCACATTTTAGCCTTTAAAATGTGCATTATTTTTTATACTCATTGGTATAATATACATATATTTGATTCGGAAACAGATTATTTCAGTCAAATTGCCCAAAACTCATCTGACATAATCTTAATAAATGAATCAGGTTAGAACATTATTTTAGTTTCATTAGGGAGGACATAATAATGAAAAGAAAAGCATTATCAATGGTTCTTGCATCTGCTATGACACTTTCCATGATCGCAGGTTGCGGCGGAAGCGGATCAGCAGATACAACAGCTAACGAGACAACAGAAGCAACAGAAGCAACAGAGAGCACAGAGGACGCTGGAGCAGCTGAAGAGGCTACTGAGGCACCTACAGCTGACGTTGCATCAGAAGGTGAGCACGAGCTTTCAGTTTACGCTTGGGATGAGAACTTCAACATTCCTGCTCTTAAGGCAGCTGAGAAAGCTTACCAGGCAGTTGATTCAGAATTCACTCTGAACATCATCACACAGTCCGGTTCACAGGATGTTGAGCAGGCGGTTACACTTGCTGCTGCTGCAGGCGACTTCAGCACACTTCCTGACATCGTTCTTTTCCAGGATCATTACATCCAGAAGTTCGTAGCAGATTATCCGGATGCATGGCAGGATATCGATGATGCAGGTATTGACTGGTCAAATCTTGGAGCTGAGAAGATTTCCTACAGCACAATCGGTGGTAAGCACTACGGTGCACCTGTAGATAACGGTACAGCAATCTTTGCATATCGTACAGACATCCTTGAGCAGTGTGGATATTCAATCAATGATGTAACAGGTATTTCATGGGACAGATGGCTTGAGATCGCTAAGGATGTACATGATCAGACAGGCATGGCACTCCTTTCAATGGATCACTCAGGTGATGATCTTCCTTACATGATGCTTCAGGCTGAAGGCGTGTCACAGTGGACAGATAACACAACTCCTAACCTTGTAGGCAATGATAAGTTCAAGAAGATCATTGAAGTTATCGTACAGGGTGCAAATGATGGTTCTATCATCCTTGCAAACAGCTGGAGTGAGTACACAGACCAGACAATCCAGGGCGATCAGGTTGCAGGTGTTATGAATGGTAACTGGATCATTCCTACAATCGAGCAGGTTGCTGACAACAGTGGTAAGTGGGCTATTACAACACTTCCTACAATTGATGGAGGAAAAGATGGTTATGCTGCAAACGGTGGTTCATCTCTTTATGTAACTGCTAACTGCTCAAAGCCTGATCTTGCAAAGTCATTCCTTGCTTACACATTTGGTGGTGGAGAAGGAGCTATCGAGACCTATGATGCAGCACTTACAGATGGCGGTGTTATCACAACATGCATCTCAGCAGGTAAGTCTGATGTATATGCTAAGGGTGTTGATTTCTTCAATGGCCAGGCTATCTACGCTGACATCGTTGAGATGGGATCTCACGTACCTGTAATTCAGCAGAGTGATTTCCACTACAACCTTCGTACTCTTGTAAACACACTTATTACAAACGTACAGAACGGTAACGACATTGATTCTGAGATTCAGGCTGCTCAGGAGCAGATTGAATTTGAGATCGCAGGTTCACAGAACTAATTTAGTATTGTAAGTATTTAAACCGGGGAATCGGGATTTTCCGATCCCCGGTTTTGTAAAATGAAGAAAAGGAGCGGCTCTGATGAAAAAAGGAAAATCCGTTACTGGAAAACAGAAAACAGCCGGTTGGATGTTTCTTGCAATAGCATCCATAATGATTTTTATATTCAGCTTTTATCCGATGATTTCAGCTCTCATCATGTCTTTCAAGACAGGATCTGCGGCTGCTATGAAATGGGCTAATCCCATTACCTTTAACTATACTCGTATGTTCCAGGACAAGACTTTTATGAAGTCTGTCTTCAACACATTTTTGTATCTGATAATTCAAGTACCGATAATGTTGGTGCTGGCAATACTTCTTGCGCAGCTCCTTAATAATAAAGATCTTAAGTTCAGAGGACTTTTCCGCACAATGGTATTCCTTCCGTGCGCAATTTCTCTGGTATCCTATGCATTGATATTCAGAACACTTTTTGCCACACAGGGTCTTGTAAATATGACTCTTATGAATATGGGGCTTATAAGTGAGAATATAAACTGGCTCGGACAGACAAATACAGCCAGATTTGTTATTATCTTTGCTCTTATCTGGAGATGGACAGGTTATAACATGGTATTCTTCCTGGCAGGTCTTCAGAATATTGAATATTCAGTATATGAGGCAGCTAAGATAGACGGTGCGTCAGGCTGGAAGACTTTCTGGCATATTACGGTGCCGCTTCTTCGCCCTGTTATAATCATGACCTTCATCATGTCAATAAACGGTACATTGCAGCTCTTTGATGAGTCCGTAAACCTGACAAACGGTGGACCTGCAAATACCACAATCACTATGTCACATTATGTATATAACAACGCATTTGGTACAGGTGTTGCTAACTTCGGATATGCATCTGCAATGTCATTCTTTATTTTCATTCTGGTTGCTATCCTTGCCTTTATAAATCTGAAAGTAGGTGATACACGTGACTAATAAAAAGAATAGATCCAATATACAAAGAAGGCTTATACCGAGCTATATCTTCCTTACGCTGTTTTCACTTTTTTCAGTATTTCCGCTGTTTTGGATGGTTACTGCAGCTACGAATGCCACAGTAGATGTTGCAAGAGGAAAAATCTGGTTTGGTACTCAGGCAGCTGAGAACTTTAAAAATCTCCTTGTTACTGCGAAAGCGCAGGGTGCAGGAGCATCTCTTTGGAGATTCATGGGTAATTCATTTACTTATGCGGCTGTTCAGACAATACTCTGTATCTTTATCTGTTCACTCGCAGGTTATGGCTTTGAGCTTTATCATGACAAGGGCAAGGATTTCCTGTTCGCTATCTTGCTTATGGCAATGATGATTCCTGGTGTTGCTACAATGATCCCTATGTTTAGGATGATGAGTAAACTTCATTTCCTTAACCAGGTATGGGGCTTCGTTTTACCTGCAATATCCACGCCTTTTATGATAATGATGTTCAGACAAAACAGCCGTAACTTCCCGGTTGATATTATGGAAGCTGCAAGAATTGACGGACTTTCCGAGTTTGCAATTTTCTTCCGCATGTATATGCCTGTTATGAAGTCAACATATGCTGCAGCAGCCGTAATTACCTTTATGAATGCATGGAACGCATATCTGTGGCCGAGAGTCGTACTTACTGAGAATAAGGCTCAGACTATGCCGATTCTTATTGCAAACATGTCTAATGGATATACTGTTGATTACGGAATGCTTATGATGGGCGTATTATTCTGTTCACTGCCTACAATGATCATATTCTTCGTATTGCAGAAGCAGTTTGCAGAAGGAATCACAGGTGCAGTTAAGTAATCACCTGCTTCGATAATTCTAAATATGGGGAAGATGTTATGAACGAGTTTAACTATGAAATAGTAAAAAATCCTGAGATTTTCCAGGAAAACAGGATGCCGGCTCATTCTGATCATGTAGCATATAAGTCACTTTCTGAGATGACAACAGGAAAGACAAGTTATAGGCTTTCTCTGGATGGTGTATGGCATTTTCATTATTCCAGGAATGTCAAGGATGCTCCGGAAGGCTTCTGGAAAAATGAGTATGATACAACTGACTGGGACAGAATAAATGTACCTGCACATATTCAGATGGAAGGTTACGACAAACCGCAGTATGTAAATGTTCAGTATCCCTGGGATGGATCGGAAGATATTCGCCCGGGGGAGATTCCGGAGAGATTTAATCCTGTTGCTGATTATGTGAAGCTTTTCACTTTGCCCAAGGATTTTAAGGGTGAAAAGATCTGTATCTCATTCCAGGGAGTTGAGAGCGGCTTTGCACTTTGGCTGAATGGAAAATATATTGGCTACAGTGAGGATTCCTTTGATCCCTCAGAGTTTGATCTTACAGATTCTCTTGTGAAGGGGGAAAACAAGCTTGCGGTAAGAGTGTTCAAATGGACCTCCAGCAGCTGGTGTGAGGATCAGGATTTCTTTAGATTTTCCGGCATTTTCAGAAGCGTATTTTTGTTTGCTGTACCTAAGGTTCATGTCTCTGACATCACAATCGAGACAGGACTTTCGGATGACTACAAGACTGCAAGCATCGAAATAAAGGCAGCGACAACCGGTAGCGGAACAATGGAACTTGGGCTTTTCTATAAAGGGGAGAAGATTCTTGAAGGAAAGATTCCGCTTTCTGCATCCGGTCTTACAACAGGAAAATGTGATTTTGAGAAGGTATATCTGTGGAGCGCAGAGACTCCGAATCTTTACGAACTTTATCTGACTATTACAGATTCTCGCGGTGTCGTTTGTGAAGTGATAAAACAGAATGTCGGTCTTAGAAGATTCGAGATGAAAAACGGGCTCATGCTTCTTAATGGCAAGAGAATCGTATTTAAGGGCGTTAACCGTCATGAGTTTAGTCACAGAAACGGCCGTGTTCCTGATAGGGAAGAACTGATTCAGGATATTGTTACAATGAAGAGGCACAACATAAATGCCATCAGAACCAGTCATTATCCGGATGATTCCGCTATCTATGAGCTCTGTGATATCTATGGTCTGTACATGATCGCAGAGAATAATCTTGAAACACATGGAACCTGGGAACCCTTCGAGAGGGGAGTTGAGACAGAGGATTTCATAGTGCCAAAGGATAAGCCTGAATGGAAAGCTATGATGCTCGACAGGATTGATTCCATTTATCACAGAAATAAGAATCATCCCGCAATCTTAATCTGGTCAATCGGAAATGAGGCCTTCGGAGGTGAAGTTCCTTATGCTATGAGCAGACGATTTAAGGAGCATGATAATACCAGACTTGTGCACTACGAGGGACTTTTCCACGACAGAAGATATAATGATACTTCGGACATGGAGAGTCAGATGTATCCACCGGTTTCTGCTATTAAGGAATTTCTTAAAAAGGAAAAGAAGAAGCCCTTTATATGCTGCGAATACACACATGCGATGGGCAATTCCTGCGGCGGAATGCATTATTATACGGATCTTACGGATACTGAGCCCAGATATCAGGGTGGTTTTATCTGGGATTATATCGACCAGAGTATTTTGAAGAAGGATAGATACGGTAAATACTTCGAGGCCTATGGCGGCGATTTTTACGACAGACCAAATGATTCCAACTTCAGTGGCAATGGTATTGCATACGGTGACAGAACACCATCTCCCAAAATGCAGGAGGTGAAGTTCAATTACCAGAATATTTCTGTCGAATTTGATAAGAACAAGTTCAAGGTTATTAATAAGAATCTCTTTGTAAATACATCGGAGTTTGATGCAAGGCTCCAGCTTCTTGCAAACGGAAAAGAGATATATAGCAAAGCTATAGAATGCGATGTAAAGCCGCTTACATCCAAGGCATTTACAATTCCCGGTGAGGTGACCCTGGCTATCAGAGATTATGAGGCGGGATATAACCTCACAAGTGGGGCACTTGAATTTGTACTGATAGTTTCCTTCACCCTTAAAGAGAGTACTTTGTGGGCAGAAAAAGGCCATGAGGTTGCCTTTGGGCAGACTGTTCTTAAGAAGATGGTGAAGCCGTATAAATGCTCTGATAAACTCACGGTTATCAGAGGAAAGAATAACATAGGTGTTCGTGGTGATGAGTTTTCCGCTCTTTTCAGTGTCATGGCACCCGGACTGTTGTCCTATGTATATTGCGGCAGAGAGATGATAGAAAAAGCTCCGGCTCCGAACTTCTGGAGAGCGCCTAATGATAACGATACCGGAAGCAAGATGCAGCAGCGTTATGCACAGTGGAAGATAGCAAGTATGTATCCCTGCATCACAGGTAAGCCTGACAGCGAGATGTGGTTTGCAAAGGTTACTGAAGGAAAGAACAGCGTTAAGATTGATTACAGATATTACCTTCCTACAATGCCTGCTTCAGAGTGCAGCGTAACGTATGAGGTATTTGGTGACGGAACTATTGAGACTACGATGAAATATGATGCAGTCAAAGGACTTCCGGATATGCCTGAATTTGGTATGATTTTCAAATTCAATGCCGATTATGACCATCTGACCTGGTATGGCCTAGGAGAGCAGGAGACCTACGAGGACAGAAAGCGCGGAGGTAAGATTGGAATCTATTCCAACAAGGTTGCCGACAACATGGCAAAGTATCTTGTTCCACAGGAATGCGGAAACAAGTGTGATGTCAGATGGGCAAGAGTTACAGATTTCAAGGGCAGAGGTATTGAGTTTACAGGAGATAATATTTCTTTTAGTGCACTTCCTTACACTCCTCATGAACTTGAGAATGCTATGCATGACTATGAGCTTCCTCAGGTACATTACACAGTTGTAAGATGTGCATTGCAGCAGATGGGAATCGCAGGAGACGACAGTTGGGGCGCTCGTCCGCACCCTGAGTACCGCCTCCCTGAAGGCAAAAAACTCACCTTCACCTTCCGTTTTAAGGGTATTTAAAACATCACTTCATCCTTGAGTTGGTGATAAATACAAAAAGCTGTTTCAAGGTTTTTCAAAACATAAGAAGGACAATGTGTGTCAGACCACGGCCGATTATGCGTAAGCAACGAGGCCGTGGAATGATATACATTGTCCTTCGCATTGTTGGGGAATATTGTCAAAATAGCTGTTTTGTGGTATATTTCTATATTGGCATAGGGTGTTTTTTTACGGAATTGTGAGAATACTTATGCCAAAAATTACTAAAGAATAATTACTCAAATTATTGAAAAATCGGAGGCATCCTTGCTTAAAACTTTTTCCATAACTGACGTAGGTCAGAAACGAAAACTGAATCAGGATTATGTATTTTCCTCCGACAGACGTATTGGAAATCTGTCAAATGTGTTTATTGTTGCCGATGGAATGGGCGGACATAACGCGGGAGATTACGCATCAAAGTTCACGGTTAATACCATGGTTGAGGAGATCGAGAGATCTTTTGAGCAGAACCCTGTGCGTATTCTGGAAAATGCCATTAAAAAAGCAAATCAAAAGCTTCGGGCTAAAGCCGCAGAAGACGAGCAGCTCTATGGGATGGGGACAACCGTTGTGGCTGCAACTGTCATGGGCAGATATCTGCAGGTTGCTAATGTGGGGGACAGCAGACTGTATGTTATCGGAGACGACATCAGACAGATAACCAGAGATCATTCACTTGTTCAGGAGATGGTACGCGCAGGCGGACTTGATCCCGAAGAGGCGCGCACACACAAAGAGAAGAATATCATCACCCGTGCTATTGGGGCTGATGATACTGTTGATGTGGACTTTTTTAATGTTGAGCTCGAGAAAGGGGATATCGTGCTCATGTGTTCCGACGGGCTGACAAATATGCTCGAGGATCAGGAAATCCGCATGATCGTGAGCGGTCAGAGAGATATTATAGAGAAGGCACAGAAGTTAGTGGATATGGCAAACCAGCATGGCGGTAAGGACAATATCGCTGTTATTCTGATTGAGCCTTTTGCTGACGGAGGAGCTGAATGATTAAGATAGGAATGATGATCGGAGACAGGTACGAGATCCTTGAAAAAATCGGGACCGGCGGCATGTCCGATGTTTACAGAGCAAAAGATCATAAATTAAACAGACCTGTGGCTGTTAAGGTCCTTAAGCAGGAATTTTCGGAGAATGATAATTTTGTTTCAAAATTCCGTGTTGAGGCCCAGGCTGCAGCCGGATTGATGCATCCCAATATTGTAAATGTTTACGACGTTGGTGATGAAAACGGCATCCATTACATTGTTATGGAGCTTGTTGATGGCATTACACTCAAGAGATATATTGAGAAAAAATCCAGACTGTCTGTTAAAGAGGCTGTAAGTATTGCAATCCAGGTTGCTATGGGACTTGAGGCGGCGCACAATAACCATATTATTCACCGCGATATTAAACCTCAGAACATTATAATTTCCAAGGAAGGTAAGGTTAAGGTAACTGACTTTGGAATTGCGAAGGCAGCAACGAGTAACACTATTACCTCTAATGTTATGGGATCTGTTCATTATACTTCTCCCGAGCAGGCAAGAGGCGGTTATTCAGATGCCAAGAGTGATGTTTATTCACTCGGTATAACCTTATTTGAGATGCTCACAGGCAGACTCCCTTTTAACGGAGACACAACTGTTGCCATTGCGATTAAGCATATACAGGAGGATTTGCCTTCACCTGCTGAGTTTAGTGATGAGATTCCGATAAGCGTTGAGAAGATTGTAATGAAGTGCTGCCAGAAGAGCCCTGACAGGAGATATCAAAGTGCAGCAGAGCTTATTACTGATCTCAAGAGATCACTTATCACTCCGGATGAAGATTTTGTTAATCTTGTAGACCCCGATGAGGAGAGTGCTACAAGAGTTGCGACAGAAGCCGAAGCAAAGAGTATAAACGGTATGACAGATACCGAGCAAATGAGACTCAATGCCGACGTTATGCGTGAATATGAGAATCAAAAGAGACGCGATCAGGACTATTCTGGACGCCGTGACAGTGACTATGACGATGATGAGGAACTTTACGGCAGAAGAGGCTATGGTGACAATGAGAGAATCGAGAAACTTACAATTGCCCTTGCTATTATAGGTGCGGTTCTTGTTGGAATAATTGTAATAATCCTGGTTGGAAGGAGTATGGGTATTCTCGGTGGAGAAGAGTCTGGAGGACTTCAAACTGAGGCCATAAGCGGAGAATCCAATACCGGCGATGGAATACAGATTCCGAATGTTACAGGGCTATCCTATGTTGAAGCTATAACAACATTGAAAGATAAGAATTTTAAATATGAAAAGGTTGATGATGATACAAGCACACTTGCAAAAAATACTGTTGTATCGCAGTCACCTGAAGCAAATTCCTATGCTGAGAGCGGTTCTATTGTGAAAATAACAGTAAGTACCGGAAAGGGTGCTGAGGCATCTAATCAGGCGTCACAGTCGCAGACAGAGGACAGCGCTTCAAACGCATCAGATGTTGCTTCGACAGAAGCTTCTACATCTCAGATTGCTGTTCCCAATCTTGTGGGATTATCTATCGACGAAGCAATTGCGACACTTTCGGAAGCAGGTCTTGCACAGGGAAGAGTCGTTGATGTGAATAATGATACTTACGGAGTTGATGTTGTAACTGCCCAGAGTAAGCCGGTTGGAACAATGGTTGATCCTGGAACTTCTATCGACATTGAGAAATCTATAGGACCTACAAGCATATCCTACAGTTATTCAGGAGATATTGCGGCTCCTACAGAGGGACAGAATTATACAGACGGAGTTTCTGTTCATGTATCTTTTGTGACTGCAGACGGAACATCACTTCTTGATACTACGACAGCTTCGTTCCCTATCACCGGAGTGGTTCGCACGGGATTGACATCTGCTACCGGTGTAATTACCTTTACTTATACAGCTACAAGTCCCGCAACAACCGATGAGAACGGCAATGTTATCGAAGGACGTACAGAGGAGTGCACAGTAACAAGAGCTGTTACATTTACACAGGAGAATTGATGAAGGGAAGGATTGTTAAGGGAATAGCCGGATTTTATTATGTCAATACCGGAAGCGATTTTGTCTATGAATGCAAAGCAAAAGGTATTTTCAGAAAAGACGGTGTAAAGCCTCTCGTCGGAGATGATGTTGAAATTGAAATAATAGATGAGGAAACCTTTGTGGGCAATATCACTAAGATATTGCCCCGAAGAAATGAGCTTATAAGACCGCCGGTTGCCAATGTCGACCAGGCGGTTGTTCTGTTTGCAATTGTAAAGCCGGATCCTAACTATAACATTCTTGATAAATTTCTGATCCAGATGCGAAGGAATGAACTGCCTGTAGTTATCTGTTTTAATAAGCAGGATATAGCCTCCGAAGAGGAACAGCAGGAACTTCGTGATACCTATGAAAAGTGCGGTTATGAGGTTTTGTTTATAAGCGTTCATGAGGGTAACGGAATTGACGCGCTATGTGAAAAGTTGAGAGGAAAAACCTCTGTGGTGGCAGGACCAAGCGGTGTAGGAAAATCCTCACTTTTAAACAGACTTCATCCTGATGCTGATATGGAGACGGGTGAGCTTAGCCGCAAGATAGAGCGCGGGAGAAATACAACCAGACACTCGGAAATGTTTTTCATATCCGCACTTTCTGATGAAAATGAAAAAACCTACATTTTTGACACACCGGGATTTACATCCCTTACATTAAAAGATATCACTGCTGAGGAACTTCAGGCGTACTATCCGGAATTTGAACCCTATGAACCCGAGTGCAGATTCGGCGGCTGCAGCCATATTGCAGAACCTGACTGCGGTGTGAAAAAAGCCCTTGAAGAAGGAAAAATCTCAAAAGTTCGCTACGACAACTACCGAATAATATACGACGAACTCAAGAATATGAGACCGGTTTACAGAAAACAGAAATAGAAGAGAGCCTTTCCCGGCTCTCTTTTGATTTGTGTAAAATCAACAATAAATGTATGGAAAAATAAAAACAGTTTGTTATAATATACTACATAAGGGTTACATAAATTAATGCATCGGAGGGGAATTGGATATGGCAACAAGAGTGTACGAATGTCTTAAAAGTATTGGGGAAAAGATAATCGAAAATAAGGATTTCCTTACAGATCTCGACAGAGAAATCGGAGATGCTGACCATGGCGTGAACATGGCGAGGGGCTTTCAGGGAGTTATAGAGAAGGTCGCTCAGGATGATCCTGATATAGGTGCAGTCCTGAAAAAGACCGGAATGACGCTGCTTTCAACAGTAGGCGGAGCATCCGGTCCTCTTTATGGAACAGCTTATATGGAGGCAGCAAAGGTATTTGCGGGTAAGAACGAAGTAACCGCAGAGGATTTTCTTGCGGGACTTGATGCCGCTATTTCGGGCATCCAAAAGAGAGGTAAGGCAGAAAAGGGTGAAAAGACTATGCTTGATGCGCTTATTCCTGCAAGAGATGCATACGCGAGTGCTCTTGAGGGCGGAGCGGATATAAAATCAGCCCTCGATGCTGCATGCAAGGCTGCAAATGAAGGAATCGAATTTACCAAGACAATCGCTGCTACCAAAGGAAGAGCCAGCTACCTTGGTGACAGAAGCATAGGACACCAGGATCCCGGCGCTACCTCTGCCACCATGACACTTGAAGTGATTCGTGATTTTATTTGATGTAAATAATTATGCCTTCCCCTGGGGGCGCTCGACGTCCGGGGGACGTCGGTTCAGCGCGGACCGGAGTGGAACGGAGACAGGTGTCTGCGAAGCAGACGGATGAGGGGGTGGAGGTAAAAAACATGGTAGGACTCGTATTGGTATCACACAGCTGGAAAATAGCGGAAGGCATTAAGGATCTCACAGATCAGGTTGCACCTACGCACAAGGGGATTATATGCGCGGGTGGTCTTGAGGACAAAAGCATCGGAACCGACGCGGTTCGTATCTCAGAAGCGGTAAAGCAGGCTGATGACGGCGACGGTGTTGTTTTACTTGCTGATCTCGGAAGCGGGGTTATGAGTGCTGAGACGGCAATAGAACTTCTTGAGGACGAAAACATAAACGTAAAGCTTGCGGATGCTCCCATTGTGGAGGGCGCCATTGCAGCAGCGGTAACTGCAGCAATAGGAAGCACAATGGAACAGGTCGTTGCCGCAGCGGAGCAAACCCGCGAGGTGAATAAGGTATTATCCTGATACGGTATAGCCTTCTCCCATTGGGAGAAGGTGTCAGCGAAGCTGACGGATGAGGGAATATTAAGAGATTTGTAATCTCTATAGAAAAGGAGGGTAGCAATGAAAAAACTTATTAATGGGGTCGACAATATTGTTGACGAGATGCTCGAAGGTATGGTTGCGGCATACCCGAACTATGTTAAGCGTCTTGATGGATTTGATGTTCTCGTAAGAGCAGGCGGATCCAAGGGTAAGGTTGCACTTGTGTCCGGAGGAGGAAGCGGACATGAGCCTGCACACGGCGGTTATGTCGGAAAAGGAATGCTCGACGGAGCAATTGCCGGTGCGGTATTCACGTCTCCCACACCTGATCAGGTATTTGAAGCTATCAAGGCAGCTGATGGCGGAAAGGGTGTTCTTCTGGTAATCAAGAATTATACCGGCGATGTTATGAACTTCGAGATGGCTGCAGATATGGCTCGCGATGAAGGTATTGAAGTTGATCAGGTTATTACCGCGGATGACGTAGCTGTTGAAAACAGTACATGGACAACAGGAAGACGCGGAATAGCAGGAACTATTTTTGTTCATAAAATTGCAGGAGCATGCGCTGAGGCAGGCGGAGATCTTGCAGAGGTTAAGCGCATAGCTGAGAAGGTAATAGAGAATGTAAGATCAATGGGTATGGCTATTGATGCCTGCACAGTTCCTGCAGCAGGGAAGCCCAGCTTTGATCTTGCAGAGGATGAGATTGAGATCGGAATCGGAATTCACGGTGAACCCGGCGTAAACCGTGAGAAGATAAGCACTGTTAATGAGATAGCAGACAAGCTTCTTGATAAGATTTTTGCTGAAGGAATCTATAATTCAGGCGATGAAGTTGCTGTTATGGTTAACGGAATGGGCGGAACTCCTCTTATGGAGCTCTTTGTTGCGAACAAGCATGTTAAGGAAGTTCTTGATGGAAAAGGAATCAAGATTCACAAGACTCTTGTAGGAAACTACATGACTTCTCTTGATATGGAAGGCTTCTCAATCACCCTTCTCAAGGTCGATGATGAACTCAAAAAGCTTCTTGATGCTCCTGCTGATACTCCTGCATTTGTACAGGTATAAAATGTTTAATCAGCATTTTAGCAAATAATGAAAAAGAAAAATAAAAAGTAAACGGACAGCTCCGAGAATAATATCCCGGAGCTGTTTTTATGCTTAATTCTAGATTGTGATTATTTAACACATAATAAAAATACAAACAGGAATTATTTATTAAAAATATACAAAAAAATTGTGCTTTCTCGCAATAAGTGCTTACCAAAGTGCAATAATTGATAAGTGACTACTATCAATTATTGCTAAAATGATTTTGCTCGAGCATAGAAAACACATAAGAAAGGGGAAGCAATGAAAAAGCACTTAACGTTTTTATTGTCTCTTATGATGGTTGGGGGGCTTATCATAGGAAATGCAACAAATTCGTTAGCTGCCGAAGTAGTGGGAGGAACTTATGTTAAAGGGGATAATGAGAATAACCCTGTAGTTACTCAGAACTACGGCGCAGATCCCGGAGTGTTGGTTTACAATGATGAAGTTTTCATCTATGCAACCAATGACTCACAGGAACTCGCTGGCAACAACGAGAATACCTATGCTAAGATTGACACTTTAAATTGTTATTCATCAAAGGATCTGGTTAACTGGACAGATCACGGCAGTTTCAAGATTGCCGGTTCAAGCGGAGCAGCAAAGTGGGCTAAAAACTCATGGGCTCCTTGTATTGCATGTAAGAAAATTAACGGTAAAGACAAATTCTTCCTTTATTTTGCAAATAATGGAAGCGGCATCGGAGTATTAACTGCTGACAGCCCGACAGGACCATGGAAGGATCCTATCGGAAAGGCACTTATTACAGGTGCTACACCCGGCTGCAGCGGTGTTACATGGATGTTTGATCCTGCTGTTTTAGTTGATTCCGACGGAACAGGCTACCTCTATTTTGGTGGTGGCATACCAAACAATCAGTATGCACATCCCAAGACGGCAAGAGTTATCAAGCTTGGCGCAGACATGACCAGCGTTTCAGGCTCAGCTTCAACAATTGATGCTCCTTACCTCTTCGAGGATTCCGGAATTAATAAGATCGGAAATACATATTACTACTCATACTGCTCAAACTGGAACTGCTCAGGCGGCTTCAACAATGCAGCTATCGAGTATATGACAAGTAGCAGCCCTATGGGACCTTTTACCTATCAGGGCGAAGTAATGAAGAATCCCGGCGTATTCTTCAATGGTTCTACAGGTAATAATCACCACCAGATTTTTGAGTTTGGCGGTCAGTATTATCTTGCTTATCACACAAGATCTGTTGAGTCTAAGGTTATCGGAAAGAGCCTTGGTTACAGAACAACACAGATTGATAAGCTCAGTGTTAAAAATGGTAAGATAAGCTCACTTACACCTACAATGAGCGGTGTATCTCAGACTTCATATGTTGATCCTTATTCAGCAGTACAGGCTGAGACAATCTTTACTCAGTGTGGTGTTGGCGTTTCCGGAAACGGAGAGGGCGCTGCATGGGTTGATAATATCTCTAACGGCGATTACACAAAGATAAAGGGAGTTAATTTCTCTAAGGGACTTAGCTCCATAACAGTTAGCGTTAACAGCAGAGGAAACGGTACGATCCAGGTTAGAGAGAACAGCCCCAGTGGTAATCTCCTTGGAACAATTAACCTTTCCAATACTAATAACAAAAATACTGAATTCACAGGCACAATGAAGAACGTGTCAGGTGTAAAGAACATCTGCTTCGTATTCAACGGAAGCTTTGAATTCGACTACTGGAAAGCTGCAGGCACCGGCGAGACCGCAGGTGGAAATGAAGGCGGCAACCAGGGCGGAAACCAGGGCACAGAAGAAACCGGTAATCAGGGCGGCAATGAGACTGCTCAGACAAACAATAACAAAGTTGAGTGCGAGAATATGACCAAGAGCGGTCAGTATACAGGCACTATCAGCAGTCCGTTCAGCGGCGTTGCACTTTATGGCAACAATGATACCGTAAGCTTTGATCAGTACTTCGCATATGATACACATAACTTTACTCTTCGCGGCTGTTCAAACAACAGCAACATGGCTAAGGTTGTTCTTAAGATCGGCGGAGAGACCAAGGGAACCTTCTACTATGGTGATGAGTATCCTGCAGAGTACACTATTGAGAATGTAACTCATGCTACAGGAGCTACTACTGTAGAACTTACAATTACATCAGATGATGGTACATGGGATGCATATCTTGATTATCTCACATGGGATACCGGTTCAGGTCAGTCTCAGGGCGGTAACCAGGGTGGCAGCCAAGGTGGAAACCAGGGCGGCAATCAGGGACAGGCTCTGAATCCTTCAGATCTGACTCTTCTTAACACCTACGGTCAGACCTTCGGTTATTCAGGAACCTGCATCAATCTCTATCAGCTTAGAGATGCTAATACACTCGAGCTTATTAAGAAGAATTACAACAGCATAACTCTTGAAAACGAGATGAAGCCTGATGCGCTTCTTGGCGGATCTGCACGACTTATCTCTGTTGCTGACGCTAAGAATCTCGGTTATTACATTCCTGATAATTACAGAGAATCTTATGTACCGCAGATTAACTTCAGTACAGTTGATGAAGTTATGAAGATTTGTTACCAGAACGGTCTTAGAATGAGAGCACATACTCTTGTATGGCATTCACAGACTCCTTCATGGTTTTTCAGAAGCAACTTCTCAGGAAATGCCGGCTTTGTGAATCAGTCTACAATGGATGCTCGTCTTGAGATGTATGTGAAGACTGTGATGAACCATGTATATCTTAGTGAGTACGGTAGTGTTGTTTATGCATGGGATATTGCAAACGAAGTAATGCATGCACAGAATTCCGGATGGGAAGCTGTTTACGGAAACAACAGAACAAATGCTTCTTATGTAAAGAAGGCATTCACATATGCATATCAGACACTTGATTATTTCAACCTCACTGATTCTGTAAGCTTGTTCTACAATGATTACAATACATATCAGGAAGTTGATAAGATCATAACACTTGTAAACTACATCAATTCAGATCAGAAGATGTGCTCAGGTGTAGGTATGCAGTCACACCTTGGAACAAATTATCCTTCTGTGGACTTCTATATTTCGGCTCTTAAGTCATTCCTTAATGCGGGCTTTGAAGTACAGATCACAGAGATGGATATAACAAACAACGGTGACAATGATCTTTCCAATTACGTATACAATCTTTATAAGAATATTAACTCTCTTAAGAAGAATGGCGGTAAGATCACAAGTATCACATGGTGGGGACTCTCAGATCAGGTTACATGGATTAATAACGCGAAGCCGCTTCTGTTCAGCACACCTACATCCAAGAAGCCCGCTTATGATAAGGTAATCCAGGCTTATACAGAGACCTTCGGCACACCTACATCAGGCTATACACCTGAGCCTTTGCCGACACCTCAGCCTTCAGATGATCCTCAGAATGATGACCCTCAGAACGATGATCCTCAGAATGAAGAACCTGCACAGGAAGAACCTCAGGTAGAAGAGCCTCAGGGCGATACTCATGACAATGCTTACATCGAAGATGGCTGGTATTATGTAAAGAACTATCTGTCTCAGAAGTATCTTACAGTTGAAGGCAACTCAGCTGACGGATGGGTAAACGTATGCATAAGCAATGGCACCGGTGTGGACGGTCAGAAGTGGTATGTAACCAATACAAATGACGGATACATCAACCTCACAAGCGCGCTTGGCAGCGTTATGCTCGATGTTGCTAACGGCGAGAACGAGGATGGAACAAACGTTGGTATTTATCAGGGCTATGGCGGAAATGCTCAGAAGTTTGTTGTAAAGCAGACAGACAATGATGGCTATTATACAATTGCCACAAAGAGCTCTGATGAGACAAAGGTTCTTGATGTTTACAAGAAAAAGACAGATGACGGAACAAATGTATGTCAGTGGTCTTATAACGGCGGAACAAACCAGCTTTGGCAGTTTGAGAAGGTTGGCGGAAACGGACAAAGTCAGCAGGGCAGTACTGAAGAGGAACAGCCAAATGAAGATCCTCAGACAGTAGAGCCGCAGCCTACACCTGCTCAGCCCGATCCTGAACCGGTAGAGGAGCCCACACAGGAAGAACCTACACAAGAAGAGCCTGCTCCGGCACCTGTAGCAGACGGCCTTGATCTCCAGTATTCAATCAACAGCTGGGGAAACGGATATCAGGTAAGCTTTAAGGTTACCAATAATTCATCCAGTGATGTAAATTCCTGGACACTTAAGCTCAACAAGAATGATATCAATATCGGTAATGCATGGAATGTTAATATCGATGAAGACGGTGATTATTATGTAATCACACCTGTTGGCTGGAATGCATATCTTTCAAGCGGACAGAGCACAGAGTTCGGTATTCTTGGTGATGGTCAGATTGGTGATTCCATCCGCTACAGCATACAGAACTAAGAAAACGGATATATGTTTCCCTCCCTAAAGGAAATATATCAAGAGAAGGCCTTTCTCCCCAAAAGGAGAAGGGCCTTTTTGCATGTATAATATTGTAAAATATGCATAAAACCAAAATACATATTTTTGCGTGACGTGAGATAGTAAAAATGGTAAAATTTAGTAAAAAGTTTGCCTATTCACGGAAAAGGAAATTGCTATGTCCACATTAAAAGAAATTGCAAATGAATGCGGCTTTTCGGTTGCCACTATTTCCAGAGTGCTCAATAGGGATGAGACATTAAATGTTCCGCAAAGTACCAGAGAAATAATATTCGACACTGCCGAAAAACTCAATTATAAAACAAAAAATGCCAAGAAGCAGACCGGTATATCTGTTGATAACGGAGTTTACAGAAGACGGTCGACGGATCTGGGAACCAAGAGAATCGGCATAGTTGAGATGCATAGTATCGGAGAATTGCTAGATGATACATATTACATGTATTTGAAGAGCAATGTCGAGAGAATGTGCATGGATAATGGCTTTGAGACTGTAACCATGCAGTTTGATGAAGAAACTGAATCCTACAAGAATGTTGGACAGGACGTTGACGGTATTGTGGCTATCGGCCAGTTTTCCAAGAGAAAAGTGGATGCCATGGCTAAGCTGACAAAACGTGTAGTATTCCTGGATTCTTCACCGGATGCAGTCAGATTCTGTTCGGTTCAGGCCAATTATGAGACAGGTGTTGTGCAGGGATTGAAATATCTGCTTGAGATGGGACATAAAAGGATTGCTTTTGTGGGACCGAGTCAGACACCTGATTCTACAGGGAATGCAGCTCCCGAGATGAGGAGAAGGATCTTTAAGGATTTTGCAAAAAGATATGGAGATGCTTTTGAAGCAATATATATCGAGACAAATTCCTCCGGTAAGGACGCTGCTGACAGAATCAGGGAATTTGTAGCCGATAAGAAGGCTGGCAAGAAAGACAAAAGACCTACGGCTTATTTTGCCTTTAATGAGACAGCGGCTCTTAATGCTATGAGAGGACTTATACAGTCAGGTATTCAGGTCCCGGAGGATGCCAGCGTACTTGGCTTTAATGATACTGTACTTGCTACTTACACTCAGCCACAGCTTTCGGGAATTCATATCTATATGGATGAGATGGCTAAGGTTGCAATAAATACACTTAAACAACTGTTTCTTGATGAAACTATGATGCCTATAAGGGTTTTGGTACCTACAGGGCTTTCGGAGAGGGAGAGCGTAAGGAAAATCTGATAAAAATATAAACACTATAGACGGCATGTGGGCAATTTTTTTGCTTGACATGCTGTTTTTTTACGCACTTAAACGTTATTGGAATTATAGATAAAATTTAAAGTAAAAATTCAGTAAAAATCATACATTGTTCATAAGTAAAAAATGAAATAAAATTTTACCTATACACTTTACTATGAACCAAAGCAGCTGTAGGGAGCTGCAAAATATAGTCGGGCGCAGGCAAATGCCCGGAGGTAAAAAAAAAGGGAGGATAAAAATGAAGAGAAGGAGTTTCTACAAGAGGGGAGCCAGTGCCCTGTTATCGGCATCGGTTTCTGTAGCGACGCTGTTCGGTTCTTTGCCGGGAATGGATGCTAGTCTTACGGCAAAAGCAGCCGGGGGGTCTGTGGACAAAACCATCAGAATCGACACGAAGGATGTATCAACCTTCAATGATACTGATGGTGACGGACTGGGTGAGTTCCAGGGATTTGGAACTTCGCTTTGCTGGTGGGCGAATCGTATCGGTTACAGCGATGAACTAACACAGCAGGCTGCCACATATTTCTTTGATGAGAATGAGGGACTTGGACTTAACATTGGCCGCTATAACGTGGGCGGTGGTGACAATACCTATGATCCCAAGGACCTTGGACAGAAGGTGGAAGTGCCGAGAAATAAAAAGGCTAAGATTCTGACCGCAGACAGAGCAGAGATTCCATATACAGGATCCAACATGAAATGCGAAGAGAACGGTAAATTCGCAAACTCTAAGTATTTGATTTCCGATGCTGATTTTGGATTTGCAAAAGGAGATAAGGTTGGCAAATTCAATGGAATAGGCTGGATTAATGAGCTTGATGCGCAGCCGGGGCAGGGTGGAAATCTTGTATTTAATTTTAATGCTGCTGATACCGGTGAATATACCGTTAAGATGCTGTTTACTCTTAGCGGAGATAATGGAAGGGGCGTAGGGCTCAGAGTTGACAGAGCGTCAGTAAGCACCGAGACGGTTGAAGTGCCCGCTGAGAATAACGATGCGGAGGCTGAAACAGCTGAAGTTTCTACAGTAGTTATATCTGAGGAGACTGGCGAAGAAGCAGTTTCTCCTTCAAAAGAAAACTCTGAAGAAATAACAAACACTACCGAAGAAACAGGTACTGAAACAGGTTCAGTTACCCCGGAAAATAGTGCTGAGGAAAATACAGGTAATAATGAAACTGCTACCGAAGAAGCAGAGAATACCTCCTTCGAGGAGACTACTGCTCCCGGCAATGATAAAACTTCAGAGCAAGCTCCTGTGGCAAATGAAGAAAAGGCACAGGTGGAAGAAACAACTGTATCAGAAAATGATACGGTACAGGATTCTGAAGGCGCTGAAGTTGAAACGGCAGAGGATACAGGGAATGCTGAGGATACTGAAGTAGTTCCTGAAGCTGAAACCGATTCACTTTCGGAAAACATAGATGTGCAGGAGGAAGTGGAGACTATTTCCGCCCTTAATTCACAGCAGGATGGCGTAGTTACTGAGTACTACAGCGTATCCAAGGACGAGATTAATAAAGATGTAGTTGCAACAGGCGGAGATCAAAAGCTTTACAGAGTAACAATGAAAAATGTAAAGCTGACAGAAGGCTCTAACAAGCTTACAATCGGTGGAATAAACAATGACTGGACACTTGATTTTGTTAAGCTTCTTATTGTTAAAAGCGGAGATGAGGGTGTAGTTCCCGAAGGAGCTGATAAGTATGAGGAAAAGATAGATGAGTCATCAAATCCTGATACACCTTTTGCTCATGCAAATCATATCGTGAGATCAGATTCCGTTGTTCCCGGATACTGCAAGGATGTAACAAGAATTGAAGATGTTGAGGATCCTGCAGCTTTTACCAGATATGACGAGGAATGCGGCTTTGCCTGGAATTATGACTGGGATGCAGATAAAAATCAGATAAATGTGTTAAAAGCGGCAATTGCTAAGGTGGGTGCAGATGAATTTATTGCGGAAGCATTTTCGAATTCACCTCCGTATTTCATGACGGTTAGCGGATGCTCTTCAGGTAATGAGGACTCAAATAAGGATAACCTTCGAAGCGATAGTGTTAATGCATTTGCTGCATATATGGCAGACGTAGTTGAGCATTGGAAAGATGAGGGAATCATTTTCCAGAGTGCAACTCCCATGAACGAGCCCTACACAAATTACTGGGGGAAGAACAGTGATAAGCAGGAAGGCTGTCACTTTGACCTTGGCGAGTCACAGTCACGCATTATCACAGCTTTTTCTAATGAACTTAAGAAGAAGGGGCTTTCCGATATCATTCTTTCAGCATCAGATGAGACAAGCATCGATACAGCTATTTCTTCTTATAAGGCACTCTCTGATGAGGCAAAGAATGTTGTTACAAGAATTGATACACATACATACAGCGGAAGTAATCGCAAAGGACTCAGAACTCTCGCCGAAGAAAGCGGAGAGAATCTCTGGATGAGTGAGGTTGACGGAGCGTTCACCGTAAACGGCGCAGGCGAGATGTCCAGCGCACTCGGTTTTTCCGAGAGACTTATCACAGACCTCAACGGCCTTATGCCTTCAGCATGGATAATATGGGATATTATTGATACTCATATTTCCGATAAAGAAGACATTGCTGCTAATGAGACAGCTTCCAAATATGATGAAGCTTACAATAAGTATGATAATTCAGAGAGCCTTGAAGAGTGGCTTGAGAATAATGATGAGAGTGCAGGCAAGAGCCTTTGGGGTGTTGCTATCGCAGATCACAGCAATCAGAAGGTTGTTCTTACAAAGAAATATTACTCCTTCGGACAGTATTCCAGATATATCAGACCCGGGTATACACTTATGGGCTCCGAAAAGAATACAGTTGCTGCTTATGATTCAAAGGGACACAAACTCGTAATTGTTGCTACAAATGATAAGGCTTCAGATAAGACATGGAAGTTCGATCTCTCTGAGTTCAGATCGATAGGAGAAAACGTTACAGCCATCCGTACAAGCGGATCTCTTGCTAATGGTGAGAACTGGGCTGATGTTTCAGAAAGTGATGATATTAACGTTGACAAGAGCGGTAAATTCTTCACAGCAACAGCAAAAGGTAACTCCATCACAACTTATATCATTGATGGTGTAAGCGTAAGAAATGGTAACATTAATCCTGAATCTGATATGAGCGCAAAGAAGATTCTTGATTTCTCATTTGATGAGAACATAAGCGATGCAGCTTCAAATGCCGCACTTACCTATTATGAAGCTAATACGGAAACTGAGGAATTTGCAGTATCAACTGGGGATAAGCTTATCGGTGAAGGAGCCCTTAAGCTAGATGGCACAAAGCAGCAATGGATAAACGTTAAGGGTGCTGACGGCAAAAATATTCTTGCCGGTAACGATACAATCACAGTTAATTTCTTTAGTAAGACAAGTAATAATACAGGAACTCACTGGGTATTCTATGCGGCTCCAAATGCTGATGCACCGCAGTATCCGAATGAAAAATATTTTGCAGTAATGGACACTAAGAATAATAACCTCATAGATGTAGAAAGGTATTTCAACAACGGAGGAAGACCTGCTACCACCAATACTCCAAATATTGACAATGTGTGGAAGATGGTAACGGTTGTGGCTGACAGCGATAATACTTTCCTGTATATCAACGGTGAGCTTAAGGACAGTACTGACAGTAAAGTAGCATTAAGCAACATTTTCACTGAGAATGGCATTCTTCAGATCGGAAAAGCAAACTGGGGTGGCGGAGAATATAACAATATTCTTATCGATGAGCTTTCGGTTTACGATGGCGCTCTGACAGGTGATAAAGTAGCGGATCTTTATGATTACTATCTCGCTAAGATGCCTGCAGAACCCGAAGATGATGAAGATCCCGGTGTTGCCGAAGAGGGCGACAGTAACCTTGTGCTTCACTTTACCTTTGACAGTGAAGAAAAGGGCTTCTCAGGAAGAGGTGCAAAGGCTACTTCCAATGGCGGCTACGAACTCGTTCGTGATGCAGCTGTAGGTAAGAAAGCTATTAAGCTTGGTAATAATCAGTGGCTTGATGTAAAGAGTACTGATGGCAAGAAGAATGTCCTTGCGGGACTTGACAGTGTAACAATCAACTATTTCAGCGATGTGGCTACAAGCAATACAAGTTGGGCATTCTATGCAGCTCCTAATGCTAATGCTCAGGTTTCCGGAAAGGAAAAATATCTTGGAATTGCTGATCCGTTAAATAATGGCAAAATCAGAGTTGAGCGCTTCTATCTTGAAAACCAGGGAAGACCTGCAACTAATGAGACACCTAAGGTTAATGACTGGAAGATGGTGACTGTTGTCGCTGATAAAAACGATACACTTCTTTATATAGACGGTGAGCTTAAGAGTAAAGTTGCTTCCGATGCGGATCTTGAAGATATCTTTGGTGGAAATAAGGGTATTCTTCAGATCGGTAAGGCTAACTGGGGCGGCGGCGAGTACTCTGACATGATCATGGATGATCTTGCAGTATTTGACAGAGCTCTTACAGCGCAGGAAATTGAAGAACTCTATGAAAACAGAGATGTTGAGAAGGTTGCCTATAAGGAAAGGGCTGAAGCTCAGGAAGAAAAAGATCTTGGAATCAGGGTTACTTCCGTAGAACCCAGATATTCCGAGAAAGTATCTGTTGAACTTGGAAAAGACTATTCACTTCTTCAAAATACAGGTGCAACACTTACTTTCAATAACAATGAAGTCAAGGATGATGCAGTAATTACATGGTATGACGAAAATGGAAACAGAGTTCTTAATACCAAGGACTTCAAGGCAGGAACCTATAAGCTTACAGGAAAGCTCTCATATTATGGCAATCCTGTTGTAGATGAAAAGGCTGATCCTTATGTAATCTATAACGAAGATGACGGATATTATTACATGACTTCCTCATGGCCGGCATATTATGATGCTGAAAATGGCTATGACAGAGTGGCTCTTCGCAGAAGTAAGACTCTTGCCGGTCTTTCAGAGGCAGAGGATGTTACGGTATGGAAGGCTCATGAGAGCGGTGAATTAAGTCACCATATATGGGCTCCAGAACTTCATAAGATCGGTTCAGACTGGTATGTATATTTCTCAGGCTGCTGTGACAATGATTACTGGTCAATAAGACCTTATGTGCTTCACTGTACAGATTCATCTGATCTTCTTAATCCTGCAAAGTGGGAGGAAAAAGGAAGATTTGTTAACAAGGATGGTGGATTTGAAGATGCGTTTGATACATTCTCACTTGATATGACAATGTTCACTGCAGGTGAAAAGAGCTATGTTATCTGGGCATATAAGACGGATGTATCCAAGCTTGCTATGGCAGAGCTTAATACAGATGAGCCCTGGAAGCTTGCATCTGATCCTATAATCATTTCTACTCCCGAATATCCTTGGGAGATGAATGGTACGCAGAAGATAAATGAGGGACCTGCAGTTCTTAAGAGAGACGGCAAAATATATGTTGCATTTTCGGGCTCCACAACAGGACCTGAATACTGCGTGGGACTTCTTACTGCAGATGAGGAATCTGATCTTATGAATCCTGACAGCTGGACGAAGAACAGGAAGGCTGTTCTGAAGACTACTGACCTCGAGAGACAGTACGGGCCCGGACATAACAGCTTTACTTTCGATAACAAGACAGGCGACATTGTAATTGTTTATCATGCACGTGATGAGGAGTGCTACAACAAGAAATGTGCCTGGGCAGGTAAAGACCCTCTGTATGATCCCTGCAGAAATGCGAACATGGCAATTCTCAGATTTAACACTGAAGGAAAGCCTGTTTTCACAAGTACCGAGGATGTTGAAATGCAGGATCTTGCTGATGATCAGAAGACCTTTACTATGACTGTGGTTGTAGGTTCTTCTATGGAGCAGCTTAAGGAAGATGCTGCAAATGTAACCATTCCTAATACTTCGGATGTAAGAGGAAATATTACTCTTCCGGAGACAGGAAAGAACGGTTCAGTTATAACCTGGAAATCATCTGCTCCTGAAATCGTATCAGATGAAGACACCGGAAATATCAAAAAGGGTGTTGTAAACAGAACAGAGAAGGATGAGAAAGTCACTCTTACAGCAACGTTTACCCTTGGGGATGAGAGCTTTAATAAGGCATTTGAGCTTACTGTTAAGGCTAAAGCCGGTGAAAATAAGCTTACTCATTATCTGTTTGCATACTTCACAGGTGAGGGCACAGCAGACGGAGAGCAGATTTACTTTGCGGGAAGCGATGATGGTCTTAACTGGAGCGCAATGAATGACGGATACCCGGTTGTTACATCAACTATGGGTGAAAAAGGCCTTCGTGACCCGTTCATTATCAGATCACCTGAGGGCGATAAGTTTTACATGATTGCTACCGACCTCAATATCAATAAAAATGGTGACTGGGGCAGAGCACAGAATGAAGGAAGTAAGTGCATAATGATCTGGGAGTCCACAGACCTGGTGAACTGGGGCGAGCAGAGAATGGTAGAGGTTGCTGCCGATAATGCTGGATGCACCTGGGCTCCTGAGGCTTTCTATGATGATGAGACCGGTGAATACATTGTATTCTGGGCATCTATGATAAGTGGCTTCCATAAAATTTGGTACGCAACCACAAGAGACTTCTACACCTTCTCAGAACCAAAGGTATGGATTCATGTGAAGGATAAGAACGGAGTCGACAAGAGTATTATTGATACATCCGTAATAGCAGTGGAGGAGAACGGACAGAAGGTATATTACAGACTTTCCAAGTCTGAGTCAGGCGACGCTGCTATTGATGAAGGTGATCCTGAAAAGGGAAAATATGAGATTCTTGAAAGAGCTAGATCTTTGACAGGCGAGTGGACCAGAGTTAAATCAACCTACCTCAATAATGAGCTTGGTGTTGAAGGCGGAACTATTTTCAAGTTTAATGATCAGAATAAATGGTGCATGCTCCTTGATAATTATGGCGGCGGAGGATACTATCCGAGCGTAACTTATGATATCGGAAGCGGCGAATTTACAAAGCTTACCAAGGGTGAATATTCCTTCCCTTCAACCATGAGACACGGAACAGTTATCGGCATTACTGATGCAGAATACGAAGCCGCTGTTGAAAAATGGGGAATCGATACAGTAGAGAAAGAGGATACCTTTGATACAACGCTTTCAGAGGCTGCTATTGCGCATTTCACCTTTGATGATGAAGAAAAAGGCTTTGCAGGAAAAGGTGCTGTAGCCAAAGTAAATAATGGTTATGATGCGGTAGAGCACGGAGATGGCAAGGCTGTTAAGCTTAACAAGGCAGATAAACAGTATCTTACTCTTACAAAAGAGGATGGATCATCACTTCTTTCAGGCCTTAAGTCCTTTAGCGTAAACTATTGGAGTAATTCTGAGGTTAAGAATGAGACACAGTGGCTCTTCTATGCGGCAGAAACAGCGGATGCACCAAAGAATAATTATGAGAAATACATCGGCGTTATAGATCCGCTGTCGAATGATAGTAAGCTTCATGTTGAGAGATATAAAAACAGAGGTGTAAGAAGTGAGGCAAATATTGCTGATATCAGTGCATTTAACAACGAATGGAAGATGGTAACCGTAGTATTCTACAAAAAATACACGGAACTCTATGTCAACGGTGAACTCGTAAGTACAGTAGCTGCAACGGCAAGAGCTGATCAGATTCTCGGAAAGAACGCTGTAACACAGATTGGTAAGGCTAACTGGGGAGGCGGAGAATACACAACTGCCATGGTTGATGATTTCAGCCTGTTTAATAGACCTGTTTCCGCAGAGGAAGTAAAGGCTTTATATGAAGGAACAGCAAAACTGGAAGGTTCAAATGAAAACGAGAATCCTTCAGGAGAAGAGGATCCTTCAGGCGAAGAGAAGCCTTCTGAAGAGAAGCCTTCCGAAGAAAAGCCTTCAGAAGAAGCACCCGCTGATAAGCCGGAGACAAAAACTGAGTCAGAGCCTGAAACCAAGCCTGAAACATCTGAGAGCGGACAGGCAGTTCAGACTGAAACAACAACTCCTAAGGTTGAGGGATCAGATGATACTGCTATATCGGATAATTCCTCAGAGGAGACAATCCCTTCAGTATCAGGAAAAATCAAAAAGATCAAGAAGGGCAAGAATAAGGGTAAGTACCAGCTTGTTCTTAAGGAAGGCGGTGTAGCAAAGGGACTTGTAACCTTCAAGGGCAAGAAATACTTCTTTGATAAGAAGGGATTTGCAAATAAAGGCTTCCACAAGGTTGATGGTAAGAAGTACTACACTGATGCAAAGGGTAAGGTTTATACCGGTTTTAAGAAGATTGGCGGTGCAAAGTACTACTTTGACAAGGATGGAGTGATGCAGACCGGAAAAGTCAAAATAGGAAAGAAAACATATCATTTTGCTAAGAATGGTAAACTTCAGAAGATTACTAAAGAAAAGAAATAATGTTTAAGCACAAAGTGCCGGTTTCTCGTGGACCGGCACTTTTACATTTTATTATGAAAAGAAATGCTGTATTTATGAAATTTTATAAAAATTTTATCAACTATACAAAAATGTCATGCTTATAGAAACGTGGGATACTATATAATTTTATTATGGAGTAAGTGTATTACCAAGACCTGAAAGTAGTATTAGATGATTTTTGGGCGGAGGGATATAAATGAGCAAGATTGAAAAGAGTGTTGTTTTTCTGATGGAAAAATCCAGCATTGTTATAAGCGGGCTGGAAAAGAAAATCAAAGCGGAACGTTTCGAAACAATTTCTATAGTTGAAGATTTTGATAAAATAGATAACTGCGTCAGGGATGCAGCTGTTTTTGTTGTTTATAATCCACAGGACATTCTTGATGTTAAAAATGGTAAGAAAAACATGATACTGATAAAAGACCAGGTCAAGGATCACGATTGCAATATGATCTTTATAGCAGAAGCCGGCGATAAGGAGAAAATGCTTCGTGAGTTTCCTGAGCTTGTTTCATACAGATGGATGATTCGTCCTGTAGAACCGGAAGCTTTTGTTCTGGCTGTTGAAGAAGAGATGACAGACTATATGAAAAGACTTGATAAAAAAGTCAAGGAACAGCAGGCTGCCGAAGAAAGAGCACAAAACGGTGAGAGTGAAGAGGCTGTACTGGGTGATGACAGAGATGCCGTTATGATGCTAAATGAAGCAGAACAGGATGTCAGAAAGAAAATTCTTATAGTTGATGATGATCCCTCATATGCGGGAATGGTAAAGTCCTGGATTAAGGATAAATATAAAACCGATGTAGTGACTGCCGGAATGCAGGCAATCACATTCCTTTTGAAGAAGCCGGTAGATCTTATTCTTCTGGATTACGAAATGCCGGTTGTGGATGGACCGCAGGTGCTTCAGATGCTGAGGCAGGAGCCTGCAACAAAAGACATACCCGTAGTGTTTCTTACGGGAGTGAGCTCCAGGGAAGGTGTTAAGCGTGTAATGGAGCTTAAGCCCTCTGGCTATATTCTGAAATCCACAACAAGTGAGAATCTTCTTGCCATCCTGGAAGAAAAGTTAAGGAGCTGATTCGAGAGGTAAATGCATGGACCGAAAAAGCAATAATATATATATTATCTCATTGGTTTCAATATCCTGCATTGCAATGCTCTTTGAGGGTATAGCGCTTGGGTGGGAGTTTTGGGTTCCACCTCTTATTGTTATCGGAACTGTAGCTTTATGGGTCATGCATATTACCGAGAAACCTGAGGAAAGCATACGTGAAGTCTGCTATCTTCTTTATGCGATGATGGCAGTCTTTTTTCATGGTGTTCATGAGACAAGTTATGTAGATATAGCAATCGTCGTTTGTTTTGTGATGGTAGCTTATTCCCTTTTGGACCGCATTTACATGATGAACTTACTTCTTGCGGAGTATGTTTTTTTATTTTTGATACAGATTTGGCTCGGAATAATCGGGACCACAGTGGTCTTTGATTTCCTTACAATATCCAGAACACTGCTCCATTTTGTTGCTGTTCTTTACGTTTATACCGGCTGCCGTAAATCCATACATGGAAGACTGGAAATGAAAGAACTGCTGGAGCTGAAAGATGATTATATCGATGCATATGACCGCGATATCGAGGACTTTCTGTCCAATATTTCCCATGAGCTTCGAACCCCTGTAAATGTTGTTAACGGAATGTCTGAGCTTATTCTGAAAAGAGGTCAGTCAAGAGATGCAGAGGCAATTAAAGAAGCCGGAGTACGTCTGTCCAGTCAGATTGAGGACATTCAGGACTACACCGAAACCAGAAGAAGCGCGATGATTCTGGAAGAAGAAAACTATATGAGTACGTCGCTTATAAATGACGTGGTAACCAGTTTCCGCATGGAAGCAGATAATACAGATCTTGAACTCATAGTTGATATGTCACCCGACGTTCCGACTATGATGTGTGGTGATGTAAAAAAGCTTCATAAAATATTCCACCATCTCTTGGGAAATGCCCTGAAATTCACAAGGCAGGGCGGAATCTTCGTCAGACTTTTTTCGGAAAAGATGGAATACGGTGTAAATCTGTGCATTGAGGTTACGGATACCGGAATCGGAATGAGTCGTAAAGCAATTGCGACAGCATCCAACGGATTGTACCAGGCAAATAAGAAAAGAAACAGAAGTTCAGGCGGTGTGGGCCTTGGACTGTCTATTGTATACGGATTCGTCCACAGAATGGATGGATTTGTGAAAATAGAGAGCGACATCGGAAAAGGTACTACCGTCAGAGTTACAATCCCTCAGAAGGTAGTGGATGCAACACCATGTCTGAAAATAGATGATTCCTTTAGCGGTGATATTTTGTTCCATGTAAGATCTGATAAGTACCTTGTAGCGAAGGTGCGCGATTTTTACCGTGCAATGGCTACTAATCTTGCGGCAGGTATTCATGTGCCGCTTTATCCTGCTGAAACAATACACGATATTGAGAGGCTCAGGCAAAAGCTTAACGTGACATTCATTTTTATGGGGCAGGAGGAATATCTGGAGAATTCTGAATATTTCGATGAACTTAGTAAAGGCGATGTAGTTATTGCCGTATCCGCAGATCATGGCTTTAAGACAAATCCCGGAAGCCGCGTAATGATAATGCCTAAGCCTCTTTATGCGTATCCTGTTGTTAAAATCCTAAACGAGGGACTTAATGCTGAAGACATCGAGCTTATTGATTCGGTTGAGCGTCCGAACATAAGCGGCCTTAAAGCGCTCGTTGTAGACGATGAGCCGATGAATTTGGTTGTGGCAACCGGCCTGTTTGAAGACTATGGAATGGTCATAGAAACTGCAAAAAGCGGTAAAGAAGCTATTACTAAATTCAAGAATAATGATTATGACATAGTATTTATGGATCATATGATGCCTGAAATGGATGGCGTTGAGGCTATGCATCGAATTAAATTTGCTGCGGAAGAAAAGGGCAGAACAATTACTGTAATAGCACTTACAGCCAATGTGGTTTCCGGAGCAAGAGAAATGTTCGCTAATGAGGGCTTCGATGGTTTTGTAGGAAAACCCATCAATCTTATTGAGTTTGAACGCGTAATGTCACGTGTCCTTTCCCGGACGGGATCTACCGAGGGAGGTGCTAAGCAATGACATTTTTTAAGAAGATAAAGAAACTGTTTTCAATGATAAGTGATACTGAGCGCAATTTTTCAGAGAGAATCTTTGTGCTTCTTACGATAATTTCCGATATTGCTGTAGCTATGGCACTTATCGCGGATATTATTATCGGTGAAAACATATACGAGATAATTATTCTGACAGCCACTATCATATTAGTTCCGGCTGTAACCTTTTCATGCCTTTATAGGAACAAAATTCAGATTGCAATCAGACTTATAATTATCGGGGTGGTATTTGCCATTCTGCCCGGAATATTTTTCTTTGGCGGCGGTGTAGAAGGCGGGGGTGTCCTTTGGATTATTTTTGCTTTCATGTACGTGGGACTTGTAATATCCGGTATATGGCGAGTTATAATGCTGACACTTTTGTTTATTCTTTCACTTTTATGTTATCTTGTGGAGTATTTCCATCCGGAACTGGTTCCGCAGCATAGCCGGGCAATGTTCTATATGGATTCATTCCTTTCACTGATGCTGGTCAGCCTTGTCTGCTTTGTCATGGTCTTATTCCAGAACAGAATGTTTAACCAGGAAAATGAGAGGGCACGAAAGGAAGCAGAGAGAGCAGAGGAATTAAACCGTTCACAGAATCGTTTCTTTTCAAGTATGAGCCATGAGATCAGGACTCCTATAAATTCCATTCTTGGCTTAAATGAGCTGATTCTCAGAGAAGAAAATATATCCGATGAAGTAGTAAAGGATGCAACAGGTATTCAGGGTGCGGGAAAGATGCTGCTTGCACTTATAAATGATATTTTGGACTTTTCCAAGATGGAAGCCGGCAGTATGGATATCGTCCAGGTAGATTACAGGGTGGGCGATATGATGTCAGAGATTGTAAATATGGTCTGGCTTCGCGCTCAGGAAAAAGGCTTAAAAATGGATGTCAGTGTAGACCCCGGTGTGCCGAGTGTCCTTTACGGTGATGAAGTGCGCATAAAGCAGATTCTTATCAATCTGTTAAATAATGCAGTCAAATATACAAAGGAAGGATCTGTTGGACTGCATATAGAGAGCGAAGTAGCCGGTGATGATTTTGTAATGCTTCGCATCTCTGTAACTGATACGGGAATGGGTATAAAAAAAGATGCCATACCCTATCTTTTTGATGCTTTCAAGCGAGTTGATGAAGAGAAAAACAGACATATAGAAGGTACGGGATTGGGTCTTAGTATCGTAAAACAGCTTGTGGAGCTCATGAACGGAACCATATCAGTTAACAGTGTTTATGGTGAAGGCACTACCTTTAATGTAATGCTCAAGCAGGGAGTATCCGATTCCTCAGCTATTGGAGAACTGAGTATTCAGAATTTCGGTAAGGTTAAAAAGCATGCTTACGAAAGCCGCTTTACCGCTCCGGATGCTTGTGTACTTATAGTAGATGACAATATTATGAACCTCGAAGTTGAGAAAAAGCTTCTTCTTGGTACAAAAATGCGCGTAGATACTGCAATCAGCGGTAAGGATGCGCTTGAAGCGACATTAAAGACACACTACGATGTTATTCTTATGGATCATCTGATGCCTGAAATGGATGGTATAGAATGCCTGAAAGGAATTCGTTCGCAGGTTGGTGGTCTTAATCAGATGACCTCCGTTGTTGTTTTAACTGCAAATGCCGGAAGCGAAAACAAGGAGCTCTACAATCATTCGGGATTTGATGGGTATCTTATAAAGCCCGTATCCGGTGATGCTCTTGAAGAGACGCTCATTCATCATATTCCGACTGAAAAACTGAATATCAAAAATCGTGCTCAGCGTATGGAGGGAAGCACAAATGCTACTGCGGGGTATAGCAGAAAAGCACCGGTTATTATCGGAACCAGCAGTATGTGTGATTTGCCAGATGTGGTGATGCGTGATTCCAGACTTCCGATACTTCCGTTTGTTATTAAGACAGAGGACGGTATTTTCAAGGATGGTATACAGATCGGTGCTGATGAGCTTGTAAAATATATTAAAAGTGGTAAAAAAGCACTTTCATCACCTCCTGAAACCCTGGAATACACGGAATTCTTTGCGGACCAGTTGCGTTCAGCACATCATATGATATATATCGCGCTTACTACCAGCATGAGCGATGATTATTACAGAGCTATGGAGGCTTCAAAAGCTTTTGATAATGTGACGGTAATCAATTCAGAATCACTTTCCAGTACACTTGGAATACTTGTACTTATAGCAATTAAGCTCGCACAAAGGGATACACCGGTAGAAGAGATTGTAGCCGAACTTGAGTATGTAAAGAAAAGGCTTAAGTGTAGCTTTATTGTTGACAGCACTGATTTCATGATGCGTAACGGCCGTATAAGTGCCGGTATGAACAGAGTGGCAGAATCTATGAGCATCAGACCCTGCCTTAAAATCAAGGATGATCTGACGGGAATAGGCGGACTTATGATAGGAAACAGATGGACTGCATACAAAAGCTATATCAGAAGAGCCTTCCCGGTTGATCAGATTCCGGATTCCGACGTTGTATTTATTACCTATGTTGACCTTGATGAAGATACACTTCTTAGAATCAAGAAGGAAATCAGTCGCTTTGCTTATTTCGAAAATGTGGTATTCCAACAGGCTTCTGCTGCAATTTCTTCAAACTGCGGCCCCGGCTCTTTTGGTATTCTGTATTTTATTAAGGGTAATAAATCTTATAATGTTTCATCCATACTTCCGGTAGATATGGATGAGGGCATTATGAATGATATTGAAGAGCAGGCAGCCACTAACACAGGTGCCGAAAGCACCGCGAAAGGGGCGGGGGCAGCTGAGAGTGATGAGCCCGCCTGGTATGAGAGTCTTGAAGGGATAGATGGAGAAATTGCTATACAAAACAGCGGTTCCGAGGATTCCTTTAAAATGGTACTGAAAATATTCTATGATTCCATAGATGAAAGATCAGAAGAATTAAAGAATGCATTTGAAGGTGAGGACTGGCAAAACTTCACGATTAAAATACATGCATTAAAGAGTTCTTCTAAGCTGGTTGGGGCCATGGAACTGTCAAAGAAGGCGGAAGCCCTTGAGATGGCAGGGAAAGAAGGAAACATAGAATTTATACGTGATAACTATGAAGATTTTATGGAAAAGTATCTGGAATATACCAATATACTTTCACCGCTTTATGAAAGCAAGGAAAGCAGCAGTGATGCCGGCGAGACAAAGCCGATGGCGGATGCTTTCCTTATGGAGAGTGTTTATGAGGCCGTTGCGGAAGCTGCAGATAATATGGACAGCGACGCCATAGAAGAGGCGCTTTTGGAACTTTCTGATTATGACGTGCCTAATGAGGATAAAGATAAAATTGCTGAGATAAAAAAATTTGCTTCGAAGTATGACTATGATGGAATCACAAATCTGATTAATCCTCAGTAATTGAAAGGATCTGTAAATTATTATGGAAACTATCACTCGGATTAATGATGCGGTTAATTCCTTTGCATGGGGAACTTTCGGACTGGTACTTTTGCTTGGTACCGGTCTGATTTGCACGTTTATTACCGGTGTTTTTCAGGTTGCGCATTTACGTCACTGGTGGGGAAAGACATTTGGAGCGATAAAGGGTGAAGCCCGCATTATCAATGATGCAGGTGCTTTGTCACAGTTTCGTGCATTTTGTATGGCACTTTGCTCAACAATAGGTACAGGAAATATTGCGGGAGTATCCACGGCTATCTGCGTAGGAGGACCGGGAGCTGTATTTTGGATGTGGATAGCGGCATTTCTTGGGATGATGACCAAGTACTCGGAAAACGTACTGGGACTATATTACAGGAGAAGAAATTCTGAAGGTGCATGGTCCGGAGGCCCTATGTATTACCTTGAAGACGGACTTGGAAGTATAAAAAAATGTAAGCAGATTGGAAAAATACTGGCTGTTGCCTTCTGTATTTTTACAGTACTTGCATCCTTTGGAATAGGGAATCTCAGTCAGATAAATAAGATAACACTAAATATGGAGGCCGCATTTCTTGCCGATGTTGATATGGGAACCTTCTGGGGTGCCCCTATATTGGACTGGTGGATTGGCGTTGTACTTATGCTTGTCGGAGCTGTGATTATAATGGGAGGATTCAGACGACTGGCGTATGTCTCCGAGACACTGGTACCTGTAATGTCAATAGCTTATATTGCCGGGTGCCTAATCATTATCTTATGCAATATCGAGGCTATTCCGGCTGTATTCAGATCGATATTTCACTTTGCACTTGGTCCTGATGCCTTGAAAGGCGGAGCGGTTGGGACAGCGGTCCAGGTAGCGATGAATACAATAAAAAGCGGATGTAAGAGAGGTGTCTTCTCAAACGAAGCAGGACTCGGCTCTTCAGTAATGGCTCATGTTAATACCTGTGCCAGGGAACCTGTGAAGCAGGGGATGTGGGGAATGGCAGAAGTATTTCTGGATACCATTATTATCTGTACAATTACTGCAATTGTAGTACTGAGTTCAGGCGCGATTGATCTTAATACAGGTCTGACTGTAGTAGGTACTGATGATGCAACTTTGGTTGCACATGCTTTTAACCAGGTACTTGGTCGCCCCGGAGAAATATTTGTGGTTATTATAATAACGTTATTTGCATTTACAACTGTTATGGGATGGTCATATTACGGAGCGAAAGTTGTGGAATATCTGATCGGTGTTACGTGGGCGAAAATATACCGATTTATATTTATTATTCTTATGGTCTTTGGAGCTGTAATGGAATCATCTCTTGTCTGGGATATTTCCGATACCTTCAATGGACTTATGATGATACCTAATCTTATAGGCGTTCTTGTTTTATCACCGCTTGTCGTAAAGCTTACACGCAATTATGCGGACAGGAGAGTAAGGGGAAAAGATGTTGCACCTATGCTATCATATAATCGTGATATTCAGTCGGAAGCAATTCGTGCGATAAATAAGGGGGCATATTAGTGATGATGAAATTCAACATTTCAAAGTGACGAGTCGCTGTAATCCGCATGTTTTCAGGCATGTGGATTATTTAAAAAAAATAATTAGCACTCACTTGACAAGAGTGCTAACAAGTGTTATAACAGTTATAGAACAAGGGAACAGAAATAAAGGGAGCAATAATAATTGTAATGACTCCGGTTCCGCTGCTCAAAGTTTATAATTTCATTCATATATAAGGAGGTAATTATTATGTTGATGCCTAGTATTTTTGAGGAGAATTTGTTTGATAACTGGTTCGATTTCCCGATGTTTAATGAGTTTGACAACACCGAGAGGAAGCTCTATGGCAGGCATGCCGACAGGCTTATGAAGACAGATGTCCATGACAATGAGGATCATTATGAAGTAGATATTGATCTGCCCGGCTTTAAGAAGGAAGATATCAGCCTTGAACTCGACAATGGTTACCTTACCATAAGTGCCACCAAGGGACTTGATAAGGATGAGAAGAACCATAAGGGTAAGATCATCAGACAGGAGCGCTATCAGGGCTCAATGCAGAGAAGCTTCTATGTAGGAGATAACATTACTGAGGAAGATATCAAGGCAACCTTCAGACATGGCGTACTTAGTCTCAATGTACCTAAGAAAGAACAGGCGAAGGTTCCTGAGAAGAAGACAATAATGATCGAAGGATAAGAGATTGTTATTGATTTATAAATTGTTTATGTATTCTTTAACAATATTTAAACATACATAAGCCTTAGTTAATAATGCACCGGCCCTTAAAGTGGTAGAATTATCTATATCACTAAGGGTCGGTGTTTTTATGACGAAACAGTCGGTACTGCAAAAAATACGTACGGTATTTATAGTGCTTAGCGTCATTTGTCTGCTGGTTGCCGTCATGTTCCTTCGGCAGTTTGTGACGACTGATGATAATACCTCGATGGATGGTCCTGTTTACAAAGGAGAGGTCCAGCATCGAGTTCTTTTGCTGTCTTCTTATACTTCCCAGTATTACACATTTGAGCCGCAGATAGAGGGACTTAGACAGAGCCTCGATCCTAACGGTATAGAATTTGATGTTATGTTCATGGATGCCAAGAAGCATGCATCCAATGAGGATGTCGAGACTTTTCACAATTACTTTATTCAAAGAGTTAATTTAAAAAATGATTATGATGGCGTTATTCTGGCAGACGATGAGGCTGTTAAATTTGCCATGAAATATAAGGAAGAACTCTTTACGGATATTCCGGTTGTGTTCTTTGGTGTCAACAACATGACACTGGCACAGATGGCTGTTGAGCGCTATGAAATGTATGGCTTTTATGAAAATGATTACCTTACAAATACAATAGAGCTTTCAATGAAGATGATGCCTGATAGAAAAGTATACTATGGCATACATGATAATTCACCTGCCGGCCTTGCTGACATGGTTCTTTATAACCATGAGAAAAGTAAGCATCCCGACTATACCTTTAATGAGATAAATATAGCTAAACTTCCTTTTGAGAAATTGCATGAAGAATTAAAGTCAATTCCCAGTGATGCTGTGCTCATTTATATGACCTGCTTTAAGGATTCATCCGGAGTGGTTCATTCCACAAATGAGATGACCAATATTATAACTGCAACTACCAAGGTTCCGATTATGCGCAATTATTCAAGCGGCATGAGTGATGGTGTTCTTGGTAGTGTCGGCATGGATTTTACTGCCCAGGCAAGTTATGCGGGAGCATTGATGGCTGACCTTCTTGCTAACAGACATGGTGATGAGCAGTTCCTTTCAATTGAAACACCCTATACCTCAGAGTTCGACTATCAGCTCATGAAGAAATTCGGTATAGATGAAAAGCTTCTTCCCAAGGATGCTGAAGTATTCAACAGACCTCTGACCTTCTTCGATATGTATGGAAAGATATTCCCGGCTGTTGGAATGATTTTCCTGTCTATGGCATTCCTTCTCATGTCGGCATATGTTACTGTTCTTGTCGGCAGAGCCACCAATCTTGAACTCAGAGAGTCTAAGGAGGAACTTGAAAAAACACAGGAGAAGATCAAGTATCAGGCTGAGCATGATGATTTTCTTGATATTCTTAACAGAAGAAGTGCGGTTGACTACCTTAGAGAACATCTGACAATTAAGCATGTCTATTCAATTCTTATGATAGACATTGATAATTTTAAGGATGTCAATGAAACTTACGGACACCAGCTCGCCGATGAGATACTTAAGTACCTGTCGCTTTCTCTTGAGAAGATTGCTGAGGAGAGAAGTTGGATGATCTCCAGATACGGCGGCGATGAGTTCCTTATCATGGTACCCAAGGAACAGCTTGATGAGAATTCCGATACAATAAATGAGATTCTTGAACTGTTCAGAACACCGATTCCTGTAGGAGATGAGACAATTATTCTATCCTGCAGTATCGGTATATCTGTCTCCGATGGTTCCACGCTTCCTGATCAGCATATTATAAATGCCGAGATAGCTATGTATGAAGCTAAGCAGCGCGGAAGAAACAAGGCTTTCAGATATTCCGAGGAGATGAAGAAGAAGATCCGTGAGGAAAACAAGATCAAGGCAAAGATCCTGGATGCCTTTGATAACGACGGATTTTACATGGTTTATCAGCCCCAGGTTAACTCCATGACCAAGGAAGTTACAGGATTTGAAGCTCTGGTAAGAATGAAGGAGCCGGGCCTTTATCCTAACGTATTTATACCGATTGTAGAGTCAAGCGGCTGGGTTGGAAGACTCGGAAGAGTAACTACGGAACTTGTCATCAAGCAGCTTGCAGCCTGGAAAGAGGATGGCTATAAACTTCATCCCGTCTCCATAAACTTTTCCAGTAATCAGATTGGCGATACCGGATATGTGGACTTTATCAGAGACCTCCTTTCGCGGTATAATATACCCGGAAAGTACGTTGAGATTGAAATAACTGAGGGGCTTTTCCTTGAGAGAACAGAACAGGCTGATAAATTGTTCCAGCAGTTTAGAGAACTGGGGATAAAACTTCTGATGGATGATTTTGGAACAGGCTATTCTTCTCTTGGATATCTTACATATATTCCGGTAGACTACGTAAAACTGGATAAATCACTTGTGGACAGTTATCTTGTAGAAGGTAAGGAAGCCTTCATAAAGGATGTCATTCAGCTTGTACATGATATCGATAAGCAGGTAATAGTTGAAGGTGTTGAGGAAAAGTGGCAGTTTGAGAAGCTTCGCCTTTTCAGCGCTGACATAATTCAGGGATATTATTTCTGCAGACCTGTTATGCCTGAAGAAGCTATTCTATATGAAGTTAAAGATGATTAAATAAACGGGAGATTGTTGTGGAAAAAGAAAAGTGGGAGGAGCTTAGGGAAAAGCTCTTTAAGGTGGTATCCGTCGGATACCTTGGGGATACCATAAGTGTTGCATATGATGTTATAGGAACGGGTGCACTGGTATTGAATCTTGGTGCAGCCTTCCTTTCTACGTTCGATAATATAAATGGCCCTTTCGGCGGTGTGTTTAACAGCATTGAGAAATGGACTGTTTTGTTTTTTGCGATAGATTATATCTTACGCGCAATATGTTCCAAGTGCCTGTATCCTGACAGATCAGACTTCATGGCACTTGTTCTGTATTTCTTCTCATTTTCCGGAATTATTGATCTTTTGAGTTTTCTTCCGTATTACATGCCGTTTTTCTTTCCTGCAGGAGCGGCTGCTTTCAGAATGTTCAGAGTGGCAAGGATATTCAGACTCTTCAGAATCAATGCTTATTATGATTCACTGAATGTAATTACAGAAGTTATAAAGAGTAAGTCGCAGCAGCTTTTGTCCTCGGTTTTTATCATCGCCGTTATGATGCTAGCATCCAGTCTCTGCATGTATTCTCTGGAGCATGAAGCTCAGCCTGATGTTTTCGAGAATGCTTTTTCAGGTATCTGGTGGGCTGCATCTACTCTACTGACAGTCGGATACGGTGATATTTATCCTAAGACAATTCTGGGAAAAGTTTTCGGAATTCTGCTTGCATTCCTTGGTGTAGGTATTGTTGCCATTCCAACAGGTATTATTTCCGCAGGTTTCGTTGAACAGTACACAAAGTTAAAGCACATGGGAGACTATGCAAAGTCTATTGATATGCATTTTATTAAAGTGCAGCTTGGAATGAAGGATAAGTGGGTTGATAAGAAGATAAGAGACATTGACCTTCCTCACGGCGCGCTTATTGCCATGATACAGAGACATGGTAATACCATAATTCCAAACGGAAATGTAATACTGGAAGCAGGAGATAAAGTGGTAATCGGGGCAGAGGCTATAAAAAACGATGTACCGATGCATCTTAAAGAAGTCACACTGGGAGAAACTCACCCCTGGTGCGATCATTTTATCAGGGATCTTGATTTCCCCAGACAGACTATTCTTTTATCCATTAAACGCGGCTCCAGAACCGTCATTCCCAAGGGCGGCGTAAAACTTCAAAAGGGCGATACAATAATTGTAATTTCAAGAGTGCACCTCCCTGAAGAGGATGAAGTGGAAGTCTAAAAGCCTTCCCCCTTTGGGGGAAGGTGTCAGCGAAGCTGACGGATGAGGGGGGAAGCTTAAAGCCCTCTCAATATTACATTTTTTATATATCTCTCCGCCGCCTGCCGATATGCCTCCATATCTTCCGCACTCGGCGAACTGAGCCTCTTATCCGGAACAGTATCACGCTCTGTAAACTGCTGTAAATAATACGCCTTTGCACCACAAATCCATTCGCCGATTTTGGCAAAATCTTCTGTAGTATGAAACTCTTTAATAGCTGTAGTTCTGAATTCATAATCTACACCGGAGTTCATAATAAGATTGATGCTCTCAGTGATTACTTCTGTATCGATTTTTACCCCACAGGTATCACTGTATTTTTCCGGTGAATTCTTAACATCCATAGCGATGTAATCAACCAGGTTTTCACTAAGTAAATCTTTAAGAACATCGGGATGATTCCCGTTAGTATCAAGTTTAACGAGATATCCCATATCTTTTATTCTTATAATTAGATCTTTTAATGATGAATTGAGGCAGGGTTCACCGCCTGTTATTACGACTCCGTCAAGGAGTCCTTTTCTTTTATCAAGAAAAGAAAACAATTCAGCATCATCCATTATCGGAGCGGCCGTTCCATCCACCAGTTCAAAATTATGACAAAAAGGACAGCGAAAATCGCAACTGCCTAAAAAGACGGTTGCGGCAACTTTTGACGGATAATCAAGTAATGTCATTTTTTGTAAGCCATGTATTTTCATAATGCTTAATTATACTAGCTTTTTAGCTGTTTTGGAATCTTGATTGACGTATGAAGAAGGGATGATATATCATCAAACTGATAGTATAAAAATGGTAAATACGTAATGTTTTAATATAACCAGATATACAACCGGAGAATATGAAAATGGATAAGCAAAAGAGGTATTTAAAGGTATACGAAGACGTTCGTGAAGACATAATAGGAGGCAGGTATGAGACAGGAAGTAAGCTCCCGTCCAAGCGTGTTATGGCAGAGGCAATGGGAGTCAGTGTCATAACCATCGAGCATGCCTACGAACTTCTTGCGGAAGAAGGATATATCATTCCCAAAGAAAAGAGCGGGTATTTTGTGTCTTTTGATGATAGTGAGATTTATATAGGAAAAGGCTCGGCAGAGAAAAAAACGGTAATGCCCGGTAAAAAGATTCGTGTTGCAAAAAATATTGGAGAGGCTGCTTTTTCTTATTCGATCTATGCAAAGACCGTCAGGAGAGTTCTAAGCGAATACGACAGCCGTGTGATGGAAAAGTCACCTAAAACCGGTATGAACGAACTGAGAAGCGCAATTGCAAATTACCTCGGACGATCCAGAAGGCTTGAGGTTTCCCCGGAACAGATAATAATTGGTGCAGGTGCGGAGTATTTGTACGGACTTATAGTGCAGACCTTCGGACGAGACATTATATATGGCGTCGAGAGTCCGTCATATCAGAAAATCGCAAAGGTCTATGAGGCTGGTGGTGCGGAGCTTCTTATGCTAAAGCTCGGGAGCGACGGCGTTGAAAGTGATGAACTATGGAACGGAAAAATGAAGCTTCTTCATATAACTCCCTACAGAAGCTTCCCGAGTGGCGTTACTGCTTCGGCGGCCAAGAAGAGAGAGTACCTCAAGTGGAGCAGAAAGAAGGACGGATATATCATCGAGGATGATTTTGAATCCGAGTTTACACCCAGCAGAAAACCTGAAGAGACGATTTTCTCTCTTGATGAAGAGGGGAGAGTTATATATGTAAATACGTTTACGAGAACGATCGGAAGCTATGCAAGATGCGCATATATGGTTCTTCCGATGAACCTCATAAGTGCGTTTTCAGAGAAAATTGGATTTTACGAATGTCCGGTTCCAACACTGGATCAGCTGGTAATCGCTGAGCTTATAGAAAGCGGCGATTTTGAGAGACATATAAATAAAGTCAGAAGATATAACCGCAAAGGTGCTCAGTCCCAAAAGTGATTATTGCAATACAGCAAGAATTGCAATGCAAAGAACAAATGCAACAATGTGAAAAGTACATGGGAAAATCTAGTATTGTGTATGAGTTTTAATGACATACACAAGGAGCACTGAAAAATGTACGAAGAATTAAAAGCAAAATTTGAAAAGATAGGTATTATTCCTGTCGTTGTTTTAGAAGATGCGAAGGATGCACATGCACTCGGAGAGGCGCTGATGAATGGCGAACTTCCGGCTGCGGAGGTGACATTCAGAACCGCTGCTGCAGAGGAAGTAATAAGGATTTTGTCAAAAGATTTTCCGGATATGCTTGTCGGAGCAGGCACAGTCCTTACTTCCGAGCAGGCAGACAGAGCAATGGCTGCAGGCGCAAAATTTATTGTGGCACCGGGATTCAATCCCACGGTAGTTAAACATTGCCTTGAAAAGGGATATCCTATAACTCCCGGAACTCAGACACCTTCCGAGATGGAACAGGCTATGGAGCTTGGACTTGATTTTGTTAAGTTTTTCCCGGCAGAACCTGCAGGTGGCCTTCCAATGATCAAGGCTGTTGCAGCACCTTATACTAATCTGACTTTTATGCCCACAGGCGGTATCAACAAGGATAATGTTAGAGATTATCTGGCATTTAAGAAGATTGTAGCCTGCGGTGGTACCTGGATGGTGAAAAATGATCTGATTAAAGCCGGAGACTTTGCAAAAGTTGAAGAGCTTACAAGGCAGGCCGCTGAGATAGTAAAAGAGGTTAGAGGCTAATAAATCGGAAGGAATGAATACTATGAAGAAATTCATGGATGAGAATTTTTTGCTTGGAAATGAGACTGCGATAACCCTTTTTCATGAAGCGGCAAAAGATGAACCCATAATAGATTATCACAACCATTTAAGTCCCAAGGAGATATACGAGGATAAGTGTTTTGACAACATAGGCGAGGCCTGGCTTGCAGGAGATCACTATAAGTGGCGCGCTATGAGAGCAAATGGCGTACCGGAGAAACTTATAACTGGTGACGGAGACTACTATGAAAAATTTGTTGCCTGGGCTGACACGGTGCAGAGACTTATAGGGAATCCTTTATATCAATGGACGCATATGGAGCTTCAGAGATATTTCGGAATTACAAAGACGCTCTCAGCAGATACTGCCAAAGAGATTTGGGATGCCTGCAATGAGAAGCTTCACACTAAGGAGTACTCCGTGCGAAATCTGCTTAGGATGCAGAAGGTATCAGTTCTGTGTACCACTGATGATCCGGCTGATACTCTCGAGTGGCATACAAAGCTCCGGGAAGACAATTTTGAAATACAGGTACTTCCGTCCTTCAGACCTGATAAGGCTCTGGGAATTGAGAAGGCTGATTTTCAGGAATATCTTGGGAGACTATGCAAATCAGCGGGAGTTATACTCAGAGATGTAGATTCTGTACTCGAAGCTCTGGAAAAGCGACTTGATTTCTTTTTGGAAAATGGCTGCAGAGTTTCGGATCACAGTCTTGAGAGTACTTTCTTTGTTGATACGACGAAGGAAGAAGTTGAATGGATTTTTGATAAGAAGTTTGCAGGATCCGAACTTACCGAAGAGGAGTGTGGTAAGTACAAGGGATATATGCTCACAAAGCTCGGGAAGATGTATGCCCGTAAAGATGTGGTGATGCAGCTTCACATAGGAGCTTTCAGGAGTAACTCCAAGAGGTGTTTGAAACTTATAGGTGCAGACACCGGTTTTGATTCACTAAATGATTTTAATTATGCTCCGCAGCTTTCAGCACTTTTTAATGCGATGGATTTAACGGAAGAACTTCCGAAGGCAGTTGTGTATTGCCTTAATCCTAAGGATACAGAAATGCTTGCCTCAATGGCGGGCAATTTCTGTGGCAATGAAAGCGGCATCAAAGGAAAAGTGCAGCTTGGAGCTGCCTGGTGGTTCTGCGATCACAAGAACGGAATGGAAAGACAGATTGATGCGATGGCTGATGTTTCTCTTATATCAACCTCCATCGGAATGCTTACAGATTCCAGAAGCTTCTTATCATTCCCAAGGCACGAACTCTATAGAAGAATCCTCTGCAACAAAATCGGAACCTGGGTAGAGAACGGCGAATACCCGTGGGACAAAGAATACCTTTGCGAGATGGTAAAGGATATCTGTGGCAGAAATGCAAAAAAATATTTGAACTTATAAACCTCTGGCTTCCCCTTGAGGGGAAGCTGTCAGCGTAGCTGACTGATGAGGTGTTTTGGAGGAAACCATGAACTTAAACTTAAAATCAAAAAACGACTGCAAATACGACGCTGTTTCACTCGGAGAAATCATGCTCCGTTTTGATCCCGGCGAAGGTAGAATCCGTACCGCCAGGGAATTTAAAGTATGGGAAGGAGGCGGAGAGTATAATGTAATCCGCGGACTTCGCAGATGCTTTGGCATGACTACAGGTGTTATCACCGCTTTTGCTGATAATGAAGTAGGCCATCTGGTAGAGGACTTTATTCTTCAGGGCGGTGTTGATACTTCACTTATTAATTGGAAAAAGACAGACGGAATCGGACGTGAATGCAGAAACGGACTCAACTTTGTTGAGCGAGGCTTCGGCATAAGAGGAGCACTTTCCTGCTCAGACAGAGCTAATACAGCGATTTCTCAGGCTACAGATAAAGACTTCGATTTTGACTATATCTTTGGCGAGCTGGGAGTAAGATGGTTCCACACAGGCGGTATCTATGCTGCACTTTCTGAGCAGTCTGCTGATACAGTTGTTAAAGCAATAAAGACAGCAAAAAAATATGGAACTGTTGTTTCTTACGACCTTAACTACAGAGCTTCGATGTGGTCAGCAATCGGTGGCCAGAAGAAGGCGCAGGAGGTTAACAAGGAAATCGCTAAGTATGTTGATGTCATGATCGGCAACGAGGAAGACTTTACAGCCTGCCTTGGATTTGAGATTGAAGGCAACGATGCAAACCTTAAGGAACTCAATCTTGATGGCTATAAGAAGATGATAGATGAAGCAGCAAAGGTTTATCCTAACTTCAAGGTGGTTGCTACAACCCTTAGAACCGTAAGGACAGCAACTGTTAATGACTGGTCTGCATTATGCTGGGCTGATGGTCAGATTTATAAGGCCAAGGATTATAACGGTCTTGAAATTCTCGACAGAGTTGGTGGCGGTGATTCATTTGCATCAGGACTGATTTATGGTTTAATGACCACAGGTGATGCAGAGAAGGCTGTTAACTACGGAACCGCGCATGGCGCACTTGCTATGACAACACCCGGAGATACAACAATGGCAACTGTTACAGAAGTAGAAGCTATTATGGGTGGTGCCGGTGCACGAGTAAAAAGATAATTATTAACGTAATTACGTTACTTTGAAAATAATCACAAAATGATATATCGTTAACAAAAATATTTGTAAGTTAATGAAATAACTGTTAAAAGCGCTGGAAAAATCCGGCGCTTTTTTAGTAAAAAATCGCATTGAGATTTTTTTTGATTTGAAGTATTCTATCAATTGCTTTGAGGGGAGCTATATATTTAAAAGTTTTGTTGGAGGAAGTCAGAAATGAAGAAGGTAGTACGTAGTATGGGTAACATGCTAATTGCGCTTTCCGTTGCAGTTAGCATGTTTTCTAATGTTTGCATTGGGGCGCAGGCAGCTGAGGATGAGCCAGGTGTTGCACAGGAGTATGGGATAGAGAATCCCTTTACCAATATTGGATCGTTTGATTATGCAACAGAATTAGCAAAGGCTTATTATGATATTCAAAATGGTCACATTGTTGATACTGTTTATATCGATTTTTCACAGAATAAAGTTCAGACATACGAGGGTAAGCCTCTAACAACAGAAGCGCTTGACCAAATTGATGATTTGAAATTGAATGATGAAGCGAAGAATGTTGTGTTCATCAATTCTCTTTACAACTATAATCATATGTTTAGTGTTGAGATGACACTTGAGAGTGGTAGAGAAGCAGCTGAGGGACGCATGATAATTGATGAAGCGGCAGGTCAGTACATTAAGTTCAAGGCTGATGAAAATGGAACAGTATTTGATGCATCAGAAGCTTCAGGGGTATATGAAACAGTAATAACCTATGAGGATCTGCTTAAAACATCCGGAACTTCCGAGGGGTCTGCAGAAGAAGATGCTCATATGGCTCTCTTTAGCGCATATGAATTATATGGTGTTAATACCGTTTTCGGATTTGGCAAAGAAGAGTCACCTAGATTCACATTAAGAATCAATTTTGGTGAAGCTCTGAAAGTAGAGGAGGATGCTCCCGCAGTAGAGGAAGAGACTCCCGCAGTAGAGGAAGAGACTCTTGCTGTAGAGGAAGAGAACAAGGAAGAGAAAAAACCTTCAGAAGAGACTCCTGTAGTTGAGGAAGAAAAGAAAGAAGAGGAAAAGCCTTCAGAAGAGATTCCTGCAGTTGAGGAAGAGAAGAAAGAAGAGGAAAAGCCTTCAGAAGAGATTCCTGCAGTTGAGGAAGAGAAGAAAGAAGAGGAAAAGCCTTCAGAAGAGACTCCTGCGGTTGAGGAAGAGAAGAAAGAAGAACCCAAGACTGAGGAAGATAATAAGGAAGTTAACAACACAGTATTAATTGATTTTTCTGAGAAAAAAGTACAGCGCTTCAATCATCCTATAACTAGTGGTGATTTTGATGAAATCGCGAAACTTGCTGAGACAGATGAAGAAAAAAATGTTTTTTTCTTGTCCGCAATGCTTTTCTATTACGATTTATTTGAATCAGAGTTGAATCAAAACACTGGTGAGGGCCGTTTGATTCTTAACCGTGCTGCTAACCAGATTATCAATATGAAGACTGATGCAACCGGCACAACCTATGATGCAAGTGCAGCATCAGGAACATATGAACTTGTAATTACAGAGAGCCTTTTGAAGAAAAAATATTATCCTGCAGGTGCTTTTATGGCGGCAGAGGGCTATTACGGAGTGGATACAATAGAAGATGAAAACGGCGAGAGGAGCTTCAAGCTTCAGATAGTATTTGGTGAGCCCGATCCTAAGGCTTTGGAAGAGAAGAAGGACGAGCCTAAGACAGAGGAAGAGACTCCTGCAGTAGAGGAAGAGAAGAAGGAAGAGCCTGCAAAAGAGGAGAAGCCTTCAGAAGAGAAAACCTCAGATGTTCCCACACCTGTTAAAGAGGAGCCACTTAATAAAGAAGAGAACAAGGCTGCAGAAAACAAAGCAGAGGAAAAGACATCTGCTACAGCTACAGAGCCTGCAAAAGAAAAGAAGAATGAGACAGTAGAAACACCTGCTGTTGATACAGAGTTTGAGGACAATGGTTATTCATATAAGGTAACATCAGCTGATGAGGTTGCATTTGTTGGAATCACGGATAAGACAGCTAAGTCAGTAACTATTCCGGATACAGTTGTTTATCAGAACAATACCTTTAAAGTAACTGCTGTTGCTGATAAGGCACTTTGCGGTTGCAAGAAGCTTACAAGCGTAACTGTTGGTGAAAATATTACTTCAATCGGTGCTTCCGCTTTCGCTAAATGCAAAAAGCTTAAGAACGTAACAATTAAATCTGCTTCAGTTAAGACAATCGGCAAGAAAGCATTCTTCAAGAATTCTAAGAAGCTTGTAGTTAAAGTTCCTAAAACAAGTTACAAATCATATAAGAAGATGCTTAAGAAGGTAAAAATTTCTGTAAAGCTTAAGAAGATAAAGTAATACAAAAGCGTCGGATAATACCGGCGCTTTTTTAGTAAAAAAATGCATTGCTTAGAAAAACGTAATATCGTATTATGTTTAAGACTTGAGGGGACAACTAAATTATTTAATGGAGGGACTAATGAAAAAAGTAGTTAAGAGAATTTGCAACACACTTATGGCTGTTGCAGTAGCAACCAGTATGCTCTCATTTGTGGGGACACAGGCTAGCGCAGCCGAAGAATCTACTAATACAGTTAAGGAATCTATTGATACAGTCGTAATCGATTTTTCCAAAGAAAAAGTTCAAGTATTTAAGGGCACACAACCTTCTTCCGAAGATCTTGATAAGGGTGAAACTATGAGCCAGCTTTCTCAGGAAGCAAAAAATATTGCTTTTATTAGTGTGCTGAATTATTACAATGAGCTTTTTGGTAAGAACACTATTTTTACCGTAAATCCTGAATGGAAGGATGGTAAAGTTGTTAGAGCAGCAGGTAATATTATTATTGATAAAGAAGCCGGACAGACCATTCATTTTGAAATGGATGAGAATAAAACAATTTTCGATGTAGGTTCATCCACTGGTGTTTATGAAAAACTGATTACACGTGAATTACTTGACCGGACAACTCCTCAGGGAGAAGACCATGCTTCTGACGTTTTGATGCCTTTTTTTGGCGCAGAGGCTATGTTTGGTATTGATGCCGGAATAAATAGTGGTAAGTATTGCTTTAACCTTATAATTGATTTTGGTAAAGCAGAGGAAAAGCCTGCTGACGAGGAAGAGACACCTGCTCCTACACCTGTAAAAGAGGAAGAGAAGACAACTAAGGAAGAAACAACTACTCCTTCGACAGAGAAGAAGGAAGATCAGCAGAAGACTACTGAGACAGAGCAGAAGGCTCCTGAGACTGAGAAGAAGGCTGAAACAGTAGAGACAGCTGCTCTTGATACAGAATTCGAAGAGAATGGCTATTCATACAAAGTAACTGCTGACGGTGAGGTTTCATTTGTAACAGTTGCAGATAAGAAGGTTAAGTCAGTAAATATTCCTGACAGTGTAACACACCAGAATGTTGAGTATAAGGTAACTTCAGTAGCTGATAAGGCTCTTTATAACTGCTCTAAGCTTAAGAGCGTTACAGTTGGTGCAAACGTGAAGACTATCGGAGCATCAGCATTTGCAAAGAGCAAAAAGCTTAAGACCGTTACAATTAAGTCTGCTTCACTTACTTCAATCGGTAAGAAAGCATTCAGCAAGAATGACAAGAAGCTTGTAGTAAAGGTTTCCAAGGCTAACTATAAGAAGTATAAGAAGCTTATGAAGAAGTCTGGAATGTCTTCAGTAAAGCTTAAGAAGATTGGTAAATAATTATTTGAAATAAGTGATTATGACAGAATGCGTCGGAAAAAATTTTCGGCGCATTTTTTATTTAATAGGAAATTTCGCCTTGCGGCAAAACCTTGAATTAAAAGGCCCGGACAAGACCGGGCCACGCAAAGCGGAGGTATGTTGGTTTTAAATTACCAATCTACCTCGTCAAAGAATTCATCATCTTCATGCATAAAGTAATCCATGTCGAGAAGGTCTTCATCATCCATCTCGCGGATTTCATTCGCC